>CAJOHR010000058.1 GCA_905234425.1 uncultured Oscillospiraceae bacterium | reverse complement strand
ACGGTGACCGTGCCGCGAATGGCGGAATCCGCCGACAGCTCCAGGCGGGTGAGATAGCTGGTCTCCACGGGCGTCCAGGTGCTGCCGTTTTCCAGCTTGACCCACACGCCGTTGTTCACGGCGGGAGCGGGCACGTTGGTCAGGTCGCCCAGGTAGGTGGCGTTCTTACCGATGATGCAGCCCATGGCGGGCGCAAGCCGTTCCTTGCCGGTGACGATCAGGTTCCCGTTTTCATCGTAGTCCGGGTTGAAGAAGAAGCCTGCCTCGGGCATGGGAGGCATTCCGCCCATATCCGGCATGTCGCCCATGGGAGGCATCTCGGGACCGCCGGGCATCTCCGGACCGTCGTCCATGGGCATGGGAGGCCCGAAGGAGGGCTTGGCCCAGGTTCCGGCGATCTCATAGCCCTCAGCGTTCACGGGAATGAAGCCGTACTCGTTGTCCGCGGGAACCAGATAGTAGGAATAGTTGTTGTGGGTAGCCTTGGCGGAGGTGATCTTGCCGGTCACGTCGCAGTCGTCGAAGGTCAGGACCAGATTCTGGCCCCACCAGATCATGCCCTCGCCGTTGGTGGCCACGCTGACGGAGTTATAGAAGTCGCCCTTCAGAGTGGAGCCGTTCTTCTCGTTGCAGGCGGTGAAGCGGACCTGGGGATCGCTGATCATACCCTTCACGTCGAATTTCCGGAACAGCTTCTCGTTCTTCACGTTGAAGTCGTAGGGGTTGTATTTCGGGTCCTTTTCCACGAGCGCACCCAGGTCCAGGGGCTCGGAAAAGGCAGGGGTGCCCATGCCGGGATCGTCGCAGGTCATGAGCTGGACAATGGTGCCGCTGTCAGACTGGAACACGCTGTTGCGGACCTCGATGGCCGGGGTGCAGGCCTTGATCAGGAACGCCGCACCATGGGTCCGGAAGGTGGAGTTCTCCACCTCGGTGACGCCGCACTCAGGCAGGGTGGCGGCGGTGTTGTCCCGGGCGCCGGGGACGTAGCGGACGTTGTTGGTCTTGTGGTACATGACGCCGTACTTGGCCGTCACCACGGTGCCGTCATACCAGCCGGCGGAGGCGTGCTCGTTGGCCACCACAGCGGCATAGGTCATGCCGTACTTCTTCGTCTTGTAATCATAGCTTACGTCCGAGGGACGCATGGCCGCCTTGAGCGCAGCGAATTTCTCGCTCTCGGCGCCGCCTCCCACCACGCAGTCATAGAACCGGTTCCGGCAGCCGCCGATGGAATAAGTGGCGTAGCAGCTGGGGTCCTCGGTGCCCTCGGTGGTCACGTCGATGACGGAATTCCGGACCTGCATCTCGATGGAGTACCTGCCGAATTCCGTAGTATCGCCCGTGTCGTCCACGCTGAGCACGCCCCAGCCGTCAGAAAGGAGGATGTCCTTTTCATAGTTCACATTGGCGTAGCCGTCCACCATGGTGGCTCTGGCGTGGCCGTCAGGGGAAATGCCCAGCATCCAGGGGCAGGAGGACATGCCCTCGGCCTTGCTCTCATACTTGGAGCCGTTGGCCTTGATAAAGGAGTTCTTCACGGTCACGGTGAGGTTGTCCTCCGGCTTGTTGCCGCCGGCAAACACGCCGTGACGGACCTGGCCAGCAGCGGAATAGACAAAGCCCTCCGCCTCCACCTTGGACTTCCCGTAGCCTGCGATACCGGCGCCGTAACCCTTGAAGTCGTTGCCGCCGGAGCCGTCCGCCGTCATAGTCAGATCCTTGACGGCAAAGTCGGAATCATTCACCATGATGCCGTTGAACAGGGCGTTGTCCGAATCGATGACGCCGCCGGCAAGCTGCTTGTCGCTGAGGTCGCCGCCCGTGATGGCCGCGGTGACGCTCCGGTCCCCGTCCACCTTGCCGCCGTCCACAAAGACCGCAGTCCGATAGTCGCAGCTTCCCTTGGTCATGCCTCCGTTGTAAAGGCCCTTTTCCGGGGCGATGGGCAGGGTCTCCACCGCCTTGGCGCCGGACGTCCCGGCGGGGACCTCCTTTCCGTCCAGCAGATACGTCAGCAGTTTTTCAGCCATAGTAATAAGCTCCTTTCCGATTGTTTCTTTCTTTAGTATAGTTCATTTTCACTCGGTTCGTCAATTCCGGCTTTCCCCATGCTCCAAATCCAACGGCAAATCACATTTTGCACCGTCCGGAGAAAGGCGGTTTGAAGCTCCAGAAACGCGCCGTTCCTCCGCTTTTGACGGAGGAACGGCTTCATGCTCCTATGGTTTGGGGCTTACTCCTTGATGACCGCGCCCCGGTTCATGACGAACTCCACGTGGGAAAGGGCCTGGAAGGTCTCGTCGATGGGGTCCTTCACGGCGATGATATTGGCCTGCTTGCCCACCTCGATGGTACCCACCTGACCGTCAATCTTGCAGAGCTTGGCCGCATTGATGGTGGCGGCGTCGATGACCTGGGGCACCGTCAGTCCCGCCTTATGGAGGAGCTGGAGCTCCCGGACAGGCATGGCTGCCACGTGGGGCTGGGACTCCATGCGCATGGTGTCCGTGCCCACGGCCACCATTCCGCCAAACTCGATGAAGCGGCGGGTGTTGTCCACGCAGATGTCCTCCTGCTCCTGGGGGTCCTTCATCATCATGGGGGGAGGACCGCCCGGTCCGCCGGGCCCGCCGGGCATGGGCGGCATCTTCGCGCCTTTCGGCAGGGGCGGCCGGGGGGCGTTGATGGACATGAGCGTGGGCGTGCAGGTGACGCCCGCATCGGCCATGGCCTTGAGCATCTCGTCGGGCACATGGTCCGTGGGCATGTGGGCAAACTCCGGCATGCCCGCCTCCAGCAGGGCAGGAACAAACTCCGCGTCCAGGATGTGGCAGGTGACCCATACGCCTCGTGCCTTGGCGGTATCGGCAATGGCCTTGAGCTTTTCCGTCTCAATCGGCGTCTGGCCGCCGCCCATGCCACGGCCGATGGAGGTCTTGATGCCCTCGCAGCCCATGTCGATGAGCTCGTTGACAGCATTCACCGCATCCTCCGGTGTCTGACAGCCGTAACCGGTCTCGGCCCCATCGCTCATGACGTGGTTGAGACCGTGATACTGGGCCACAAAGCGGCCGCAGGTCAGGCAGTGAGCGCATTCGGGATTCTCGATGGTCTCCCGGTAGGCCAGGAATTCCTGGGTGGGATGGTCGTTTTTGTCGTTGCCCATGCCCAGATCCCGGACCGTGGTCACGCCCGCCTGGGCCCAGGAACGGAGGGCCCGGTCGTTGTACTCGATGTCGCCGGTGACGATGTGCATGTGGGCGTCGATGACGCCGGGCAGCACAGCGGCATAGCCGGACATATCGTGGATCTCGTCGGCGGAATCATAGCTGCCAATGCCGATGATCTTGCCATCCTCCACCAGAATGTCGGCGGTGTCCCCGCCATAGATCTTTGCGTTTTTTAATAAAACTTTCAATGTGCTTCACCCTTTGTAGATTGTTGCGGGCGATCAGGAGATCGCCCCTACAGTTTTTTACAGGTGCGGAATGTGCTCGTGCGGGAAGGGTCCCCACTTGTCGGGGTTGTTGCCCTCATCGGGATTGAAGGAGTGGATGGTGGCGGGCTCATCCGGCGGCCAGTAGGGAGCCGGGGTCCTGCGGCAGTCCGGGCACTCCAGGAAGCTCTTGTGGTAGGGGGTCCGCAGCCAGCAGATGGGGTGCAGCTTCAGGATCTTCCATTCGCCGTTCTCCTTGACGAACTCGTTGTCATACTTGCCGGCGATCCAAAAGGCGGTGTCCTTCTTGGTGCTGGTCTCGGGGTCGAAGACCCGGTTGGTGTGGGGTCCGAAAATGTGCCACTGGCCCCAGGCGTGGGTGCCGTCCTCGCTGACCTCGATCATGGGAGAGGAGATCGTCAGCATGAGCAGCAGGAAGGCCCGGTCCGTGTTGGTGTTGGACATGGACGCGCCCTTCTTCACGGGATTGCCGTCGGTGTCCACCCGGCGGGCCATGGTGTCCCAGACGCGTTTCACGTGCTCCTGGCCCAAATAGGCGCCGGAGTCCATGATCTCCACCCGAACGTCGGGGTTGGTATGGGTCCAGAGATCGTCCCAGACCTCCCCGATCTTTCCGTTCTCCATGTAGAAGATATAGCGGGACATGAGGTTCTGAATGTCCACCGCGTCGGCGGCGTAGGATAGACGCCCCACCTCCTTCTCCAGAGACTCAATTTTCGCCAGCAATGCCTTTTCGTCCATAATAAGAAACTCCTTTCAGTTGGTGTTTTCTGTACTGCAATGCTTATAGCAAGTTTCATGCCAAATTGTATGAAAACACCCTGTCATGTTCCTGCCCGCTCCCAAAAGCCCATTGGAACGGGTATGCGCCGGAATCCTGAACAAGGTCTAAGAACCTGTACAAACGCGGCATGATCTGGTATGATAGGGGCAATGATGCAAAAGGAGCGATCAACATGGTATCCTTTGAAAGCGACTACACCACCGGCGCCCATCCGGCGATCCTCCGGGCGCTGGAGCAGACCAATCTGGAAAGCATGCCCGGCTACGGAAAGGACCTCTACTGCCGGCGGGCCAAGGAGAAAATCCGCAAGGCCGTTGGCATGGAGGACGCGGAGGTTTTCTTTCTGGCGGGCGGCACCCAGACCAACGCGGTGGTCATCTCCACCATGCTCGCAGACTATGAAGGCGTTCTGGCGGCGGAGACGGGCCATGTGAGCACCCATGAGGCAGGGGCCATCGAATATACTGGCCACGAGGTTCTGACGATTCCCCAGAAGGACGGAAAGATGGAGCCGGAGGATCTGCGCCGATATCTCCAGTCCTTTTTTGCCGACGAAAACCACGCCCAGATGACCTTCCCTGGCATGGTCTACCTGTCCTACCCCACGGAGTACGGCACCCTGTACACCAAGCAGGAGCTGACGGAGATCTCCCATATCTGCCGGGAATATGACCTTCCCCTGTTTCTGGACGGCGCCCGGCTGGGCTACGGCCTCATGAGCCGTTCCGCCGATCTCACCCTGCCGGAGCTGGCGGCGCTTTGCGACGTCTTTTCCATCGGCGGAACCAAGGTAGGCGCCCTCTGCGGCGAGGCCGTGGTCTTTACCAGAGGGAATATGCCAAAAAACTTTATGACCTCTGTGAAGAAGCGGGGCGCCCTGCTTGCCAAGGGGCGGCTTCTGGGCATCCAGTTCGACGCCCTGTTCACCGATGACCTGTACTTTTCCATCAGCGCCCACGCCATTGAGATGGCGGAACGGCTGAAGGAGATCTTTGCTTCCCGCAAGATCCCCATGTACCTGGACTCCCCCACGAATCAGCAGTTCGTGATCCTGGAAAACCGGCAGATGGAAGCTCTGCGGGATAAGATCGCCTTCAGCTTCTGGGAAGCCCTGGACCAGGATCACACGGTGGTCCGGTTCGCATCGAGCTGGTCCACCACCGAGGCGGATCTCGCCGCTCTCCGGGAAGCGCTGGGATAAATTCTTAATGCTTCTATATGATTCTTAATTCCCTATCCTGAGCGTAAGCGAAGGATCTTTACCTGAAATCGTGAATAATGCCAAGATTCTTCGTCACTTTGTTCCTCAGAATGACAGCGACTGAACAGATACATTCCCTTACGAAAAACGATATATGGTTGCAAATCGGGACATTATGACATATAATCAACACAGAATCTTCATGAAATCGCCAAATCCAGACTTGGACGGCGGAGAAACGGGTGGAAGCATTGGAGGAACGACAGATCCGGCCCGGCACACCGGGCTACCAAAAGGCGCGGGAGCTGTATCTCGCCGCCTTTCCCCTGGAGGAGCGGTTCCCCTTCCCCGTGCTGTGGCTGGTCTCCTTGAAAAAAGCCGTCCGGTTCACGGGATACTACGAGGGAGACCGGTTTCTGGGCTTTACCCACACGGTGGACACGGGGCGGTATCTCTATCTGAGCTTCTTCGCCGTGGACCCCGCCATACGCTCCCAGGGCCTTGGAGGGCAGATCCTGGAGCATCTCCAGGCTCAGTACCCGGGCCGGGACATGGTGGTGGAGATCGAGCCTCCGGAAGAGGCGGCGGAAAACGCGGATCAGCGCCGGCGGCGAATGGACTTCTACCTCCGGAACGGCTTCCACGATCTCAACCGGCACATCACCGGCGGCGGCGTCCGCTACACCATTCTGACCACGGACACGGACCTGGACAGAAACGAGTATTTCAAAGTATTCCGGATCCTGGGGATCGGTCTGCTTGTAATCACCGCGAGGATTCAGCGAAAATTATCACAGGGCTGACCGCCCGCAATTGACTTAACAAAAAACAAGAGTGAGAAGAGAATCGGAGAAATGAACAAGCTAAAGTATCTGGCATACTGCCTTGGGCACATGAACTACGGCGCCGCCCTGCATGCCATCCGCGCCACCGCAAAGGAATCCGGCAAGCCAGGGGTGTGGATCCTGGGGGACATGGTCTGGTGCGGGCTCCGCTATCAGGCAGGGTACAACGACTACCGCTCCCTGGACTTCTATCTGCTTGACGGCGACCAGCGCGCCAGCGTTTTGACCCGGGGCAAAAACAACGTGATCGTGCGGAAATACAACGACAAGGCCGCCTGCATCCGTCTGGACGACAAGGGCCTGTTTTGTAAGCTCTATGATCCGTTCCTGCACCGGGAATGGCTGGATTTGCGGGAGGCCTCCGAGGAGGATTTCAAATCCTTCGCGGCGCGCCATCCCACCTTCATCGTCAAGCCCGTGACCGGCATTGGCGGCGCAGGCGTGGAGAAAAAGACCGTCACATCGGAAACGGACCTGACCCGGCTCTATACCTCCCTGCGGGAGGGTGACCAGGCTCTGGCCGAGGAGCTGGTGATCCAGCACCCGGAGCTGGCGGCGCTCTATCCCCAGGCCGTCAACTCTCTGCGGCTGTACACCTTCTATGACGGGAAGGATGTGAACGTCCTTCGGTGCGTTCTGAAGCTGGGTAACCACGGCAGCGTGGTGGACAACGACGCCAGCGGCGGCATGTTCACCTTCCTGGAGGAAAACGGCGTGGTGAAATACCCGGCGGTGGATCTGGAGGAGCACATCTACGACAAGCATCCCGAGACAGGGAAAACAATCCCCGGCTTTCGGGTACCCTTTTTCCGGGAGGCGCTGGCACTTGTCAAGGAAGCCGCACTGGTGACGCCTCAGGTGGCCTATGTGGGCTGGGATGTGGCCATCACCACTACGGGACCGGCCCTGATCGAGGGCAACAGCTATCCCGGCGTCTACGACCCTAAGGGACGCTTCTGGAACGGCGTGGAGGGCTGTCTTTCGGAGTATAAAAAATACATGGACCTCTCCTGATTCTAAGAAAAGAGGAAGCCTATATGATCACTGCATTTCCCTTCGGAACGCTGCCCGACGGCACTTCCGCGACCCGCTACCGGCTCCAGGCCGCCCCCGACGCCTACGCGGATATTCTGGACTACGGGGCCACCGTTCAAGGCTTGGTCCTGCCGGATCGAAATGGCAGGCCCGTGGATATTGTGCTGGGCTATGACACCCTGGAGGGCTATGTATCCGGAGATTGCTATTTCGGCGCCACCGTAGGCCGCTGCGCCAACCGGATCGGAAACGCCGCCTTTACCATTGACGGAAAGACCTATTCCCTGGATGCCAACGACGGAAGGAACCATCTTCACGGCGGTCTGGAGGGCTTTGACCGCCGGATGTTCCGGGCGGAGATCGCGGGAGACACCCTGCGGCTATCCCTGGTTTCACCGGACGGAGATCAGGGCTATCCCGGCAGACTGTCTCTGACCGTAGAGTATTCCTTTGACGAGCGCAGGGTACTGACGGTACGCTTCCGCGGAGAGACGGACAAGGATACCGTGGTGAACCTGACAAACCACAGCTATTTTGACTTAAGCGGCGGTCAAGCCCCCATGGAACAGGTATTATGGCTCCGGGCGGACAGGTTCTGCGAAAACGATGAAAATACCCTGCCCACCGGAAAGCTGCTTCCCGTCCAGGGCACGCCCTTCGACTTTACGACGGAGAAGCCCCTGTCCCGGGACCTGAACGCAAAGGATCCGCTGCTTCTTTCCTGCAATGGGTACGATCACAACTTTGATCTGGGCGGCGGCGGAACGCTCCAGCCTGCAGCCCGTCTTTCCAGCGGCGTCACCGGCATCGCCATGACCCTGTCCACGGATATGCCCGGCGTTCAGCTCTATACCGGCAATTTTGTCCACGGAACGGGCAAGGGCGGCCGGGAATACCGGTCCCACGACGCCGTATGCCTGGAGCCCCAGTTCTTCCCCAACGCCATGGCGGTGGCGGATTTTGAAAAGCCCATTCTGCGAGCCGGGGAGACATACGACCGAACCATTGTATATGCCTTCCATACAGAAGCCTGATATACTTGATGACGCGTAACTGTTCAGTCGCTGTCATTCTGAGGAACAAAGTGACGAAGAATCCTGGCGTTATTCATAATATCAGGTAAAAGATCCTTCGCTTACGCTCAGGATGACACGAGCGACTGAACAGTACTATTTATTTTATCACAGTTCCTTAGACGCTGTCCTGCAAGTCGCAGGGCAGCGTCTTTTGTCATATTGCCTCTATAAAGCGGAGGAAGGCAGCCTGTCCGCCCGCTGTGCGCTTGAACACGCCGGCGTCCTCCAGCACTTTGGCGAACACATTGCCCACCTCCTGCCGGAGGATCTCAGTCACGTTTGCCGCATTCAACTCCGGGCGGCGGCGCTTCACGTTCTCCGCCCAGGCGGCATGGGAGGCAGTCAGCGGAGCATCCTCCAGATTTGCGCCGGAGATCAGACCCTCGGCCACCGCCGTCAGCTCTGTTTTCAGCCGGGCAGGCAGCACGGCCAGGCCCATGACCTCGATGAGGCCGATGTTCTCCTTTTTGATGTGGTGCTTGTCGTCGTGGGGATGGAACAGCCCCAGCGGGTATTCCTCTGTGGTGCGGTTGTTCCGCAGCACCAAATCCAGCTCATAGTCCCCTCCCCTGCGCCGGGCAATGGGGGTGATGGTGTTGTGGGGCGTGCCCTCCGTCTCGTGAAGGATATCCGCTTCCCGATCATCCCAGATCCGCCATTTCTCTAATATTCGTGTGGCCAGGGCGATGAGCCGGGCCCGGTCCGGCCCCTTGATGCGGATCACCGACATGGGCCACTTGACGATCCCCGTCTCCACGTCCTCAAAGCCGGGAACCGTAAAGGGCGTCTCCACCGCCGCCCGCTCCATGGCGAAGGTATACCTTCCGCCCTGATAATGGTCGTGGCTCAGAACGCTGCCGCCCACAATGGGCAGATCCGCGTTGGAGCCCACAAAATAGTGGGGAAACAGCGTCACAAAGTCCAGCAGGTTCCCAAAGGCCGTCTCGTCGATGTGCATGGGAATGTGGTCCTTGTTCAGGACGATGCAGTGCTCGTTATAGTAGACATAGGGGCTGTACTGGAGGAAGAAGTCCGAACCGTTCAACTCCATGGGAATGATCCGGTGGTTCTGGCGGGCCGGATGGTTCAGGTGTCCGGCGTAGCCCTCGTTCTCAACGCAGAGCAGGCACTTGGGATAGCCCGTGCTTTTCGCCTTCCCGGCGGCGGCAATGGCTCTGGGGTCCTTCTCCGGCTTGGAGAGGTTGATGGTGATGTCCAAATCGCCGTACTCTGTGGGCGCTATCCACTGGACGTCTTTGGCGATCCGGTCCCGGCGGATATAGTTGGTGTCCCCGGAGAACTGATAATACCAGTCGGTGGTATTCTCAGGAGACTGGCTGTACTTCTCCCAAAAGGTCTTGACGATCTCCGAGGGTCTGGGCAGCAGCAGCCCCATGAGCTCCGTATCCAGCAGGTCCCGGAATGTGGCGGAGTCCCCTGCCAGAACGCCTCTGGAAACAGCGTCGTCACAGAGTCCGTCCAGAATCTCCCAGATGGGCGGCAGATCCTCCACCGGGACCAGGCCGGAAAATCCGTCCAACTGCAGAGCATGAAGCAGACGATTGGAGGCCCAGACCCGGTCCTCCTCCGCAAGCCAGCCCTTTCTGACGGCGTATTCGATCAATTGTGAAATCCGAAGTTCCATTCTCGTATTTCCTCCTATTTCACCACGGCGCAGCAGCCCACGGGCCGGATGTAGGTCACCCGGCAGGCGCCCGCGCCCAGGAGGCCGTCCATGCCGGCCTTGAATTCCTTAACCATATCCAGGGGCACAAAGGCCTGAATGGTTCCGGCAAAGCCGCCGCCGTGGACCCGTCTGGCGCCCTTTTCCCCCAGATAATGCCCCGCCATGGCCAGGGCCAGGGCCACGGGCTGCTCCCGGGGATCCCGGTAGGTAGCCACGTTCTGGAGGTACATATAGGAGGAGTGACCGGAGGAGCTGACCAGCCGCAGAAACCGGGAGAAATCCCCCTGCTCCAGAGCCTCCACCTGCTTCTCCACCCGATGACAGTCGGAATAATAGTGGATGGCCCGCATGACGGCCCGATCTCCCAGCTTTTTCCGGAGGCTGGGGACGGCCCCATAGAAGGCGTTTTCCTCCACCTGGCAGAGCACGTCCACGCCGAACTCCCGCGCCACCCGGCCCATCTCCTCAGGGATGGCGGCATAGTCGTCGGTCAGGTCCGCGTGATCCGCCCCGGTGTCGATGATACAGAGGGCGTAGCCCGCCTTTCGGAAGTCCGCCTCCACGCTGTGGTATTCCGGCTGCTCCCGGTTCCGGAAGTCAATGGCCACCACGCCGCCCAAGGCGCAGCCCATTTGATCCAGCAGCCCCGAGGGCTTTCCGAAATACACGTTTTCGGCGTACTGACCGATTTTGGCGATGGTCACGGGACGCAGCGTCCCCTGACAGAACAGATGGTTCATTACGGTCCCCATGAGCACCTCAAAGCAGGCCGAGGAGGATAGACCGGAGCCCCCGGGCACGTCTGAGGTCACGTAGGCGTCAAAGCCGCCCACCGTATAGCCCAGATCCGAGATCCCGGCAGCAATGCCCCGAAGAATCCCCAGGGTGGTCCCCTCCTCGGAAAGCTGGGGCGCAAGATCGGAAGCGTCCAGCCGGATCATGCCGTAGCCCTCGGAGAAGACGCAGATCTCTCCCGTACCGTTGGGCGCGGCGCAAGCCAGGGCGTCCAGATCCACGGACCCGGCCAGGACCTTGCCCCGCTGGTGATCGGTGTGGTTGCCGCCCAGCTCCGTCCGTCCGGGCGCAGAGAAAATGGAAACCGCCGCCGATTCATCCTCCCCGAAGGTCTCACAGTAATTCCGGGTCAGCCGAAGCATCCGCTCCCGGAAGGGTCCCACGTCCTCGATTGGACGGCAATAGAGTCTGGACAGGGTCTCGTCATACGCCCCCCATAAGATTGCCTTTTGAATATCCGAAACTGCCTGCATGGCGCATCATCTCCCGCAAACGTATGATTGCTTCTATCCCAACGGAAAATCAAGGCTGCGCGCATAGTTTGGGCGCGGCAGCCCGTATCGCAATCCTATTATATAGGATACTGGGAAAAAGTCAAAAGGAATCGCAGGGATTGCCCATAACGATGGCTGCATGGCTTCTATTTTTGGAATCCCGGAATCAAAAAATGAAACTTGTTCCTGCGCATTTTTCAGGTATGATAAGGTTGTGGAAAAGCCACAAGAAAAGGAGGATTTTTATGAAGAAGATGCTTGCATTGCTGCTGGCGATCTGTCTGTGCCTGGGATTGATGGCAGGCTGCGGCAGCACATCCACGCCCTCTGCGGCGGAGCCTGCCTCCAGCGCGGAAGCGCCTGCTTCCTCCGTGGAGGAAGCGCCCGCGGAGGAGCCGGCCGAGCCTGAACCGGCGGAGGAGCCCGCCGAGCCTGAGGAGGAGCCTGAAGAGGTTCCCGAGGAGCCGGAAGAGCCTGAGGCGCCCGCCATCGAGCCCATCTCCTATCCCCTGTTCGACGACCTGCACAAATACACCATCTGGCTTGGCACCGCGCCCGACCTGAACGACGTGGTCAAGAACATGGACGAGTTCGTCATCTTCCGGGAGCTGGAGAAGATCACCAACGTGGGCTGGGATTCCACCATGGTCTCCTTCATGGCCGAGTCCGAGCAGTTCCAGCTCATGGTCGCCGGCGGCGACTACACGGACGTGATCTGCAAGGCCATTGACAACTACACAGGCACCGTGGACCAGGCCATCGAGGAGGATTTCCTCATCGACCTGACCCCCTACATTGACATGATGCCCGAGCTCAGCGGCTGGTTTGAGAAGTATCCCGAGCTCCGCAAGGAGCTGGAGAGCGAGCAGGGCGCTATCGGCGGGTTCCCCAAGTTCTATGCCGAGCCCAGCGACATCTCCGCCGGCGGCATGATCCGGAAGGACTGGCTGGATGATCTGGGCATCGCGGAGCCCAAGAGCTACGACGATCTCTACAACATTCTCACCGCCTTCCGGGACGAGAAGGGCGCGGAGACGCCTCTGGCCATCGCCATTTCCACCGGCCTCCAGTCCGAGCTGCTCACCGGCTACAACATCAACGCCGGCTTCTATCAGGTGGATGGAGAGGTCCGCTTCGGCGCCATCCAGCCGGAGTTCAAGGAATACCTGACCATGATGAACCAGTGGTTCTCCGAGGGTCTGATCAACGACATGTTCCTGTCCAACCCCTATCAGAGCCTGGTGGACGTGTCCCCCATCACCACGGGCAAGGTTGGCGTATGGTACGGCACCGCCGCACAGCGTATGGGCAACATTATCGATTCCTCCGAGGATCCCAATATCCGGCTCACCGGCGTGACCACTGTCACCAAGGACGGCTCTCAGGCCCATGTGGGCGAGAGCGGCGCCCTGCTGGATAACCCCATGTGGTCCATCACCACGGTCTGCGAGGAGCCCGAGGTCATCGCCCAGTATGTGGACTATGTATACTCTGAGGCCGGTATCCTCCTGGCCAACTACGGCGTGGAGGGCGAGACCTTTGAGTATGTGGACGGTGTGCCGCGGCTCACGGACATGGTGCTGAGCAACCCCGACTACTCCTATGGCGCTGCCATGAATATCTTCGTGTGCGACCGTATGACCCCCGCGCCCTTCATCATCGACGAGAACCGGGTCCGGGCCGACTACATTCAGGATCAGCTGGACGCCATCGAGGTCTGGAACAACGCCAACGACGGGCTGTACAACATGCCCCGTTCCGGCGTGAACCTGACCGTGGAGGAATCCCAGGACTACAATGCTCTATATACGGACATTGAGACCTATATGGACGAGAACGTCGTGAAGTTCATCGTGGGCGATAAGTCCCTGGACGAGTACGACGACTATGTGGCCACTCTGAAGCAGATGGGGATTGAGGACTGCGTTGCCATCGAGCAGGCAGCCTACGACCGGTATCTGGCCGACTGATTCCAAGGATTGATCACACCGGCCCTTGCCGCAAGCGGCAGGGGCCGGTATTTTCTTTTGGCATGGAAATTCGCATAATGATGCAAAAATCGCATTGCCTTTTTCGGAAGAAATGGTATACTTAAAATAGCAGGATGATATCATGATTCGGGAAAAGGGGGGCGGTCCCTTGAGTACGATATTGACGGCGGAGATTTACCTGATCTGTGTCGCACTGTCTGTGCTGGTGCTGATATGGATCTGGAAAAGTGCCTATGCGTCCATCCAGGAGATATGGATGACCCGTACGATCCTGTCCCTGCTGGTCAACAACTCCGCCAACTTTCTGTTTGTAGTCGTTTGCAGCTTACAACCGCTGGATCAGGGCGGCATCGCTCTGGCCTATGGAGTGAAAACGGTCTATTTCCTGTCCCTGGCCGCTTTGGTGATCTGCTGGTACATCTACGCCGACATCATCCTGCGAAGCAGCTACGCATATACGGGCAAACGGATTCTGCAGCCCGCCATTTCCTTTGGAGTGGCCTGTATCATCCCCATTGTCAACCTGTTCTATCCATGGATGTTCTCAGTGGATCAAACCGGCACATATCGCCAATACTATATGTTCTTCGTCGAAAGCCTCTATCTGTTCGCCGTTAGCGGTATCAAAGCATTCATGCTTTTCAAGGAGTTCAGGGAGGAGCGAAACAAGGACCGGCGAGAGCTGTTGCTGGTCATCGGTATTCTCCCCCTGCTGCTGGTAGCCCCCTCCGTCGTAGGCATCCTGCTTGGGGGCGGCGTGCCCGTGCAGTGCGTTCTCATCACCATTCAGATGCTTGGGCTCTATGAGATCAATACCCGGCAGCAGATCTCCGTAGACACCCTGACTCAGGTGAACAACCGAATGCGGCTCATGCAGTATCTGGAGGACAAGCTGGAAAATCACTTTGAAAACCTCTACCTCCTGCTTTTGGATCTGGACCGTTTCAAGGAGATCAATGACACCTACGGCCATGTGGAGGGCGACGAGGCCCTGCGGCAGCTTTCGTCGGCGCTGAAACACGCCTGCTCCACCGTGCAGCCCCGCCCCTTTATCGCCCGGTACGGCGGAGATGAATTCGTCGTCATCGTGGAGGGCGCCAAGTTCAGCGCGGATACAGTTTGCGAGAAGATCGAGGAACAACTCAAGGCGGTCAACGCGAAAAACAGCCGATATGCCATCAACGTGAGCATCGGTCAGGCAAAGTGGCACCATCCCATGAGTCCCCAGGATTTTATTGACGCCGCGGACACAGAGATGTATAAGGTGAAGATGGCGCGGAAGGCCAAGGCAAAGAAGGATGGAACCAAGCTGTAATCCTATCGCTGAGATTGACCGGAGGACGCGAGAAATCGTAAACGTCAAATAGCGCGGAGCAGGAAGGAGGGAGCGGCATGGCTCAGAAATACACCTCGGAAGAACTGAAAAAGCTCGGACGGAATGAGCTTGTCGCCGTGGTTCTCTCCTTGCAG
>CAJOHR010000057.1 GCA_905234425.1 uncultured Oscillospiraceae bacterium | reverse complement strand
CGTCAGTTCACCGAGATCCCCGGCATCATGGAGTACAAGGCCAAGCCTGACTATCAGGCCTGCGTGGGCATGTGCACCAGAGGCGCGCTCCATGAGATGGTCATTCCCGCGCTGCTCGCCATCATCGTTCCCATCCTCACCGGTCTGATCCTCGGACCCACCGGCGTTGTGGGCCTGCTGGGCGGCGTCTCCGTCACCGGCTTCGCCATGGCCGTGTTCATGTCCAACGCCGGCGGCGCCTGGGACAACGCCAAGAAGTACATCGAGCGGGGCAACCACGGCGGCAAGGGCTCCGATCAGCACAAGGCTGCCGTTGTGGGCGACACCGTGGGCGATCCCTTCAAGGATACCTCCGGTCCCTCTCTGAACATCCTCATCAAGCTGGTCTCCACCGTCTCCATCGTGTTCTCCGGCCTGATCGTGGCCTTCAATCTGATGAAGCTGTTCCTGTAATGCAGATACGGATGCCCCCGGAAAGCGTCAGCTTTCCGGGGGCGTTTTTTTGTTTCTATGGCATATACCGGGCGAGGAATTCCGTCACCTTTTCGTCGAAGGACGCCGGGTCCTTGTCCCTGGCCTGGGCATGGCCCGCGCCCTCCACGATCATCAGTTCCTTCTCCCCCGCAGCGGCCTCATAGAGCGCATAGGCCATGTCCACGGGGATCATCTTGTCCTTATCTCCATGAATCAGGAGGGTGGGAACCTTGGACTTCTTCACGGCCTCCAGGGCGGAGGCCTTTTTCAGATCGTAGCCGCCCCGGACCTGGAGGGCCAGATTGGCCGAATCCACCAGGGGAAAGGCGGGCAGATTGAACCAGTCCCGGATGTCCTGGCGGAACATGCTGTAGGCGTCGGTGTAGCCGCAGTCGGAGATCACGGCCTTCACGTTTTCCGGAAGCGCCTCCATGCCGCTCATCATCAGGGCGCAGGCGCCGCCCATGGACTGTCCGTGGATCACGATCTCCGCCTGAGGATCCTGTTCCAGGATTTTTCCGATCCAGTCCAGCACGTCCAGCCGGTCCGTCCAGCCCATGCCGATGAAGTCGCCCTCGCTCTCTCCCTGGCACCGCAGATCGGGGACCAGAACCTGGTATCCCCAGGCGGCGTATTGACAGGCGTAGGGGTACATCTCCTCCTTCCAGCCGGTGTAGCCGTGGAGGACCACCGCCCACCGGTGGGTGTCCGGCCTCGGGAACGCCGCCGCCACCAGCCGGTAGCCGTCCCGGGAGGTCATGGTCCAGGCTTCCGTCTCCGCCGTCTCCAGCCATTCCCTGGTCTCCGCCCAGACCGCCTTCCGGTTCTCCAAAATGTCCGAGGTATGTACCTGCTGGGCGTAGCTCACCTCCGTGACCTCCCGGAAGGCGTCCAGCCGTTCCATAAAGGAGGGCACCAGCGCCGCGCTGACCATCAGGTTCACCGCCACCCAGTAGAGGACGAACAGCACCGTCAGGATCACGATCAGTCCATTGCGGACCCGATGCCTCTTTCTTACCTTGGTCTCCATGGCACTCCCCCCGGTCAGATACTGTCTCCATTATATCAGACCGAACGGGCTTGTGCAAATCCAACCTGTGGAAGCTACAGGAGATCCACGAACACCTTGGACACGTAGCCGTCCACGCCCTGATACTCCACGGCGTACCAGTCCCCCAGGTCTCCCACTACGTCCACGGTGGCTCCGTTGGGGATGGAGGCGATCACGCCGCCCTCCAGGCTGGGCTCCGCCCGGAGATTCAGGGTGCCGGAGGTCAGACGCACCACACCCTGCCGCCGGTCCGAGGCCCCGGGCTCCCGGAAGGGGATGCCGAAATACTCCGTCAGGGCCAGCACCAGGGTCCTGGCAATGAGCTCGATGTTCTGTGTGATCCAGTTGGCGTCCTCCACGTTGTCATGGTAGGCCAGCTCCAGAAACACCGCCGGGGCCCTGGTCTGCCGCACCTCCCCGATGGCTGTGGTGGACAGGGCTCGGACCAGATTGGGGTCGGGATAGATGGTCTTCAATGCGTCGGCAATGATATTCGCCGCCCGCCGGCCCTCCACGCTGCTGGGATAATAATAGACGTCGCTGCCCCGGACCTGGCCGTAGATGCTCTCCGGGGCGCCGTTGGAGTGGAGGGCCAGATGGAGGTCATAGTTTCCGGCGTTGCTCTGCCGGATGGACTGGGCTGCGGAGCCCGCCGGGGAATTCCGGTTGAAGGAGATGCCGGAGGCCGTCAGATAGGGCTCCATGGCGTCCGCCAGCCGGTTCATCCAGTATTCCTCCGAGCCGCCCGTCACGTAGCGGTTGCCTTCCTGTCCCGAGGGACTTAAAAATATGCTGGGCATAATTCGATACGCTCCTTTCCGGAATATCCTATGCGCCGTCCCTCCCCGATGATACGGGAATTGCCTTGCTTTTTTCGGTCTCTGTGCTATACTGATAGTAATATTTTAGCAGGAGGCAAACCCATGTCTATACTACTCACCGGCGGCGCCGGTTTTATCGGCTCCCACACTGCCGTGGCCATGATCCAGGCGGGCTATGAGGTGGTCATCGCCGACGACCTCTCCAATTCCAGTCCCAAGGTCCTGGACCGGATCGAAACCATCACCGGCGTCCGGCCCCCCTTCTATCCCATCGACGTTTCCGACAGGGAGGCCCTGACCGCCCTGTTCCGGGCCCATGCCATAGAGGGCGTCATCCACTTCGCGGGCTTCAAGGCCGTGCCGGAGAGCACCCGGCTGCCGCTGAAATACTACCGGAACAATCTGGACACCGCCCTTACCGTGCTGGAGGTCATGGAGGCGTTTTCCTGCAAGGCCATCGTCTTCTCCTCCTCCGCCACGGTCTACGGAGAGAAGAATCCCGTGCCCTTTGACGAGAATATGCCCACAGGTGTGGCCACGAACCCCTACGGCACCACCAAGCTCATGATCGAGCAGATCCTCATGGACGCCTGCAAGGCCGATCCGGCCCTCTCGGCGGTGCTGCTCCGGTACTTCAACCCCATCGGAGCCCATCCCTCGGGGCTCATGGGCGAGGCCCCCAGCGGGATTCCCAACAACCTCATGCCCTACATCACCCAGGTGGCCGTGGGCCAGCGGGACCATCTGAGCGTCTACGGCAGCGACTACCCCACCCCCGACGGCACCGGCGTCCGGGACTACATCCACGTGGTGGACCTGGCGGACGGCCATGTGAAGGCCATGGATTACGCCCTTCGCCATACAGGCGCGGAGCCCATCAACCTGGGCACGGGCCGGGGCAGCAGCGTTCTGGAGGTGGTTCGTGCCTTTGAGGCGGCCAGCGGCGTGAAAATCCCGCTGGAGATCACCGACCGCCGCCCCGGAGACATCGCCGAATGCTACGCCGACGTGAAAAAGGCCCGGGCGCTCCTGGACTGGGATGCAAAATACACCCTGGCCGATATGTGCGCCCACTCCTGGAACTGGCAGAAAAACAACCCGAAAGGATATGATGACTGATGGACCGGGTCGATATGCACGTCCACACCACCGCCTCCGACGGCGCCATGTCTCCCCGGGACGTGACCTCCCTGGCCGCCATGCAGGGTTTAAAGGCCATCGCCCTGACGGACCGGGACACCATGGCCGGGATCCCCGAGGCGGGAGAGGCCGGAGCGCTGCTGGGCGTCACCATCATCCCCGGGATTGAGATATCCAGCGACTACAAGGGCCGGGCGGTCGAAATTCTGGGCTATTTCCTCGATTCCGAGGACCGGAAGCTGCTGGACTATGAGGCCTGGGTCCTGGAACGCCGCCGGGAACGACTTATGAAAATGGCGGAAAAGCTCCGGCACAAGGGCTTTGACGTTTCCACGGAGGCGGAGCATCCGGGCGTGCCGGACCGGTCCGATCTTGCCGGGCAATTGGTGGAGCTGGGGGTGGCGGACTCGGTCCGGGAGGCCTTCCGGCGCTATCTCGGCGAGGGCCGAAGCTGCTACGTCCCCCGGGAACGGATTCCCTTTGCCGACGCCGCAAAGCTGATCCGGGACTGCGGCGGCGCGGCCGTTCTGGCCCATCCTCTTCAGTACGGCTTCCCGGGCTCCGAGCTGGACGCCCTAGTGAAGACGGCCGCCGCCGAGAAATTCTCCGGCATGGAGATCCTCTATCCCGGCTACACCCGGTCGGATCAGGACAAGCTCTACTCTCTGGCGGAGAAATACATGCTCCTGCCCACAGGCGGCAGCGGCTTCCGCGGAGGCGACAGGCAGGACAGGCTGGGAGAGCCCCAGGTCCCTGCCTACATGCTCATAATGCTGGCCCAGAGCCAGTACAGATAATAGAGCGTGTGGTTTGAGGATTGGGATTTGCGGCGGTCATTGACCACCCCTGTCATTCTGAGGAGCGCCGCGACGAAGAATCTTTACGTCACCCGGGAAGGAAAGATCCTTCGCTGCGCTCAGGATGACACAACATACCGCCGCAAATCCCGATTTGCAAAACAACACAATGTTTTCACGCAGCCATAAAGGAAGACCCGCACGATCTGTCGAGGACCGTGCGGGTCTTTGTCATGTTTGGGTGTTACCGGAGGCTGTAGTAGTCGAACACGGCGCTGTCCGGCAGGCCGGCGGCCCGGAGGGCAGCCTCCACATCGGCCCGGATTCCCTCGTCTATGGAGACCGGCAGATGGACCGTCACCCCGTCGGGGATCCCGGCAAAGGTGTCGGCGGCATAGCAGCCCCGGTCATACTCCGTGGCGATGACGGTGTTGTACCAGATGTCCGTCAGACCGTCGTTCCCCTCGAAGATCCGGCTGCCAAAGCCATCGGCCATGGTGCCGGGGAAGCAGACGGCGGTGAGGCCCTTGTTTGCAAACGCCCCATCCGCGATGGAATAGACGTTCTTCGTCAGCCAGAAGGGATCGTCGTAGAACATCACGTACTGGGGAATGCCCAGCACCGGGCTGCTTCCGTTGTAGCCTGTGATGGTGGCGTCCTCGGTCTCAAAGTCCAGGGTGCTCTCGGGAATAAAGTACTTGCCTGTGCCGATCCAGGCGATGTCGCTGCAGCCGATGGACAGGAGCCAGTTGTCCAGCGCCTCGGACTCCGCCAGGGTGGCGTCCATGGGCAGATAGAGCTGACTGTCCACCACCTGCTCGGCGAAGTTGCCCTGGATCTCATCGGGGCTGTATACCCCGTCCAGATAGACCCGGTCCGCCCAGATGGCCGCATAGTCCGGGAACACGAAGTTCTTCGCGTCCTGGATATACAGGTACTCGCAGTGGAGGGCGCTGTTCCCCAGCTCCACGTTGGGATTCTGGAGGACGATATAGGTCCCGTCGAAGGTGGCGTATTCGCCGATCCTCGTCACGCTCTCCGGGATCACCAGCACGTCCATATTGGTGCTGTTGAAGCAGCCGTCGGGAATTGTCTCCAGGCCCTCGGGCAGGGTCAGGGAGACGGTGCCCATGTTGGTGAAGCAGTTCTCGCCGATCTCCCGCAGGGTGGAGGGAATATCCAGGTGGCGGATATTCCTGCAGCCCGAGAAGGCGCTCACGCCCAGGGCCGTCAGATCCTCCGGCAGAATCACCGTCTCCGCCTGGGCATTTGAGAACATGGACTCACCGGAGATGTCGGAGCCCACAGGAATGGAGATGGACTGGAATCCGGAGTTCCCGAAGACGTTGTTGTCATAGCAGGCGGAGGAGCCCTCAAAGGCGCCGGCGCCGGACTCATAGAAGGCCCGCATGCCCACATAGGTGACGCCGCCGGGCAGCTTCACGTCCTTCAGCTTGGGGCAGTTCCTGAAGGCGTTGGCGTCGATCTCGATCAGGGTCTCGGGAAGCACCACCGTCTCCAGATTCTCGCAGTCCTCAAAGGCGCTGGGGTAGATGGTCGTGACGCCCTCGGGAATGGTCACGGAGGTGACGGTGCTGTTGCCCGTAAAGGCCCGGTCGCCGATGACCACGGTGTCGTATTCGCCGATGACCGCCGGGATCTCCACCACCGATTCGCTGCCGGTGTAGGTGACGACGCCCCGGTTGGTATTGAAGCCGTCCACGCTGGCGGTTCCGGGCTCATGGTAGCCGTCGGGGTCAATCACCATGGATTCCATGACGCCCGTGAACAGCTCGCCGTCCAGGAAGGCCTTGTAGTCCTCGGGACCGTAGCCCCGGAGGCTTGCGTAAATGCTCAGGGCCCGCTTGTCGCTGAAGTCCCCGTACATACGGACGGCGTAGGTCTTCTCCGCGTCGGGATCATCGCTGCTGTTTTCTATAATGACGCAGGCATACTCTCTGCCGCCGTAGCTCCTGGTGAACTGCTCGCCCTCCCAGTAGGTGGCCAGGGTGGCCGCTTCGCCGCCGGACGTGCCGAAGTTGATGCCGCCGGAAAGCTCCTGAGAGTGGAAGGCGGTGACAAAGCCGTTCTCGCCGGTCAGAACCTCCCAGCGGGCCGGGAAGGTGAGGGTGATGCCGCCGGCGGACAGGGTCTGACCGTCGGGGGTGGCGATGACCTCGAAGTTATTCAGGATGGCCCGGACGTGCCGGAGGTACAGCAGCTCATAGATATTGGTGTCCTCCGTGGGGTTCTGGGCGTCCAGACGGATGTACATGCCGTACCAGGGACCGGCCAGGGTCTCGCCGTAGTCCACCACTATGTCCACCGCAGGCTCGTCCGACTCGTTTTCGGGATAGAGCCAGCCCTTCCGGGTGTTGTTGGCCCAGACTCTGGCGGGGAATCCGGCCAGGGTGGCGGGCACATCCCGGGACCAGTCCTCCTTGATGGCGTTGCCGTCATAAATCAAGGTGGAGTCGATGTTGTTGACGAGATTATCGCCCCGGATATAAGGCTCGAACCGCAGGACCCATTTCCCCTCGTCGTCGGTGACGTAAATGTGGGCGAAGTTCTCGGTCCGCTCCTCCTCCCGGACAGTGACGCCCTCGGGAAGGTTCAGGATCAGGTTCGCGTCGGCAAAGGTCTGGGGCGTCAGGGTCAGGGTCCCGGTGTCAGCCGGGATGGGGTTCGCATCGTCCAGAGCGTTGGCGGGAGGCTGCTCCTCCACAAAGGGGGTCTCCTCCGCCGGCGTTTCCTGACTGGCCGGCTCCTGTCCGGAGGACGCCGGAGATCCGGCGTCGTCGCCGCAGGCGGCCAGCGCAACGATCAGGCACAGCGCCAGAAGCATGGCAAGCAATCTCTTCATATCTTTTTCTCCTCTCGGAGGCTGAGGCTTCTCAGCCTCATCCCATGGCGCCGCCGCAGTATTCGCAGCAGCCGTTGGCGTCGGGGATGGAGGTAGCGCCGCAGCAGGGGCAGAGCTTGGCGATCTTGGGCGCTGCCGCAGCCCGGATATCATTCCTGGCCCTCTGACGGGCTCTGGTCAGGGTGTTCTTGATGTCCTTGGCCATGTTTTCATATTCCTTGTATTCCCGGTTGGCCGTGGGATCGGGCTTCTGCCGCTCCATGACGGCAGTGGGCGTGGTGGTGACGGAGGAGGGATTGAGCTGGAACCGGATGGCGTCGAAGTAGGGATGGTTCACCCGGATCTCCAGGTCGAAATCATAGCTGTACTTGTACCTGGGCGGCACATAGCTCACCATTTTCCCATCCTTGTCCTTCCGCTTCTCCTCGCTGGTCTTCTCGTCGATGTCCACCTCCACGCCGGTGACCTGGGAGAAGTCGATTACGTCGGGGTTGGCCTCCTGGAGGTCCCTGGCCCTGGTGACCATGAACTTTCCGGCGTCCTCATCCATGAGGATTTTCATTCCGGAGCCCAGGGATTTGGTGGTATGGAAGGCGGCCACGGCCTCGCGGTTGGCCTCCCGATACTCCAGCTGCTCCCGGATTTCCTCCACGGTGCTGCTGCGGCGGTCGGAGAAGAAGGGGGAGAGCTTTGCGGCGCACTCCTTGCAGAGGTTTCCGTCCTCCAGCTTCCTGTTCCCCAGCAGGCCGATCTGGCCGCCGCAGATATCGCAGATTTTCTTCTCGGTGAATTTACTGAACAGTCCCATGTTCCCATCTTCCTTTCCTGATGGATTTCAATGTGATGGTTCGCGGATCGGAGCCGGGCGGAACGCCCTTTTCCCCAAATCTCATTTTACATAAAACAGGCCCATTCCGCAAGCGTTAAATACACGGATCTCCGGATATGTTTTCGCCCGCATAGCGCTCCAGGAAGGAGTGCCGCTCTCCCCTGGTTTTGAAGCCCGCCATGGTGTCCAGATGGACGTTGTGAACGCTGCGGAAAATGCTCTTTTCCAGGTCCGGGTTCTCCTTCCCGAGCTCCCGCAGGAGGGCCTTGATCTCCTGGCGCTTGGAGTCTCCCGTGCCGTCGCCGTTCTGCTCGGTGAACCGGCAGGCGCACTGGAGAAATCTCAGGCCGTTATACCGGCTCCAGGCGATAATATCCTCCTCCCGGACCATGTACATGGGCCGGATCAGCTCCATGCCGGGGAAATTCCTGCTGTGGAGCTTGGGCGGCATGGACTGCATCTGGCCCCCGAAAAACATACTCATGACCACGGTCTCGATCACGTCGTTCAGGTGGTGGCCCAAAGCGATCTTGTTGCAGCCCAGATCCCGGGCTTTGCTGTAGAGATGCCCCCGACGCATCCGGGCGCAGAGATAGCATGGCGTCCGGTCCGTGCTGTTGGCCACCGCAAAGACATTGGTCTCAAACACCGTGACGGGCAGCTTCAGCCTGCCGGCGTTTTCCAGGATTTTCTCCCGATTTTGGGGGCTGTAGCCCGGGTCCATGACCAGAAACACGGCCTCAAAGGGCGTCTTCCCGTGGCGTTGGACCTCCTGCATGAGCTTGGCCATGCACATGGAGTCCTTGCCCCCGGAGATGCACACGGCGATCCGGTCCCCGGGCCGGATCAGCTCGTAACGGTTCACCGCCGTGATAAAGGGCGTCCACAGCTCCTTCCTGTATTTCTTAATGAGACTCTGCTCCACCTTCTGGTGATACCGGAGCTCCCTGGCCATGACGATTTCCTCCCTTTCAGCTTCGGCGCGCAGGCAGCGCTTCATAACACGCCCGGTCCGCGTCCCCGAACACGTTGCGCGCCGCCCCTGCCGGGTCACGGTCTCCGCCTCCTTCGCTTTTACGGCATCAACAGCAGTATACCAGAGATCGTGCTTCCATGCAAGAGGCCGCTCCGCTGGCAATTCAGCGGGACTTGTGCTATGATGAGATGCGTAGATTTCCCGGCAAAAGGAGCGATGGAAATGGATGAATTTCTGACACTGTATCCGGGACAGTATCTCCCGGAGGAGCAATCCGCCATGGAGCGCGTCCGCAGCCAGATCCGGCAGGCGCTCGGCCGGCGGGATATGTCCTTCCCCGAGCTGGCAGCCACATCGAGCGGCGGCGGCCGGGGAACGCCCTGGAAAGTGACAGCAGACCCCAGGGAGGTCCAGGCCAGAATGATGGCTTTGGACCCCTGGAACCCCATATGGTTTGACGAGGAAACCGCCAAAGCCGC
>CAJOHR010000056.1 GCA_905234425.1 uncultured Oscillospiraceae bacterium | reverse complement strand
ACCGCTAAGCGGTGCTCAACCACGTGACAGTGGTGCTCAAATGAAAACGCCCGGTGCTGATGCCCTTTCAGCACCGGTGCTGAGAGCGCGGAATAATCACAACGGTGCGACTTTGCGCGTTTTGAGTGGCGAAAAGCCCTTATTTTTCAACGGTTTTCTTGGGTTCTATCTTCTCTCATCTTTCACTATCTTCTCTTAGATGGAAGATAGATGAAATAACTCGAAATCAGGTAGGCCGAAAGGTCTCGTGGGTTCGAATCCCACCGCCTCCGCCAAAAACCAGCGCCCCGCTTTGGCGGGGTGCTGGTTTTTGATGAAGCAGAGGGTGAGAGGTCACGCCGCACGCAGTGCGGAACGTGGCGCCCGCCCGCAGGCGGGCGTGTCGGAGGCCAACCGCCGCAGGCTGCATCGCTTGCGGCGGTTTTCCCTCCTTGCGATTTCCCGCCGGGTGGGATATAATAAAACCGGCACCATAAAAGGAGGGAAAAACATGGATTTCAGCCGCTTTTCCTGGACGAGAACGCCCAAGGATTTTACCATCGAGGACGGCAGCCGCTGGCGTCAGATGCGGATCTGTCACATGGCCGAGGGCGGCGGCAAAATCCGGTTCGGGATCTACGCCTGCTCCCCGGAGGATTCCTCCTTCACCGCGGAATTCAGCCACATGGCCATTACCGAATGCGCCTGGCAGGCCCACGACGGACAGGCCCCGGACTGACGCCGCCGCATTGCGTTTTTTCCGGAAATATGGTTTAATAGGGTATCGCTTTTATGCCCGAGTACCAAGGATGATTGGGATTTGTCGGGGTCATTGAGCATCCCTGAGCGACGAAGAATCTTGCGTCAACCGGGAAGGAAAGATCCTTCGCTGCGCTCAGGATGACGCAACATACCTCTCAGGTGACGCAACATACCCCGACAAACCCCAATCTGCAAAAACAAAGCAATGGTTTCTCGCAGCCATTCCATTTTAAGATATGAGGTGAGAATATGAACAAGCGC
This sequence comes from uncultured Oscillospiraceae bacterium, assembly GCA_905234425.1. Taxonomy (GTDB): domain Bacteria; phylum Bacillota; class Clostridia; order Oscillospirales; family Oscillospiraceae; genus HGM13006. The sequence continues at coordinate 36,423 of CAJOHR010000056.1, read as the reverse complement.
TATCCCCACATCACAACGCCCCTGCGGGTCAGCGGCAATCTCATGAAGAACCGGATCATCCTGGCTCCCTCCACGATCCACTCCGCCAACGACGGCACCCTCTATCCCCTGGAGGACAGCATCGCCTTCTTCGAACAGCGGGCCGCCACCGGCGCCGCCATGGTCTATGCCGCCGGCGTCAAGTACTGCGACGTGAAGGACGACGGGGAGCATTCCAACTGGGATACCCGGGTCCACAACCACAAGCACAAGCTGGCCCATCTGGCCGAGCGCATCCATCTCCACGGGGCCAGGGCCGGCATGGAGATCATCGGCTTCCTGCCCGGGATCTACACCTGCTCCGACGGCAACTGCATCATGGGCTCCCCTCCCATCGGCAGGGAGGCCCCCAAGGAGGTGCTGGCGCAGACGAAAAACGACATCGCCGACTGCTGCGCCGCCCTGGCGGAGTGCGGCTTTGACGGGGTGCTCTTCCACTTCGGCCACAGCGTGCCCCTGGCCCAGTTCCTCTCCCCCCTGACAAACCACCGCACCGACGAATACGGCGGCTCCACGGAGAACCGCTGCCGGTACATCTGCGAGATCCTGGACGCGGTCCGGGCCAAGTGCGGCAGAAAGCTCCAGATCGAGGTGCGCATGTCCGGCTCGGAATATGAGCCCGGAGGCATCGACCTGGAGGAGGGCATGCGGATCGGCGAGCTCCTCCAGGACAAGATCGACATTCTCCAGGTCTCCGCCGGTATGGTCTCCGCCCGCTGGATGACCTGGACCCATCCCTGCGGCCATCTGCCGCCCCATCCCAACCTGTGGCTGGCCGAGGCCTTTAAGAAGTCCGGCCGGTTCCACGTGCCCATCACCGCCGTCTCCGGCTTCGGCACCCTTCAGGAGGCAGAGGAGGCCGTGGCGGAGGGCAAGTGCGACTTCGTGGCCATCGCCCGGGCCTTTATCGCCGACCCGGACATGATGCGCAAGAGCCTCACCGGTCACGAGGACGACGTGGTGCCCTGCGTCAAGTGCATGCGCTGTCACGACACCGCCGTCTACGGCCATCAGTTCGGCTGCACCGTGAACCCCAAGGTGGGTCTGGAGGCCGTGATCCACAAGGTGGAAAAGCCCGCGGACCGGGTGAAGAAGGTGGCTGTCATCGGCGGCGGCCCCGCAGGCATGAAGGCCGCCCTGACGGCGGCGGAGCGGGGCCATGAGGTGACCCTGTTTGAAAAGGAAAACCACCTGGGCGGCGCTCTGAGCTTCTCCGACTATGTCTCTTTTAAGTATCCCCTGCGGGCCTACAAGGACTATCTGGCCCATCAGGTCACCAAGTCGAAGATCCGGGTCCGGCTGGGCGTGGAGGCCACCCCGGAGATGATCGACGGGCAGTTCGACGCGGTGATCATCGCCGTGGGCGCGGAGCCTCTGATCCTGCCGCTGCCCGGCATGGAGCATGGCGTGGTGGCCACCTCCGTCTACGGCAGGGAGGAAACCCTGGGCAAATCCGTGGTGATCATCGGCGGCGGTCAGGTGGGCTGCGAGACGGCCCTCCACCTGATCGAAAAGGGCATTAAAGTCTCCATCGTGGAGATGCAGTCCAAGCTGGCCCCCGACGCCTCCCCCACATGCCGCACGGAGATGATGGTGCTGCTGGGAGACGAGGCCGAAAAGGGCATGTTCACCGAGCTGACCAATGCCCGGTGCAAGTCCGTGGAGCCGGGGAAGGTCACCTACACCGACGCCGAGGGCAACGAAAAAGCCGTCACCGGCGACACGGTCATCCTGGCCTCCGGTATGCGGGCCAAGAGCGCCCTGGCGGACTCCTTTATGACCATTGATGTGCCCGAGAGTGTAGAGGTGGGCGACTGCGTCCGGGCCCGGACTGCCGAGCAGGCCACCCGGGAAGGCTGGTACGCCGCCGTCAACCTGTGACGAGCCATGGGCATTTTCAAAAGGAAGAATCCCCTGCCCTGCGACCCGGAGACCCAGGAGCCTGCGGTGCGGAAGAGCATCTGCACCGGGGGAGATGCCCGTGGGCTTTCTTGACAAGCGGGACGGGAAATTCCACGAGCTCATGATGGTGCAGAACCAGCAGGAGCTGAAGGACTTCTGCCGCAAGCTGGGCGTGGAGGACATCAAGACCATCTATTGACAAAAAACGTTGGGCTGTTCGGGCAGCCCAACGTTTTTTAGTCCAGCCGGAGGGGCAGGCGCTTTTCCACCGTGTACCTCGTGCTGATGAAGGCCCAATTCTGGCGGAAGGGGCGCATGAGATTCCAGTAGAAGGCTCCCCGAAGGCCCAACTCGTCGCAGAGATCGAACTTCGCCTGGATGCTCCGCACGTCCTCGAACCAGACCTCATGGCTTCGGCCGTTCCGGGTATATCGAAAATAGGGGGACTGGGCCCGGTCGCTGAACAGGATTTCCGCCCGGTAGGCCCCTGCCCTGGCCACGGCTGTCTGGTTGCCGATGTTCTCGGCGGCGGTCACGCCCCGCTCATAGGGCAGGGTCCAGTCGTAGCCGTAGTTGGGGATGCCCATGAGGATCTTTTCCGGCGGGATCACCGATACCCCGTAGGTCAGCACCCGCCGCACCGCGTCCAGGGGCGCGACAGCCATGGGCGGCCCATAGGTATAACCCCATTCGTAGGTCATGATGTGGAGCACGTCGGCGATGGCCCCGATGGCGGGATAGTTGTGGGCCTCGTAGAGCAGGCCCACCTGGTCGCCTCCCGTCTTGGGGGCCAGGTCCACGCTGAGGAAAAAGCCGTTTTCCCCCAGAATGGCCGACGCCCGGCGGAGAAAGCTCAAAAAGTTCTCCGCGTCCTCGCCTGGGATATACTCGAAGTCCACGTCCATGCCCACGTAGCCCTTTTCCGCCATGACTGCCATCAGGTTCTCCAGCACCGTCTCCTGGAGGGCCGGGTCCCGGAGAAAGGCCGAGACCTTTTCCGAGGAAAAGCCCCCGTCCTCGGTGATGGCGGTGAGGACCAGAACGGGGGCCGTGCCGAACCGGAAGGCCTCGGTCAGGAGCCGCTGGTCCCGGGGGACGATCAGGGTCCCGTCCGCCCGGAAGCCGTAGGAGAACACGGCCAGATAGGTGAGGAACGGCAGGGCGCTCCGCAGCACGGTCAGGTCCACATAGGGATAGACAAAGCCCAAAAGGGTCAGCTCCCGGATCTTCTCCCCCTGGAAGGACACGGTCAGGTTCTGCCCCGGCCGGAGCACCGGGTCCCTGGTCAGGGTGGGATTGTTCTGGATCAGGGTCAGGGGCGTGACGCCCAGAGAACGGCTGATGGAGGTCAGGGTGTCTCCCCGCTCCACCTCGTAGATCTCCTCGGCCAGGGTGACGATCAAGGCCTGGCCCACTGCCAGGGTCTGGTCCGGGGCGATGCCGTTGTCCGCCATGAGCCGCGCCACCGAGACGCCGTACCGCCGGGCGATCCCCGCCAGGGTATCCCCGGGCGCCACCACATGGATCCGCATAGTTTACCGCCTCCCGCATTGTTGTTCGAGGCATTCTATGCGAAAGGTTTGCAGGAAGTGCATGCCGGCGGAAGAAATCCCGCCGGCATGGGATGATTGCGGATTGGGATCTGTGGGGGTATGTTGTGTCATCCTGAGCGCAGCGAAGGATCTTTCCTTCCCGGTTGACGTAAAGATTCTTCGTCGCTGCGCTCCTCAGAATGACAGGGGTGGTCAATGACCTCTGCAAATCCCAATCGCCGGGTATTTTTACGCCTCTTTCTCCCGCTCCAGGGGGATATCCCCCAGGTTGACGCATTCCCGGGTCCGGAGCTTCTCAAATAGCTTCACCTGATACCCCTTGCACTGGATGGACAGGTCAAAGAGGCCCACGGGCAGATCGTTGAACCAGAAATCCCCGTAGGAATCGGTGAAGGTCTCCCACCGCTTGCCGCCGGAGTTCAGGAGACACCGGGCGCCGATGACCACTTCCTTCTCCACCGGGTCGTAGACCGTGCCGGCGATGAACTGGCCGGGGATGTTCCGGTAGTAGACCCGGGGATGGGCCGCCGTCTCGGGCTGGAGCACTGTGGCCCCCTCGATATAATCCGCAAGCTCCTCCTCCTCGCCGAACATCAGCGCGTCTGTGGGACAGGCCTCCACGCACCGGGGCTTCCTGGCGCCATGGTCCAGGAGATGGGCGCAGCCGGTACATTTCTGGGGGAGCTTCTCCTCCTCGTTCCAGTAGATCGCCCCGTAGGGACATGCCTCGAAAATGGCCCGCTGGCCCACGGCCTTCTCCGGGTCGATGATCACGAGGCCGTCCTTCCGGCGGTACACCGCGCCGTCCTTCGCCGCCGCCATGCAGGGGGCGTTCTCACAGTGGTTGCAGAGCCGGGGGATATAGTGGACGCGGACCTTGGGGATGGTGCCCTGGACATGATCCGTCACCCTGCACCAGAACTGGCCCGTCAGGGGCTGGGCCTTGGCGTAGGGGGTCCAGTCGTTTTCCGCGTGCTCGTCCTTGCAGGCCAGCTGGCAGTTATAGCAGCCGGAGCATTTCGCCACGTCGATCACAAAGGCTTTTGCCATAAAAAATCATTCCTTTTCACACAATCGGGTTCCTGAGCGTAAGCGAAGGATCTTTTACCTGAAATTGTGAATAACGCCAAGATTCTTCGTCACTTTGTTCCTCAGAATGACAGCGACTGAACAGATACACAATCGGAAGCATTTCTGAATCTCTGAAATGTATCCCCTTTCCGGGAAACTGCCTGCTGCGGAGCCAATGAAACGATCTCCATTCAACCTTCTGCTCCCGCCCTTGCAGGCAGTCTCCCTCCAAGGGCACACATTTTGACCATACTATTCAACGCCTGACTCCTAACTCCTAATTCTGCGCGAGCCATCCCGCCAGGCAGACGCCGGCGTCCTTGTCCACCTGCCGGGCGAAGGCCTCGGGGTAGTCCCGCTTCCAGCCCTCCATCTCCTGGTCGGTGACCTTCTCCACCTGGGCCAGGAACCCGGCCACGGCCATGCCCGTGGCCTTTCTGGAGGTGGTGGAGGTGGGGGTGATGGTGTTGATGGCGCCGCCCCGGTCCAGCCAGCCGGGAATGATGGGGTCCAGCCGGGCGCCGTGGTCCACATAGCAGACCCCGGGCATGAGCCGCTCGGTGACGTAGGCCCCGCAGAGGACCACGCCCCGCTCGTTGAACACCTTCACAATGTCCCCGTGCTTGATGCCCCGCTTCTCCGCCTCGGAGGTGTGGAGCCACAGGGGCTCGTACTGATAGCCGTCCTTCCCCCGGACCTTCATGGTGCCCACCTCCCGGTTCCAGACGATATCGTCGCACTGGGAGTGCATTCGCCACCGGCCGTGGTTGGAGACGCAGAGCAGGGGGTATTTTTTCGCCCGTTCGGAGCTCCGGCGCTCGTCGTGGCTCTCGCCTCTCTCCACCCAATGGGGCACAGGCGGCCGCTCCGGATCGTCCGGCGTATGCTCGGCCAGCAGGGTGGAATAATACTCCAGCTTTCCCGTGGGGGTGGTCAGGGGGTTGTTTTCCGGGTCCAAATAGAAGGGATAGAGTCCCGCGGGGATCTTGTCCAGCTCCTCCTGGGTCTTGCAGGGGACCACATAGATCCGCTTCTGCCGGAATTCCTCCCAGGTCATATAGTCCTCGCAGCCCGTGGCCTTGTAGAAGAACCGGACCCGGGTCTTTTCATCCATGTTGTCCGTATAGGCGTCGTAGTATTCCGGGCCCAGCTTCTCGGCCACCTTGGCGCAGACGTCAAAATCGGAAAGGCTCTCGCCCACGGGCGGCACGCACTGCTCCTCCAGATAGATGGCCGTGAAGCCGCCGGAGGACATGTCGTTGCCCAGGTCGTTCATCTCGTGCTTGGTGATCACCGGAAAGATGATATCGGCGTAATAGCAGTCGTTCTCCAGCCAGGGATGCTGGGCCACGATGCACTCGATGGAATCGTCCTGATAGGCCCTGGCCGTCAGGTTGCCGTCGTTCCAGCAGGTGATCTGACAGGGGGCGTCGGTCCAGATCATGTGGACCCGGCTCAGACCGTCCCGGGGATATTTCATGTGCTGGAACTGGTACTGCTGGGTGGGCTGGCGGAAGTTGTTCTTGTCCGGCTGCTGGGAGGAGGAGAACACCTGGAGGCCGTACCAGTCCGCCTTCCCCTCCAGGATCGCCCGGTGGATCAGGGGCCGGGGAATAAACTGCTTGGGAGCGGGGAACTGGGTGAACAGCTTCACAAGCTCCGGGGCCCGCTCCTTCTGGGCGGCGTTCAGCACATACCGGTCCATGTTGACCTTGGGGTCCACGTCCCCGTCCACGGGCCGGAGGGGGTCGGCGATCTGGGTGATCCTCGGCACCCACTGGCCCTGATAGGGCACGGGATAGTCCCGGTTCCACAGGTTCCATTCCAGCATTTTCGCCTGATGGACGCCCGGCCTTCCCAGGCCCTGCATGCCCAGCAGCATGACCTCCAGCCGGGCCGGCTCCGAGGAGTAGGGGCCCCGGATCAGGCCGCCGCCGTTGCCGTGGATGATGGAAACGGTCTTTTTCGCCCAGTCCCGGGCCAGGGCCTTGATGGTCCACTCCTTGACGCCGCACTTCTCGCTGGCCCATGCCGGGGTTTTGGGAATCCCGTCCTCCCGGCCCATGACGTAATCCTCAAACTTGTCGAAGCCGTAGGCGTGGGTGGCGATATACTCCTTGTCGTAGGTGCCCTCGGTGATCCAGACGTAGGCGATGGCAAGCTGGAGGGCCGCGTCGGTGTTGGGGAGAATGGGGATCCATTTATCCCCGTGGACCGCCGCGCCGTAGTTGAGATCGGGGCAGATATAGACGCTTTTCAGGCCGATTTCCGACAGCCAGTAGCAGAGCCGCCCCGGCATGCACATGCCAAAGCCGTAGGGGGTGGTCTCCGGGTCGCAGCCCCAGAACAGCAGAGTGTCGCTGTGCTTGGCGATGTCGGGATACAGGTTCGCCTGGGGGGCCATCTGACCCACGGGCTCGCAGCCCCAGACGTATTTCGCGCCCCAGTGCCAGCCCTCCCAGGAATCCGGGTTCCGCATCTGGAGGGTGTAGCCCCCCATGAGGGAGAGAAGCCGGTTGGGACAGCCGTGGGCCGGGGCCACGTTTTTGCCCTCGCCGTGCATGTCCGCCTGGCAGAGCACCGCCTCGGGGCCGTATTGCGCCTTGACACGCTTTAATTCGTCGGCCACAAGCTGGGCGGCCTCGTCCCAGGAGATCCGGACGTATTTGCTCTTGCCGCGGTTCTGGGGGTTCCGCTCCCCCTTGGGGTCCCAATCCACCCGTTTCAAGGGATACATGACCCGGTTGGGGGAATAGACCCGGGACTTGTAGCCCAGGCCGAAGGGGGTGAGCATGGCGTGATCCGGGGCGCGGAACACCTTTCCCCGGGCCTCAATTTTCCAGGGGTTGCAGTGGGCGTCCGTATATTCCGTATCGTAGTAGTAGGGGCGAATCCGGGTGATTTTACCGTCCTTTGTATCGACCACGCAGGGCGCGCCGCTCTCCGGCCCCGTCAGACTGGTGCTGACGATGCACTGCTGATCCGGCTTGAATTTATCCGACATGGAGATCCCTCCTGTGCGCAATTTCCCTAATATATTGTATTATACCAAAGGAAAAGGAAAGCTGAAACTGATTTTATGCGTTTTATAACAGCCCATCGGTTGTGACCCTACAACAGCTCCAGGGCCTTTTCATAGGCTTCCGGCGTATTGATGTTCCAGAGAATCCGGTCCAAATCGAAACCGGAAAGGGAGGCTTCTTCCACAAAGACTGCGTCCACCCGCTCCAGCAGACCGCGCATGGCCCGCCGGTTCCCGTCCAGCAGCGATTGAACGGGCTCCAGGCAGGCCTTTCCATAGATCCCGAAGGCGGGCTCCGGGGACCCGTCCTTTCGGCGGATCACGCAGGCGTCGTGGTTCCCCATCCGGCTGAGAAGCTCCTTTGCCAGAGCCAGGGTACCGAAGGGCAGGTCCGTGGCCGTCAGGAACACCCTTTCCGCGACCGTTTGGAGGAAAGCGGCCTCCAGTCCTGCCAGAGGGCCCATGCCGGGACGGCAATCCACGATCTCCCCGGCGCCGGGATGAACAAACTGCCCCGGCCTTGCCACGGAGACATAGACGGGAAGCTCTCTCCCATATTCCCGGATCAGGCGGCCCAGGAAGGTTTCCTTTCCGGCTTCCAGCATGGCCTTGTCCCGGCCCATGCGCCGGGACTGTCCCCCGGCCAGGATCACGCAGGCGGCGTCTTGCATGTCCATTCCTCCCTTCTGATCGTATTTTACCACGGAGGAAACAGCCTGTACAGGTGAATTCCGTCGACTTTACACCTTATTGGCTGTTACAAACCGCAAATTCAGAAAAAGAGGTTGTCTCCGCGCGCATACAAATTGTTTCCCCTTTACTATCGGCCTCGCTAGAATGGACTGGAAATCATGAAACGGAAAGGATGACTTCCATTGAAAAAATGGCTCGCTTTGATTCTGGCGCTGTGCATGGTCCTCTCTCTGACCGCCTGCGGCGGCGCCAACACCCCTGAGGCCTCCGCCGCCTCCGTAGAGGAGGCTGCTTCCGCCGAGGAGGCTGCTCCCGCCGAGGAGGCCGCCGACACCCTGGAGGCCGCTGAGATCAACGTGTTCATTGCCGCCTCCCTTGGCAACGCCTTTGAGGAGATCGTGGCCCTGTACAACCAGTCTCAGCCCAACGTCACCGTGACCCTGAACGCCGATTCCTCCGGCACCCTGCTCGAGCAGATCCAGAACGGCTTCACCTGCGACATTTTCTTCTCCGCCGCCGTGAAGCAGATCAAGACCTGCGAGGAGGAGGGCCTCGCCATCGAGGGCACTCGGGTGGACCTGCTGAAGAACACCCTGGACCTGATCACCTACAAGGGCTCCGGCACCAAGGTCACGGGCCTTGAGAACCTGTCCGAGGCCTCCTCCATGGCTCTGGCCGACGGCTCCGTGCCTGCCGGCAAATACACCCGCGCCGCCCTCCAGGCCCTTGGCATTCTGGAGGAGGGCACAGAGCCCGCCGACATCACCACCGAGCAGGTCTCCCAGGCGCTGGGCGGTCTGGAGATCAACGAGACCTCCAACGTGAGCAAAACCCTGGAGGCCGTGGCTGAGGGCTCCAACGAGGTGGGCACCGTCTATCACTCCGACGCCTTCTCCCGGATCGACGACATCGAGATCCTGGAATCCGTGTCCACGGACCTGACCGGCGAGATCCTCTATCCCGTGATCCGCGTGCAGAATGCCGAGGCCACCGACGCCGTGACCGCCGCTGCCGACGACTTCATGGCCTTCCTGCAGACCGACGAGGTCATGCAGATTTTTGAGAACTACATGTTCATCCCCAACAAGTGATTGACGGGCGATAACGGACATGGTAAGCTAAGGATACGCTGACAAGGGGGATGGTGATGCGCCATCCCCCTTTCCGCAGAAACGAGGTGATCCCATGGAGGATATTTTGAGGGTGCTCCGGAATCTGGACTGGTCTCCCCTGCTGATCTCCCTGAAGACCGGGCTGGTTGCCACGGTGGTATGCTTTTTCCTGGGGCTGTTCGCCGCCCGGAAGGTGCTGAAGCTGAGCGGCCGGGCCAGGGCCGTGGTGGATGGGATCCTGACCCTGCCCATGGTGCTGCCCCCAACGGTGGCGGGCTTCTTTTTACTGCTGCTCTTCTCCCTGCGCCGTCCTCTGGGGTCCTTCCTCTATCAGGACCTGGGCATCAAGGTGGTCCAGACCTGGCTGGGCTGCGTCCTGGCCGCTTCGGTCATCGCCTTCCCGCTCATGTACCGAAACGCCCGGGCCGCCTTCGAGCAGGTGGACGTGAATCTGATCTACGCGGGCAGGACCCTGGGCATGAGCGAGCTGGAGATCTTCTGGCGGGTCATCGTCCCCACGGCCGGCCCCGGCGTGGCCTCGGGCACCATTCTGACCTTCGCCCGGGCATTGGGCGAATACGGCGCCACCTCCATGCTGGCGGGGAACATCGCCGGAAAGACGGGAACCATCTCCCAGAAAATCGCCACGGCCATCTCCCAGAACGGGGACTATCTCACCGCAGGCGTCTGGGTGGTCATCGTTATGCTCATCGCCTTCTTTATCGTGTTTCTCATGAACCTGGTGACGGGCGGCAGGAACAGGAGGCGGTGGTAGGATGCTGGAGGTTCAGATCGAAAAAAAACTGGGGTCCTTCCATCTGGACGTGTCCTTTGCCGCGGGCAACGAGCTGCTGGCCCTTCTGGGCGCCTCCGGCTGCGGCAAGAGCATGACCCTCCGGTGCATCGCCGGGGTGGAGAAGCCCGACCGGGGCCGGATCGTGGCGGACGGCACGGTGTACTTTGACAGCGAAAAAAGGATCGACCTGCCGCCCCAGAAGCGGCAGGCGGGGCTGCTGTTCCAGAACTACGCCCTGTTCCCCACCATGACGGTTCTCAAAAACGTCATGTCCGGGGTCCGCTCCGGCGCCAGATCGGAAAAGCGGGAGACCGCCATGGCGGCCCTGGACCGATTCGCCCTGTCCGGCCTGGAGGACCGGTATCCCGGGGAGCTCTCCGGGGGCCAGCAGCAACGGGCGGCTCTGGCCAGGATCCTGGTGGGAAAGCCGAAAATCCTCATGCTGGACGAGCCCTTTTCCGCCCTGGACTCCCATCTCCGGGACCAGATGGAGCAGGAGGTCCTGTCCACGATCCGGGAGTTCGGCGGCACCACCCTCATGGTGAGCCACAGCCGGGACGAGGTGTTCCGCATGGCCGACTCCGTGGCGGTCTACGGCGCCGGGACCATCGACGCTCTGGGGGAAAAGCATCAGATCTTCCGGAATCCGGGAACCTATCACGCCGCCCTTTTAACAGGCTGCAAGAATTTCAGCGGTCTCAGCGGTCTCCGGCAGGAGGATGGGCATACGCTGTTCCACGCCGATGACTGGGACATGGATCTGACCGTCTCCGGGGCACATACGGGGAACATGGCGGCCATTCGGGGCCATCACATCCGCATGGCCTCGGCCCCGGGCCCCAACGTCTATGAGATGGAGATCACCCAGGTCATCGAGGACACCTTCGAGCACGTGCTGCTGCTCCGGCGTCCCGGATGCCAAGGTCCGGCCATCCACTGGATGATCCCCAAGGGGACCGTTACGCCCCTGCCGGAGGGCTCCGTCGCGGTGGAGTTTCCCTCCGAGGCCATTATGCTGCTGCGAAAATGATACGTTTCCGCCGGGCGCCGCGTGGTGCGGTTCCCGGCGGATTTGTGTTTGTCGGGATAATTGCGCATTGCCGAACGGGTTCCGATTTGATATAATGGTGCGGAAGGTATCAGGCTTTGGTTTGCAAATGGGGATTTGTGGGGGTCATTGAGGAGCACCCCTGTCATTCTGAGGAGCGCAGCGACGAAGAATCTTGCGTCAACCGGGAAGGAAAGATCCTTCGCTGCGCTCAGGATGACGCAACATACCTCCACAAATACCAATCTGCACAACTGCCGCAAAGAATCAGGAGTTTAACGCATCATGGAATACTACACCCGAAGCGAAGAAGAGACCGAGGCGCTGGCCGCCTCTCTGGCAAAAAAGCTCTCTCCCGGCGACGTGATCGCCTACACCGGGGACCTGGGGGCGGGCAAGACCGCCTTTACCCGGGGGCTGGCCCGGGGCATAGGCGTGGAGGGTCCCGTCACCAGCCCCACCTATACCATCGTCAACGAATACCCCGGTCCCCTTCCCCTGTTTCACTTTGACCTCTACCGGCTGGGGGACGCGGAGGAGCTGTTCGATATCGGCTGGGAGGACTATCTGACCCGGGGCGGCGTCCTGGCGGTGGAGTGGTCCGAGCGGGCGGAGCCTCTGCTGGAGGATCCCCTGCGCATCGACCTCCGGCGGGACCCGGAAAACGAAAACGGACGGTTCATCACCGTGGAAGGAGGCGGTTTCGCATGAGAATCCTGGCCTTTGAGTCCTCCGCCAAGGCAGCCTCCGTTGCCCTCCTGGAGGACGGCGTGCTCCTGGGCGAGTGCTTTGAGAACAACGGAAAGACCCACTCCGCCACCCTCATGCCCATGGCGGAAGGCCTGCTCCGGGACTGCGGCGTGACCCCGGCGGATCTCCATTATATTGCCGTGGCCAAGGGCCCCGGCAGCTTCACCGGGGTGCGCATCGGCGTCTCCGCCGCCAAGGGCCTGGGCTGGGCCGCGGAAAAGCCCCTTCTCGGCGTCAGCACCCTGGAGGCCATGGCCTTTCAGATGCGCCATCTGTCCGGGGTGATCTGCCCCGTCATGGACGCCCGGCGGGCCCAGGTGTACAACGCCCTGTTCCGGTCCGACGGCCGCAGCCTCACAAGGCTCACAGCGGATCGGGCCATCTCCCTGGAGGATCTGGGGGTCCAGCTTAAAAACGTCAGAATGCCGATTTTTCTGGTTGGCGACGGGGCCGGACTGTGCTATAATACCCTTGGGGGCCTGGACCTGATTCTGCCGCCGTCCCATTTGGCCCAGCAGCGGGCCTCCGGCGTGGCCATGGCCGCCATGGAGATGGCCGCCCGGGGCGAAGGGATCCCGGCCGCGGAGCTGGCCCCAAACTATCTTCGTCTCAGTCAGGCGGAACGGGAACGGCTCCGCCGTCTGGAAATGGAATCGGAAACGCTGAAAGGAGATTCTTGAAAATGGGAGAACTTTATGTATTGGACCATCCGCTGATCCAGCACAAGCTGTGCATCCTGCGTGACAAAAACACCGGCGTCAAGGAGTTCCGTGAGGTGGTAGGCGAGATCGCCGCCCTCATGTGCTATGAGGCCACCCGGGATTTGCCCCTGGAGAACGTGACCATCGAAACGCCCATCGCCACCGGCACCTTCAAGCGCCTGGCCGGCAAAAAGGTGGCCATCGTCCCCATCCTTCGGGCAGGTTTGGGCATGGTGGACACCATCATCGATCTGATCCCCTCCGCCAAGGTGGGCCATATCGGCCTGTATCGGGACCCGGAGACCCACAATCCCGTGGAATACTACTGCAAGATGCCCCCGGACATCTCTGAGCGGGAGGTCATCATCGTGGACCCCATGCTGGCCACCGGCGGCAGCGCCGCAGCGGCCATCGACTTCATCAAGGGCTACGGCTGCAAGCACATCAAGCTCATGAACATCATCGCCTGCCCCGAGGGCATCGAGGTGATCCAGCGGGAGCATCCCGACGTGGATATCTATGTGGCCGCCGTGGACGAACGCCTCAACGAGAACAAATACATCGTTCCCGGTCTGGGCGACGCCGGCGACCGGATCTTCGGCACCAAGTAATCTGGGGCTTGTCCATTAACTGTTCACGTGTCACCCCGAGCCTGCGCGAAGAACCTTGAAATCCTGAGTCACGCAAGGATTCTTCGTCACTTCCTTCCTCACAATGACAGCGGATGAACAGATACAAACGCCATATTGACACGCATTTCCCCAAATCTGCCTTTTCACAGATAGTAAGGAGGTTTCCCCATGAACAAACGTGTTATCAGCCTGCTTTTGGCTCTGGTCATGCTTTTGAGCCTGACCGCCTGCGGTTCCTCCGGCTCCGCCCAGGAATCCGCCCGGACCTTCGACGAGGCTTCCGAGACCACCCCGGAGCCCACTCCGGAGCCTGAAGCGGAAGCCCAGTCCAACGGCAGTCCCATTGTCATCCCCTCCGCCATCGTGGCCCTGGGGGACGACGAGGCTGCGGCCAAGCCCGTGGAGGAGGAGCCCGTGCCGAGTGATTTCGGTCTGGGGGAGACCTGGACCGTGGACGGCCTTCTGACCCTGACCATCCTCAACGTGACTGAGACCACAGAGCGGAACGAATACGAGGACTCCGATCCGGAGGCTGTGTACATCATCGACTATGTGTACACCAACGAGGGTTACGTCAGCGACTATTCCGACGGCCTGTACCTCTCCCTGGGCGACACCATCGTGGACGCCGAGGGCTTTATGGGCGAGAGCTACGGTCTGTACACCGGCGCCTATCCCAAGTCCACTCCCATCGGCGCCGTCTGTGTGGCCCAGGACTGCATCGGCGTGGACCACGCCGGCCCCTTCAGCATCACCGTGAAGGAATACGACAACGACTACAACGTCCATTCCGCCACCTTCCACCTGGACCCCGGCGAGGGTCCGGCCAACGTGGCCATGCCCGTCCGCAGCATTGAGGACATAGACTACGATTACAGGATCGGGGACACCTGGACCGTGGACGGCGAGTGGGAGTTCAAGATCACCGGCGTCACGGTGGACAACACGCGCAACAGCTACGACAACGCGGACCCCGAGGCCGTCTACATCGTGGATTATCAGTATTCCAACAAGGGCTACGAGGATGACTTCATGGACGGCCTGTACATTTACCTGGATGACACAGTGGTGGACAGCGCCGGCTACATGGCCTACGGCTACTCCGGCAGCATCCAGAACTATCCCAAGGAGGCGCCTGTGGGGGCGACCTGCGTAGCCCAGGACTGCATCGGCGTGGATCACGCAGGCAACTTCATCATCTTCCTCTCGGAGTACGACTCCAACGACAATCTCCAGCGGGCCTCCTTCCTGGTGGAGGTCCCCGGCGGCACGCCCGCGTCCTCCGGAACCTCCGGCGGCTCCGTCGAAGATTCCGGCAAGACGTCCATCGGCGGTCTGGTCCCGGACATCGACGAAGCGGCGGACGATCTGGATGACGAAGTGACCGGCACCGGGCTTGTCACCCTCAGCTACCTGCTGGGCGTGCTGGAGGAATCTCTGTCCGAGAGCTTCGGGGATAACCTGATCGTGGAGGAGGAGGACGGCGTTGTATACATCACCGTCTGGGAGGACGGCATCGCCACCGCCGCCACCCTGGCCAAATCCAACTCCACCGCCAAAGCGTCCTGGGACGACATGGTGGACTCCTTCCTGGAGCTGGACGGTTCCGTGCAGGAGCTGCTCCTGCTCACGGGCCGGGACGACTACGACCTTATGCTTAGCATCGCCAACGACCTGAACACCGACAACCTGCTGCTTGTGGTCTACAACGGGCAGGTGGTCCTTGACGTGGTCAACGACATCGACCTTCTGGGCATGGGGGCCTGACAGAAAACGCGCGCGGCCCGGAACGGTGACGAAAAACCGTTCCGGGCCGTTTAGTATGAAGAAAAGGAGGAAACCGCCATGATCTGTGAGACGGAGATCGACGTCCGCTATCCCGACTGCGACCGGATGGGGATCGTCCACCACGCGG
Source organism: uncultured Oscillospiraceae bacterium (assembly GCA_905234425.1). Classification (GTDB taxonomy): domain Bacteria; phylum Bacillota; class Clostridia; order Oscillospirales; family Oscillospiraceae; genus HGM13006. Next base: position 21,189 of record CAJOHR010000056.1, on the reverse strand, counting down.
TCTACCCCGTGTGGTACGAGATGGCCCGCATGGACTATTTTGCGAAGATGGGCTTTTCCTATTCGGACATGAACGCCCTGGGGATCAACCCGCCTCTGGTGGAGCTGGACCTTCGGTACAAGGCCCCGGCCACCTATCCCGGCCGTGTCACCGTCCGGACCAGGATGACCATGTACGCCCCGAAGAAGCTGGAGCTGCAATATGAGACCTGGTCGGGTGACACCCTCTGCGGCACGGCCAGGAGCTTCCACATCTGGACCGGGCCGGACATGAAAAGCCTGGACATGGAGAAAAACCTTCCGGAGGTCTATGAGAAGATCCGGGCAGCCTGGAATGGCCAGAACCAATGAATAACAGGAGGGTTCCGTCATGCGCAAACGTGTGATTCTTATACTTCTGATCATGGTCCTGCTTCTGGCTGCCGCCTGGGTCATGCTCCAGAACCGCACAGGTCGGGAGCTCCCCAGCCTTCCGTCACTTTCGTCCCTACAGTCGCTGCTGTCCCGTTTTTCGGGCGCTTTCTCCTCGGACGAGGCTTCTGACGGTTTCGATTCCGAGCTCTATTCCGGGACGGTGGATATTACCTACCCGGCGTTCCTGTTCTCCGACGAGGACAGGGCAGACTTTGACCCCGACGCCTTTGCCGCAAAATACGGCTACGAAAACGCCGTCGTAAACAGCGACGGTTCTCTGACCGTCACCATGACGGAAACCCAGCGCAGCGCGCTCCTGCGGGACGTCGACAGGGAAACGGAGGCCGCGCTGCTCAATATGGTAAAATCCGCCGACACGCCCTATATCACCGCCGTCTACCATGACACGGCCTACCGCTGGATCAGCTTCATTGTGGACGATGACGCCTTTGCCGCCGCGGGTCTGGACACCTACTATATCCCCTGGACGGCTTACAAAACGGCCTACACCTATCTGGTGCTCCGGAACGACGGCTTTGAATGCGCAGTCAATTTCTACTCCTCGGACAGAGCGTTCAAATACACGGTCACCTACCCGGACGCCATGACCCATCCAACCCTGGTTTTCTCCCGCTTCGGCTCCTATGACGGCAACGGGGAATATGTCTACGACAGGGCGGCGGCCTACGTGCCCATGTCGGTCATTACGTCCCTCTCCGACGGGGAGTTCATCTCCCTGTGCCAGGACACCATCCAGCCCATTCTGGACGCCGGGTACCGCTGTGTGATCCTGGACTACGACGACGGCACGGGACTCGTGTTCGAGGGCAGCATCGACGGCGTCATCACCTACGGCGCCATCGACAGCCGCCGGGAGATCGCCGCGCCCTACCGCTATTACCGGATCCAGGACGGCGCCGTCACCTGGGAGAATGCTTGAACAATCGGAAAAGCAGCCGCTTTCGCAGCTGCTTTTTCTGGTGACCCGCCGGGGAATCGAACCCCGGACACCCTGCTTAAAAGGCAGGTGCTCTACCGACTGAGCTAGCGGGTCATGTTTGGCAGGGGTGGCGGGGATCGAACCCACGATGCGGGAGTCAAAGTCCCGTGCCTTAACCGCTTGGCTACACCCCTAGATGCAAAACGGCGGCACAAATGAAAGGTGGGTGATCGGAGTCGAACCGACGGCCTCCAGAGCCACAATCTGGCGCTCTAACCAACTGAGCTACACCCACCATATTCTCTTTATCCGCGCCGCACAACGGTAGGAACCGCCTGGTACGCCAAGAGGGACTCGAACCCCCGACCTACTGCTTAGAAGGCAGTTGCTCTATCCAACTGAGCTATTGGCGCGAATGCTGGCCGGGCGCCGGCTTCCCGGAGGAAACCGGCACACGGGATGGAGCGGGTGATGGGAATCGAACCCACACGACCAGCTTGGAAGGCTGGGATTCTAGCCATTGAACTACACCCGCAGGTTCTACGCCCAAGCAGCTCCCCCAATTGGAAGTGACCGCAAGGGTCAGCCTTTAGATATTAGCACGGGCACTGGGTTTTGTCAAGATTATTTTTGCGTCTGTCATAAAATGTGCAGGAGCCAGCCCTTCAGGTAGAGGGCCGAATCCTCGCCCACGGCGGCGGGATGGTCCCGGCCCTGCATGAGCTCCCGGATCAGCCGGACCTGACGGCCGCTGTCTATGGCCGCCTCCCGGAGCATTTTGAGGAACAGCTCCCGGGTCATAAACCGGCTGCAGGAGAAGGTCAGCATAAAGCCCCCGGGCGCGGTGAGCCGCATGGACCGGTAGTTGAGCTCCCGATAGCCCTTGCAGGCACTCTCCAGGACCCGTCTTGATTTGGCGAAGGCCGGAGGGTCCAGGATCACCACGCCGTACCGCCGTCCCGCGTCGCAGAGGGTGTGGACCACGTCGAATACGTCGCCCTGGCGGGTTTCAATGCAGGAAAGGCCGTTGAGGGCCGCGTTCCGCCTGACCCGCTCCAGAGCCTCGCCGGAGGCGTCCACGGCCTCCACGGACCGGGCCCCGTAGAGCCCCGCGTGGACGGAAAAGCCGCCGGTGCAGCAGCACAGGTCCAGCACGTCCTTCCCCTTCACATAGTCCCGGAGGACGCCCCGGTTCTCCTGCTGATCGAGGAAGTGGCCCGTCTTCTGGCCTCCCAGCACGTCCACCAGCATTCTGGCGTCGTGCTCCCGAATCTCGATCTCGGTCGGAACCTCCCCGTAGACCACGCCCTTGCGCAGGGGCAGTCCCTCCTTTTCCCGGACCGGGAGGTCGTTCCGCTCACAGACGCCTTTGGGGTCCAAAAGCGCTGTCAGCAGCTCGATCAGGTCCTCCCGGAACCGCTCCAGGCCCAGGGAGGTGATCTGAAAGGAGAGATAGTCCCCGAACTTGTCCACGGTCAGCCCGGGCAGGCCGTCGGAGTCCCCAAAGACCACCCGGCAGGCGTTTGTCATGCCGATGGATTTCCGGTATTCCCAGGCCCGCTCCAATCTCCGCCGGAAGAATTCCCGGTCGATGGTCTCCGCTTTGTCCCGGGTCAGGACCCGGACCACGATTTTGGAACCGGCGTTAAAAAAGCCTCTGGCCGCAAAGCGATGGCGGCTGTCCAGAACCTCGACCACGCCCCCGTTTTCGCAGTCGTCGGTACAGTAGTCGATCTCGTTGTCATAGATCCACAGGGAGCCGGCTTCGATGTCCTTCTCCTCTCCCCGCTTCAGGCAAACCTCCGCCATGTCAAAGCTCCTTGTCGCAGAAGGCGCAGCAGGTCCCCTCCGCCTTTAAAAGGGGCGGCAGATACAGCTCCGTCCGGGTGATGCAGTTCTTGTTCCGGCACCGGGGCTCCCGCCCGATGATCTGGGGCTCCGGCCGCTTCCGTCCCTGCTCCACCATCTTCATGAGCAGGGCCATTCTGGCGAACATGCCGTACCGGGCCTGATCGAAATACACGGCCCGGGGATCGTCGTCCACGTCCTGGGCGATCTCGTCCACCCGGGGCAGGGGGTGCATGATGAGCATATCCTTCTTCGCCGTCCGCAGCTTGCTCCGGGTCAGCACGTAGACGCCCTTGAGCCGGTCGTATTCCAGGGGATCGGTGAACCGCTCCCGCTGGATCCGCGTCATGTACAGCACGTCGAGCTGGGGCATGGTGGCCTCCAGGTTGGTGACCTCCACAAAGGGCGTGCCTCGCATTTTCATGTACTCCACCATGTAGCCGGGAATGGCCAGGTCCCGAGGGGCGATGAGGTAGAACCGGATGCCCGGGAATTTGGCCAGGGCCTTGATCAGGGAGTGGACCGTCCGGCCGTTTTTCAGGTCGCCGCAGAGGCCCACGTTCAGGTTTTCGATGCCGCCCCGGAGCATGGCGATGGTGGTCAGGTCCGTCAGGGTCTGGGTGGGATGCATGTGGCCGCCGTCTCCGGCGTTGATCACCGGCACCTCGGAATAGAGGGAAGCGGCCTTGGCGGCGCCCTCCTTGGGCGAGCGCATGACGATGACGTCGGCGTAGCTGGACACCATCTTTACCGTGTCCTTCAGGGTCTCCCCCTTGGAGGTGGAGGAGGAATTGGGGTCCGCAAAGCCGAACACGCTGCCTCCCAGCCGGAGCATGGCCGTCTGGAAGGAGAAATTCGTCCGGGTGGAGGGCTCGTAAAACAGGCTTGCCATCACGTCCCCCTGTAGGGCCTGGGCGTAATTCTTGGGGTTTGCAATGATCTCCCGGGCCAGGGCATAGAGCTCCTGCCACTCCTCCAGGCTGAGATCCTCGATGTCGATGAGATTCCTGAGCTTCAATCGTCCGTCCTCCATCCAGTATTACTCCGGCAACGAAATGACCACAAATAACGCATCGCCTCTGTGTTGCCGGAGTAATAAGTGCCATGCTTTGCGGTTGCCGCTTCAGCGGCGAGCAAAGCGGTTCAAATTTTATTGTTTGTGAATGCGGCTATTTCATTGCCGCATTCATAAATCGGTATATTATAGCACAGTTTTCGAGAATACACAACTGTCTTTCCCGGGAATCCGTAGATTCCTTGACATTTTCCGGCGGTTGTGATAGGGTACAGGCACGAAAGACGAAGGGAGGCGCGGACATGGACCGAAAGGCGCTGAAGGCCGCGGCAAAGGAATCCGTGGCCCATGCCAGGGGAAACTCCAAGCTGGTTACGGGTGTTTTTCTCGTGGCCGTGGTGCTGATGGGGGTCCTGGAATGGGGGCTGACGGTGCTGGTGGAACGGGCGCCCGCCAACGGCGCGCATTATCTGAGTCAGGCCGTCTCCACGGAGACCCGGACCTATGTGCTTGTGACGGTGGTCTCTCTGATTTTCCAGTTCCTGCTGCTTCTGACGGCCCTGGGCTACGGGGCCGTGTCCCTCCGGCTGGGCCGGGACCGGGACTTTTCCCTTGACACCCTGCTGGAGGGCTTCCGGATGTGGAGCCGGGGCGTTTTGCTCTACGTGTATATCTCCCTGCTGGTGGGTCTTCTGGCCTCTCTGGTGTCCCTGCCTGTGAGCTATGTGCTTTCGGGGCTTCTCCTGGCCGGGTATCTCTCCGAGGGCATGGTGTTCAACCTTCTGGCGGTCTACACCCTTCTGGCCATGGCGGTGATCTCCTATCGCTACCGCATGGTCTACTTCCTGCTGCTGGATCAGCCGGAGACGCCCGTCCGGGTTCTGGCCTCCAAGGCGGCGGCCATGAACCGGCCCCACCGGATCTCCCTGTTTCTCCTGGATCTGAGCTTTGCGCCCTGGGTGCTGCTGTGCCTGCTGACCTGCGGCATTCTGTTTGTCTGGAAGCTGCCCTATATGGCCGCCACCTACGCCCACGCCTACGCCTTTATGGAGAAGGATTACGAGGCGCGGCAGCAGCGGATGGAGGCGCTTTTGGAGGCCCAGAAAAAGCGGATGGAGGAAACGGGGCTGTTTCGGAGATAGGGCTTCCTGCAATGTAATAATCGAGGTTTACCGGGGTATGATGGATCATGCCCCGGTTTTTTTGTACCGTGACGCCGGATCGCAGCCGGGGGATTATGAACAATCTATAAACTCGTAAGAAACCCCTTGACAAAGTAACATTGTTATGGTACATTGTTACGCGAGGTGAGGTTATGGAGGACAATCTGATCACAAAAAAGGAGCTTCTGGAGCGCACCGGCATCTCCTACGGGGCGCTGTACCGCTGGAAGCGGATGAAGCTGCTGCCGGATGAGTGGTTTATCCACCGCTCCACCTTCACCGGACACGAGACCTTCTTTCCCCGGGAACGGGTCCTGGAACGGGTGGCGGAGATCCAGCGGCTCAAGGAGAACATGAGTCTGGAGGAAATCGCGCGGCACTTCTCCCCTGCCCCCACAGGCCAGGTCCTTCTGACGCCTGCGGAGGCGGTGGAGCTCGGCATCGCGCCGCCCCCCATCGTCAACCAGTATCTGGCCCTCCGGCCTACGGAACGGCTGGACGACAAGAGCCTTCTGGAGCTCTACATCTTCTCGGAGCTGCTCCAGGACGGGCAGCTCAGCCGGGACGAGGCATTGGATACGGCGGAGGCCGCCGTGTCCCCGGGAGACATCGCGGAGCCGGTGATCTACCTGGTCCGGAAATACGGCGTGGCCTTCTGCGTCACCGCCCCGGAGATGCAAAAGCTCCGATTCGACGACAAATCCACGCTGACCCTGGAGCTATCCGTCAGCAGTAAAAAATCAGCGCTGTACGCGCTGCTCAAAGAGAAAGGAGTTTCCCTATGAAACCGGAAGAAATGAACGAGAGATTTGAAGATTTGACGTCCCAGGTGGACGAGATGAACGAGCGGCTGGAGTCCGCCAGAGATCAGCGGAACGAGCTGCTGCGGCAGCGCTTCGACCTGAAGGAGCAGCGCCGGTACTTCCGGGCCCAGCTCCGGGAGGCCAAGGCCGAAGAAAATGAAGAGCGCATCGCCCAGGTGGAGACCCGCCTGGAGGATCTGGGGAACCAGCTTTCCGACCTGGACAGCCAGATCGACGGTCTGGAGGCCGACATCGACGGCATCAGCGACGAGATGGACGACATCATGGATCAGGTGGACGGTCTCGGCGAGGAGCTGGAAACGGACGAGGAGGCGCCGGAGGCCCGGGAGGGCGAGGCGGCCTTCGATCTGAACCGGGCCATGGAGAAGTTCAACGGCCTTTTGACCAGGGGCTTCCAGAAGATGGCCGACACCATTGAGAACATCGACTTTGACAAGGTCACGGAAAAGACCCAGTCCGCCATGACCCGGGCTGCCAAGACCGTCTCCGACGTGGCCTCCGACACGGCCCGAACCGTGGAGAGCGCCTGGAACGGCGCCAGGGAGAGCCGGGAGGCACCCGGAGGCATCGGGGACTATCGGATCTCCGGCTCCAGCACCATCGACGGCGGCTGCTACAATCGGATCGTGGCCTCCGGCTCCTGCAAGGTCTCCAGCGACCTGGTCTGCCGGGAGCTGAAGATCTCCGGGTCCTTCCGGGCCTGCGGCGGCGTGGACTGCAACGGTCCCGTCCGCTCCACCGGCTCCCTCCACTGCACCGGCGACCTTTTGGCGGGCAGCCTGGTATCCTCCGGCAGCGCCAAGGTCCAGGGCAACCTGGAGAGCGGTCCTCTTACCTCCACCGGCGGCCTTGCCGTGGGCGGCAATCTGAAGGCCACCACCGTCCGGTCCTCCGGCGGGCTCCATGTGGATGGGGACGTGGAGGCCGACAGCTTCCACACCACCGGCGGTCTGGAGGTGGGCGGCATGGTGAACGCCGACGTGGTGGATATCCAGGTCTCCGTGAGCCAGGCCAAAATCGGCTCCATCGGCGGCTCCGACGTGAAGGTGACCCAGTCCGCCTCCGCAGGGCTTCTCTCCGGCCTGCTGAAGCCCACCTCCGGCTACCTGACCTGCGACAGCATCGAGGGTGACCAGGTGGATCTGACGGCGGTGAAGGCCGGGGTGGTCCGGGGCGGCACCGTGGTCATCCGCAGCGGCTGCGACATCGACCAGGTGGAATACACCGAGACCTGCACCGTGGACGGCGACGCCAGAGTCGGCAACTGCGTGAAGATTTAATGCATACTTGATGTAAGGAGGAATCCCCATGAAACGGCTTTATAAAATCGACGAGGGCAAGATCCTCGACGGCGTCTGCGGCGGCATCGCGGAGTACTTTAATCTCGATCCCACCCTGGTGCGGATCGTCTGGGCGCTCCTGAGCCTGTCCGGCACCGGCGTCCTGGCCTATATCATCTGCGCGGTCCTCATGCCGAGAAAAGCAGACGTTATTTGATAGCGTGGAGACAGGAGAGTGGAGCGTGAAGATTTTGTGTCCCTTCGGGACTGATTGAATCTTTTTCCACAGGAAAATACCACATCTCCACTCTCCACTCTCCACTCTCCACTCTCCACTCTCAACTCTCAACTTAATCTCCCTCCCTCAGACATATGCGGCCTTCCGCCGTCATAGGCTCTGGGGGAGGGATTCTTTTATGCAGCAAGTGTTGATCGACCTGGCCCTGGAGCGGGCGGGGTTTTCTTCTTTGGAGCAGTTCATCCGGGCAAAGGGCCTGTCCAGTCAGGAGGCGGCCCATGAGGCGCTGATGCCCTGGGTCCTGGGCTACGACCTATGGCGGGTCCACAGCGGCGACACCCTTTTCCGCATCGCCGGGGAAACGGGCTCCACCGTGGAGGCCATTCAGGCGGCCAATCCCGGCATTTCCCCGGAGAATCTGACCATCGGGACCTATCTGGTGGTCCCCTTCTCCTTTCCGGTGGTGCCGGAAAACGTACCCTTCACATGGCAGCTCACCCACTATGTGATCCGGGGCCTCCAGGCCAGATACCCGTTCCTCGGCATGGAGATCATCGGGGAGAGCGCCTACGGGCGGCCATTGGAGCAGGTGCGGCTGGGAACGGGCCGCCGGGTGGTGTACTGCAACGCCTCCCACCACGCCAACGAGTGGATCACCACCCCGGCGCTCCTTTCCATGGTGGAACGGCTGGCGCGGGCGTCGGCCTTCGGGGAGACGGTTCTGGGCCTGGACGCCTCGGCCCTGAGCCGGGAGGTGTCCCTTTTCGCCGTGCCCCTGGTGAATCCCGACGGCGTGGACCTGGTGAACGGGGCGGCGAGCGCCAATGAGACCGCCGCGGCCAGGGCCATTTCCGAGAATTACCCGGAGATCCCCTTCCCGGACGGCTGGAAGGCCAATCTCCAGGGTGTGGACCTGAACCTGAACTATCCGGCAAAATGGGAGGAGGGGAAAAAGCTCAAATACGAGCTGGGCTTCACCTCTCCCGCGCCCAGGGACTTTGTGGGGCCGAACATTTTAAGCGCCCCGGAGTCCCTGGCCATGTACGAAACCACCAAGGCTCTGAACCCCGATGTGGTGGTGGCCTGGCACACCCAGGGGAAGGAAATCTATTGGAAATTCCTCGATCTGGCCCCGGAGGGAGCGCGGGCCCTGGGGCTCCAGATGGCCGAGGCGTCGGGCTACGCGCTCCAGGAGGTGCCCTACGCCGCCAGCTTCGGAGGCTACAAGGACTGGTTCATCCAGGACTATATGCGCCCGGGCTACACCGTGGAGGCGGGATCGGGGGAAAATCCCCTGCCCCTGAGCCAGCTGCCGGAGATCATCGAACAGAATCTTCCCATTCTGCTTCTGGCTCTGTCCGGCGGGGACCCGAATTACGTGGAGCCCGCTGCGGATGTGGAAACCATGGCCCCCGCCCGGCCCGCATCGCCGAAACGCCCGGCCTTTGCGGGAAAAGGCATCCAGCAGGTTTGGGGATAGCGGCGAGGCATAGGTCAAATCCTTTGCAAATTGGGGGTTGTCGAGGTATGTTGCGTCACCTGAGAGGTATGTTGCGCGCAGCGAAGGATCTTTCCTTCCCGGTTGACGCAAGATTCTTCGTCGCTGCGCTCCTCAGAATGACAGGGATGCTCAATGACCTCGACAAACCCCAATTGTCAGGATCGTTCGGGAAAAAAGATCATGCAGGGACCTAAGCGGCGTTCCTGCATGATCTTTTATCTGTTTTATTCCTTTTTCCCGGCGGCTTCCCGCTCCTCGGCGTTGGCGTCGTAGAGGTCCTTTTTGATCCGGGTGCTGCTGATCTCCGGGGTTCGGGGCAGGTAGACCACCTCGACGCCCTCCTCCCGGAGGAAGTCGAATTTACCCTTCCAATCGTCGCCGATGACGAACACATCCGCCTGATAGTCGTGGACGTCGGTCCGCTTCTGGTCCCAGCTCTCCTCGGGGATCACCAGGTCCACATACCGGACGGCCTCCACCAGGGCCTTGCGCTGTTCATAGGAGAAATAGCACTTCTTGTGCTTCTCGTTCCAGTTGAATTCGTCCGTGGAGATGGCCACGATCAGGTAGTCCCCCAGGGCCTTGGCCCGCCGGAGCAGATTGATGTGTCCGTAGTGCAGCAGATCGAAGGTGCCGTAGGTGATGACCCGCTTCATGCCTGTTTCCCTCCATCCTTCCCTGCGGCGGATAGCGCCAGCAGCTCGTTTTTCATGTCCAGAATGCCCTGGTCAGTCAGGGGAAAGGTCTTTTCCCCGTCCATTTGGCTGTTCTCGTAGCTCAGTGGCCCGTACCAGTATTCGGCCAAAATGGTCTCTCCCTCCACGTCCGGCGTCAGCTTGAACCGGAGGCCCTCATAGGAGCCCAGGAAGGTGTTGTCGTTGTGGAAGGACATGTAGTTGGGAATATAGATCTCAGCCATTTTCCGCCTCCTTCGCCGCCTTCGCCGCTTCCTTCGCCGCCTTGGCAGCCTCATAAGCCTCCTGGATCATGTCCTGGAAGGCCTGCATAAAGGCCTCGTTCTGCTGGGCCGTCCGCTTGGCGGGGCCCTTGATCCGTCCGCCGGACCGGCGGATCTTCGCCGCCTCCGCCCGGCTGGCAAGGAGGCCGTCCATGTTCTCCGCCGTGTAGCGCATGCCGTTCTGGTCGATGACCCGGGCGCCCCGGCTCAGGCACATGGCCGCCAGGCCGTAGTCCTGGGTGATGACCAGGTCTCCCGGCTGGAGCTTCCCGACGATGGTAAAGTCGGCGCTGTCGGCCCCCTTGTCCACGGTGATGGTCTCGGCGCCCCGCCGGGAGAAGGCGTGGGCTGTGTCGCAGATCAGGAAAGCCGGGACCCGGCGCTTCGTGGCGGCGCTCAGGGCCTGGTTGATCACCGGGCAGCCGTCGGCGTCGATATAGAGGGTGAAGGGGGCCTTCTTCTCCTTCCGGGGCTTGGCCGCCTTCTCCACTGCCTTTTTGTACTGGGCCTGATGGGCCTCGTCCAGGGGGAACACGGCCCGGCTGGCCCGAAGGGAGTCGTCCCGGTTCCGCTTGAAGCTGACCCGGACGAGAAATTCCCCGTGCGCGGGGCATTTGCAGGTGTAGACCATGCGCCCCGCCTCGGGATAGATGGGGTCCGTGGATTCGGTCTCCCCGCCGCAGTGGGGGCAGTCGCAGACCCTGATGCGCCGGTCGGCGATCATGCTTTCAAAGCTCTCGAACCGGGTGTAGTTGGCGTAGCGGAGGCAGTCGAGAAAGGCCGGATCTCCGTCCCCCTCGAAGTGCTTGAGGTAGTCCGGGTACTCGGCGATGCCCTTGGGGATGTCGATATGGGCGGCCACGGCGGCGGTATAGGCCGCGTCGTTCAGGCCGTCGTGATAGCTGTCCTCCACCTGGAGCTGGAAGAAATCCACCGCAAAGCTGAGCCCCCGCATGGGGCTCTCCGGGTCGTGCTGGAGGTGGAACATGATCTGAAGGTTGTAGTTCCGGTCCGTGAAGGCGGTGTCCAGGCCGTAGAAGCTCAGATTCTGCCGGAGGATGGGGATGTCGTTGAAGCCCCAGGTCAGGAGGATAGGGTCCTCCCCGCAGAACGCCCGGAACCGGTCCATAGCGTCCTGGAACCGCTCCCCATTTTTCACGTCCTGTCGGGAGATCCCCGTGAGCCGGGAGATCCGGGGGGACAGGACCTTGTACTGCTGGAGGCAGCAGGTGGCCTTGAACCGGGCCCCGTCCTCCAGCCGCACGGCCCCGATCTGGATGATCTCAAAGGGCAGCACGGTGCAGAGCTTCACCGCCAGGGACGAATCGGGGTTGACGGGCTGATTCCATTCCATATCCAGTACGATCATTGACACATTCGTTTCCTCATTTCCCAACGTGATTCAGTAAAAGCCGTGTCATTGCGAACCAGTCCGCAGACTGGTGTGGTAATCTCTGGCATGGTACCGCACTGAGATTCCCACGCCAGTGACATCGGTCGCCGGCTCGGAATGACAGATTCTGGTGAACTGAATGACATTTCCTCATTTCCGGGGCTTCTTATGATTCCCCCGGTTGCGCGGCCTTTCGCCGCCCTCTCCGGCGGGACGAACGAGGCACCTTTTCTCATAGCCGATCAGGTCCTCCCGGCCGGCCAGGACCAGGGCCTCCCGGACGAGAGCCTGATTTCTCGGCTCCCGATACTGGATCAGGGCCCGCTGCATGGCCTTTTCGTGGGGATTGGTGGCCACGTAGACCGGCTCCATGTTCCTGGGGTCCAGGCCCGTACAGTACATCACCGTAGAGACGGTGGAGGGCGTGGGATAAAAGTCCGACACCTGCTCCGGGTTCAGGCGGTTTTCGTGTAAATATTCCGCCAGGGCCACGGCCTCCTTCATGGTGGAGCCGGGATGAGAGGACATGAGATAGGGCACCACGTACTGCTCCTTGTTCTCCTGACGGCAGAGCTTGAAATACTTTTCCAGAAATCGCTCATAGACGGCGTTTTGGGGCTTTCCCATGCGCCTTAACACCGGGTCGGCGATGTGCTCCGGGGCCACCTTGAGCTGGCCCGACACATGATGCTTCACCAGCTCCCGGAAGAAGCTGTCGTCCCTGTCGGCCAGGAGGTAATCGAACCGGATGCCGCTGCGGATGAACACCTTCTTCACCCCCGGCAATGCCCGGAGCTTCCGGAGGAGCGACAGATAGTCGCTGTGGTCGGCGATCAGGTTTCCGCAGGGCTTGGGGAACAGGCACTGCCGGTCGGGACAGGCCCCGTGGGTGCGCTGCTTGTCGCAGGCTGGTTTTCGGAAGTTGGCGGTGGGGCCGCCCACATCGTGGATATAGCCCTTGAAATCCGGGTCCTTTATGAGGATTTCCGCCTCCCTTAGCAGGGATTCGTGGCTCCGGGCCTGGACGATCCTGCCCTGGTGGAAGGTCAGGGCGCAGAAGCTGCACCCGCCGAAGCAGCCCCGGCAGGAGGTCAGAGAGAATTTCACCTCGGAGATGGCGGAGATGCCTCCGTCCTTCTCGTACATGGGATGATAGGTCCGCATATAGGGCAGCTCGTAGACGTCGTCCATCTCCTGGGTGGTCAGGGGCTCCTGGGGCGGATTCTGGACCACAAAGGTCCTGTCGTCGTAGGGTTCCACCAGGGTTTTGGCGATAAAGGGGTCGGTGTTGCGGTACTGGACCCCGAAGCTCCCGGCGTATTTTCTTCGGTCCGCTATCATGTCCCCGTAGGAAGGCAGAAGTTCATAGTCGTAGACGCTGTCCAGGCTTGAGGTCCTGTAGACCGTGCCCCGGAGGAAGGTCAGATCGTGAACGGACAGGCCGCTTTCCAGGGCGTCGGCCACCTCCACGATGCTTCTCTCGCCCATGCCGTAGAGCAGCAGATCCGCCTGGGAATCGAGAAGAATGGAGCGCTTTAAGCTGTCGGACCAGTAGTCGTAGTGGGCAAGCCGCCGGAGGGAGGCCTCGATGCCGCCCAAAATGATGGGCACGTCCCGGTAGGTCCTGCGGATCAGGTTGGAATAGACCACGGTGGCGTGGTCCGGGCGAAGGCCGGTTTTGCCCCCGGGGGAATAGGCGTCGTAGCCCCGGCGGCGCTTGGAGACGGTGTAGTGGTTTACCATGGGGTCCATGTTGCCGCCCATGATCAGGAAGCCCAGCCGGGGCCTTCCCAGGACGGTGACGCTCTCCGGGTCCCGCCAGTCCGGCTGAGGGATCATGCCCACCTTGTAGCCGTGGGCCTCCAGGACCCGGCTGATGATGGCGTGGCCGAAGGAGGGATGGTCCACGTAGGCGTCGCCGATGACGTAGACAAAATCGCACTGATCCCAGCCCCGGGCCTCCATGTCCTGTCTGGACACGGGCAGAAAGCCGTCCACCGGCCGCACCTCCCTCCTGTTTTCATTTTACTATATCAGATAGGCCGGGAAAAGTCCAGAGAAAGACCGCGCCGCCTTTGTGGGCGACGCGGCGGAGCAGGTGGGCGGCAGCGGCCTTGGTTCCAGTGAGCGGGACCTGAAGAAGCTCTGCACCGGTGCCACCTTTGGCAATGGACTGGCGGTTGCCGGACACGCCTGCGCAAACAGCGAAGCCCAGGTAGCAGCCTGGGCCAAGAGCCAGATTTGAACCGTACACCCCGGGCGCAACTGTCCGGGGTGTGATTGCGTTTTCCGTATAATTACGCTACAATAGCTACACGAAATTCACACAAAGGAAGCGCCGTTATGCACCATTACCACACCAATATCCGCCCCATCAAACGCTCCCGGAGCATCGACATGCTAAACGGTCCCATCGGCCCCCGGCTTGTCTGGTTCGCTCTGCCGCTGGCCTTCACGGGAATCCTGCAGCAGCTTTTCAACGCCGCCGACGTAGCGGTGGTGGGCCGTTTTGTGGGGAAAGAGGCCATGGCCGCCGTGGGAAGCAATACCTCTATTATCTCCCTGCTTCTCAATCTGTTCGTGGGCATCTCCCTGGGGGCCAACGTAGTGATCTCCAAGTTCATCGGCCAGCAGGAGCGGCAGGGCGTCCGCAAGGCGGTCCACACCTCTATTCTCGTGGCGGTGATCTCCGGACTGTTTCTGACAGCCTTCGGCGAGCTGCTGACCCGTCCCATCCTCCGGTGGATGGGCGTCCCGGCGGAGATCAAGGCCATGGCGGAAACCTACCTCCGCATCTATCTTTTGGGTATGCCGGTGATCCTGCTGTACAACTTTGAGTCCGCCATCTTCCGCAGCAAGGGAGACACCCGGACACCGCTGCTGTGCCTGATCGTCTCCGGCATTGCCAACGTGCTCCTGAACCTGTTTCTGGTCATTGTAGTGCATCTGGACGTGGCAGGGGTGGCCATTGCCACGGTGACCTCCAACCTGATCGGCGCCGGGATGCTGCTCGTTTCCCTGCTCCGGGATGACGGAGACGTGTCCGTCCGCTGGGGCGAGCTGCGGATCGACGGCAAGGTTTTAAAAGAGATGCTCCGGATCGGCGTGCCCTCCGGTGTCCAGAGCATGATGTTCTCCTTGTCCAACATCCTGATCCAGTCCGCCATCAACAGTCTCGGCGCCGAGGTCATGGCGGCTTCTTCGGCGGGCTTCAACATCGAGGTCATGGCCTTCTATGTGACCTCGGCCTTCGGCTCCGCCTGCACCACCTTTCTGGGCCAGAATTTCGGGGCGGGACAGTGGGACCGCTGCCGCCGGGTGACAATCCTCTCCATGGCGCAGAATGTCCTGGGCTCGGCCATGATCTCCCTGGGCATCCTGGTCCTCTCCCGGCCACTGCTCGGCATTTTCAACCAGGACCCGGCGGTCATCGGCTACGGCGTCATCCGGCTACGGTATATCCTGCTGGCCCAGCCCCTGAACGCGGTCATCGAGATCGTCTCCGGCAGCATGCGGGGCTACGGCCGGTCCCTGGAGCCGGCTCTGGTGAGCCTGTTCGGCATCTGCGGGGTTCGTATCCTGTGGATCTATACGGGCTTCCGCAAAATCGGCACCTACGCCGCCCTGCTGACGGCCTATCCCATGAGCTGGGTCGTCACGGCCCTGGCATTGGTGGTGCTGTATATCGTATTTATCCGGCGTTTTCGCACACAACCGGAAGGAGGCTAGAACATGTCCCAGTCCACCATCACGATTATCATCATTCTCTGCACCTGCGTGCTGTACCTGACGGAAAAGCTCCCGGTGGCCCTGGTGACGGTTATGGGGATGCTTGCCATGGTATTCACCGGAGTTCTCAGCTATTCCGATGCCTTTAACTGCTTCGCCAGCACCAATGTGATGCTGGTGCTGGGCATGATCATCATTGTCAACGCCCTGTTGGAGAGCGGCGTGGGGCGTATAGTAGGAAATCTCCTGTCCAGGCTCATCGGGCAGCAGGAGAAGCTGTTTACGGTCATCGTGTTCCTCAGCGCCTCGGTGATTTCCCTGGTTTCCACCAATGCCGCGCTGGTGGCCATGTATATGCCATTTATTGCCTCCATCTCCGTGACCTCCAGAGGAGCCATCACCAAGAAGAACACCTATTTGCCTTTGGCCATCGGCGGGCTCATCGGCGGCACCGGCTCTCTGGCAGGCTCCACCGCGCCCCTGCTTGCCAACGATGTGCTGGCCATGACCGGCGCACAAACCATGCAGTTCTTCACACCCCTGCCCATCGCCGCCGCCATGGTAGTCGTGGTGGCCCTGTGCTACTGGTTCTTCCTGTACGATCTGCAAAAGAAGTGGTTCGACTTCCCGGAGGAGCCCGCGCCCATTGAGAACGACATTGAGGAGATCCCGCTGAACAAACGCCATGCCTCCATCTGCATCACGGTCTTTGCGGTGTGCATTGTGCTGTTTGTCCTGCAGCCCTTTGGCTGGAGCCTGGGACTGATCTCCGTCACCGGCGCGGCGGTACTGGTGCTGGCAGGCTGTGTGGACGGAAAGCATGCCCTCAAGCACATGCAGTGGTCCGCCCTGGTAACCCTGGGTGCTGCTTTGGCGATTGCCAAAGGCTTTGTGGAGTCCGGCGTGGGAGAGATCATCATGGAGAAGCTGACCGCCGGGCTTGGAAGCTGGGTCCAGAGCCCGATCCTGCTTGTCACACTGTTTCTGTTGGCGGGCTTTGTTCTCAGTCAGTTCATGGCAAACGGGGCCTTGGTGTCCATGATGGCAGCCATTGCCGTGCCCATGGCCATCGAGATCGGTATGGACCCCATGCCGGTGGCCCTGGCCTGCGTGTTCGGATGCAGCCTTGCCATGGCGACGCCCGTGGCTACGACGACCATCACCATGGTCCAAGTGGCAGGCTACCGGTTCAAGGACTACCTCCGGGCCGGGGGACTCACCAGTCTGATTGCGTTGGTGACAGCCTGGGTAGCGATCCTCCTGCGCTACAGGTTGATCCTCTGACAGCGCACAGCCTCGTATGAAAGACTCATATCGCACGGATCGATCCCATCCATCACATCGGAGAGTCCAGTGTATAATCTATGTTTCTTCTCATTCAATCAATGTACAGCAGCCTAATTCCTTTAAAGGCTCATAAACTGATGCATGGATGGATGCATCTGTTTATGCCTGCCCGTAATAGGCATTCTTCCCGTGCTTTCTGAGATAGTGCTTGTCGAGAAGCGTCTGCTGCATGGGGCCCCGCTGGGGACTCAGCACCATGGCGTGCCAGTCCATGAAGGCCACTTCCTCCAGGACCACAGCGTTGTGTACCGCGTCCATGGCATCCTTGCCCCAGGTGAAGGGACCGTGGGAGTTGACCAGCACGCCGGGAATGGCGGCGGGGTCTTTATCGCGGAAGGTCTCGATGATGACCTTTCCGGTCTCCTTCTCGTACTCGCCCTGAATCTCCTCATCGGTCATGGGGCGGGTGCAGGGGACAGCGCCGTAGAAGTAGTCCCCTTGGGTGGTGCCCATGGCCGGAATGTCCATGCCCGCCTGGGCGAAGGTGGTGGCCCAACGGGAGTGGGTGTGGACGATGCCGCCGCAGTCCGGGAAGGCCTTGTACAGCTCCACATGGGTGGGAGTATCGCTGGAGGGCTTCCATTTCCCCTCCACCACGTTGCCATCCAAATCGACGACTACCATATCCTCCGGGGTCATGCCCTCGTAGGGCACGCCAGAGGGCTTAATAACCACAAGACCCTTGTCCCGGTCAATGCCGGAGACGTTGCCCCAGGTGAAGGTCACAAGGTTATATTTCGGCAGCAGCAGATTGGCTTCACAGACCTGCTTTTTCAGCTTTTTCAGCATCACAGCACCTCCACCGCTGTCCGTTCCAGAGGCAGCGCTTTTTTGTATCTGGTCAAGAAGTCTGCAAAGCCCACAATATCGGATTCGTCTGCCATAATCGTTGCGGATTTCGCATCGGCAAACACCTTGTTGTCCAAGTAGTCCTCTAATGTTTCACCGGGTTCTTTCCAGAGCATATACGCAGCCAAGAGCGCCATGCCGTAGGGCCCGCCCTCCCCCGCCGTCTCCATGACGGAAACCGGCGCGCCCACGGCCGCAGACAGCATCCGCTGTCCCACCTCAGGAGTTTTGAAGAAGCCGCCATGGCCGTAGAGTTTGTCGATCTCCACCTGTTCCTCGGCGGTCAGAATGTCCAGGCCGATCTTTAGGGTCGCCAGAGCGGACAGCAGATGGGTCCGCATGAAATTGGCAAGGGTAAACCTGCTATTCGGCGTCCGGGCGAAAACAGGCCGGCCTTCGTCCAGGTCTGTGACGCCTTCCCCGGAGAAGTAGTTGAAGGAGAGCAGGCCGCCGCAGTCCGGGTCCCCTCCTAAAGCCTTCCCGAACAGCAGGGTGAACAGCTTCCCCTGATCCACAGGTGCACCGATGGCCTCGGCAAACTCGGAAAAAAGGGATACCCAGGCGTTGATATCGGAGGTGCAGTTGTTGCAGTGGACCATGGCCACGGGCGCTCCCGCCGGGGTGGTCACCATATCGATCTCCCGGTGGACCCCCAGCTTTTTATCCGTGACAATCATAGAAAAGTCGGAGGTTCCCGCGGACACGTTGCCCGTCCGCACCCGGACGGAGTTCGTCGCCGCCATGCCGGTGCCCGCGTCCCCCTCGCAGGGGGCCACGGGGATGCCGGGTTTTAAGGTGCCGGTGGGGTCCAGAAATCTTGCGCCCTCGGCAGTCAGGGCCCCGCCGTTATCTCCGGCCACAAGGACTTTGGGGAGGATGGAACGCAGGTCTATGCCGGTAAGTGCATGGAACTTCTGCACCATGCCCTCGTCATAGTCCAGCGTCCCGCTGTCGATGGGGAACATGCCGCTGGCCTCGCCGATGCCCATGACCTTCTTGCCCGTCAGCTGCCAGTGGATATAGCCCGCCAGTGTGGTCAGAAATGCAATATCTTTGACGTGCTCCTCTCCGTTCAGCATGGCCTGATACAGATGGGCAATGCTCCACCGCTGGGGGATGTTGAAGCCGAACAGATCCGTCAACTTCTCCGCTGCCTCCCCGGTGATGGTGTTCCGCCAGGTGCGGAATTCCGCCAATTGATTTCCGTACCTGTCAAAGGGCAGATAGCCGTGCATCATGGCGGAGACGCCGATGGACCAAATCCGCAAAGCAGGCCCGGATGCCGGTATGCACATCCTCCATGGCATAAGTCCAGATCCCGTTTACCAGCTGGTTTTCCCACTCGTAGCTGCCAGAGGCGATGGGGATGTGTTTTTCGTCGATCAGCACCGCCTTGATCCGGGTGGAGCCCAGCTCGATGCCAAGAACGGTTTTCTTCAGATCCATGTCCTCACCTCAGTTTCCAGATCAGGTCCTTCACCAGCAGCTCGTCCTCCAGCTTCTCCGGGGTGGTATCCCTGGTAATGTGGACGAACTCAATGTCCAGCATCTTGGCCCAGTCCCGCATCATCTCAGCGGTCACGTCATAGCTGAGCACGGTATGGTGCGCGCCGCCGGCGGTGATCCAGCACTCCACGCCGGTGAGAAGGTCCGGCATGGCCCGCCACATGACTCTCGCCACCGGCAGATTGGGCATAGGCAGGATGGGCTTCACCGCCTCGATGTCCTGGACGATGAGCCGGAGCCGCCCGCCCATGTCGATGAGAGAAACCACAATAGCGGGGCCAGCCTTGCCCTCGAACACCAGCCGGGCCGGGTCCTTCTCGTTCATGCCGATGCCAAGGTGGTGGGTCTCAATTCTCGGCTTGTCCGCCGCCAGGGAGGGGCAGACCTCCAGCATGTGGGCGCCGAGAGAATATTCCTGCCCCTCCACCAGATGATAGGTGTAGTCCTCCATAAAGGCGGAAGCACCGTTTCCACCCTCGCCCATGGCCTTGAGAATGGCGGTCATGGCGGAGACCTTCCAGTCGCCCTCGCCGCCGTAGCCGTAGCCTTGGGCCATGAGATGCTGGGAGGCCAGACCCGGCAGCTGCTCCATGCCGTAGAGGTCCTGGAAGGTGTTGGAGAACGCTTTGCAGCCCTCCCGGTCCATCATCTTTTTGATGGCGATTTCCTCCTTGGCCTGATAGCGAATGGCGGTGATATTGTCCGTGGCGATGTCGTAGCTGGCCATGTAGGCCTCCATCAACTCGTCGATCTCCGCCTCCGTGACGGCGTCCATCTCCTTGACCAGATCGCCCACTGCCCAGGTGTTCACCTGCCAGCCCAGTTTCTTCTGGACCTCCACCTTGTCTCCCTCGGTGACGGCCACCTCCCGCATGTTGTCCCCGAAGCGCATGACCTTCATCTCCTTGGAGACAGCCACGCCCACGGCGGCGCGCATCCAGTCGGAGAGGCGCTTTATAACCTTTTCATCCTGCCAGTGCCCGGCGATGACCTTCCGGGGCATCCGCAGACGGGCGGCGATGAAGCCGTGCTCCCGGTCCCCATGGGCCGCCTGATTCAGATTCATGAAGTCCATGTCGATCTCCTCGTTGGGGATCTCCACATTGTACTGGGTGGCCAGATGGCAGTAGGGCTTTTGGAGGGATGCCAGGCCGTTAATCCACATCTTCGACGGCGAGAATGTATGGCACCAGGTGATGATACCCGCGACTTCATCCCGGTAGTTGGCCTCCTTGATAATCTTAGTGATCTGGGCGTTGGACTGGGCCGTCACCTTGTAGATCAGCGGATAGGGCAGGACTTTAGACAGCTCCGCCGCAATCTCTGCGGACCGCTCCGCCACGATGTCCAGCACCTCCTGCCCGTACAGGTCCTGAGAGCCCACTATAAACCAAAATTCACGTTGTTTCATATTCATATACCCCCGAAATCAATTCTCTTTCCGTCCCGTCCGGCAGATGCAGCGTGGCTGTGCAGCCCGCCGGATCCCAGCGGCTTTCCACCTTGCCGTAAATGCTCTGATAGCTGGCTTCTGCGTGGGTCAGGGTCCCGCCGGGAACCGGAGCAATCCGGAAATGATTCTCTCCGTCCACCCGGATGCCCGCCACGGTGTCGAACAGCCACTGGCAGACCGCGCCGGGGGAATAGTGGTTCAGGCTTCCACAGTTGCCCTTGCCGGTATAGCCCTCCCAGGTCTCCCACACGGTGGTGGCGCCCTGCAGGACCTCATAGAGCCAGCCGGGCTTTTCCGGGTTCAGCAGCAGCTTGTAGGCCGTCTCGCCCGCTTTGGTCAGCTCCTCCAGCAGGAAGGGCGTGGACAGGAACCCGGTTCCCACACGACAGTTGTAGTTCTCCACCGCCCGAACCAGTCTTTCCCGGGCTTTTTCCTTTTCCTGGCCATCCAAAAGCCCCAAAGCCAGAGGCCGCACCAGCTTGGCCTGTCGGTCTGTGTCCAGCTCGGCATAGCGGGCATAGGCTTCCTTTGCCCGTTCCGCCGCGGTTTTGTAGCTTTGGGCGGGCTCTCCCAACGCTTCCGCAATCTCCGCCATGGTGGTCATGGTCAGGTAGAGGTAGGCGGTGCATTCCTCAGGGTGTTTCGCTTTTGCGCCATAAACCTTGTCCCGGAATTTCTCCGGCTCCAGCCACTCGCCCAGGTGGACGCCTTTTTCATAGTGGCCATCCTTTT
>CAJOHR010000055.1 GCA_905234425.1 uncultured Oscillospiraceae bacterium | reverse complement strand
GATCCCCCACTACGGCGTCAAGGAAGCCGTGTTCCCCTTCAACATGTTCCCCGAGGTGGACCCCCTGCTGGGACCGGAGATGCGCTCCACCGGCGAGGTGCTGGGCATCGCGGACTCCGTGGGCGAGGCCTACTTCAAGGCCCAGGAGGCCACCAAGAGTCCCCTGCCCACCGAGGGCACGGTCCTGATCACCGTCAACGACAAGGACAAGCCGGAGGTGCCGGAGATGGCCCGGGACTTTGTGAAGGCGGGCTTCAAGCTGCTGGCCACCAAGGGCACCGCCGCTCTGCTGGAGGATCTGGGCATCCCCTGCGGTGTGGTCCACAAGATCAACGAGGGACGGCCCGACTGCTACGACCTGATCACCAACGGCCAGGTCCAGCTGGTGGTCAACACCCCCATCGGCAGCGGCAACGGCCCCGACGACAGCTATATCCGCAAGGCCTGCATCAAGAGCCGGGTTCCCTATATCACCACCATGGCCGCCGCCCTGGCCAGCGCCAAGGGCATCCTGGCCGCTCAGGCGGAAACAGGCAGCGACGTGGTCTCCCTCCAGGAGCGCCACGCGAAGATCCGGTGATCCCTCCGAAAACTGTATCTGTTCAGTCGCTGTCATTCTGAGGAGCAAAGCGACGAAGAATCCTGGCGTGATTCACGACTTCAGGACCCTTCGCTTACGCACAGGATGACACAAGCGGCTGAACAGTTACCGAAAATCAACGTAAGCCCCGCGGCCTCTCGCCGCGGGGCTTACGTTTCTTTATAGAGGACGATTATCTGCGGAAGCCGCCGCCCATGAACTGGTTGGGCAGGGTGTCCACCTGCTCGCCGTTGACGATGACCGTGCCGCCGTTGATGACGCCGGTGCCGTCGTAGTCGAAGGTGGAGCGTCCGGTCACATCCACGGTTCCGCCGTTGATGATGATATCGCCGTTGGAATCTATGCCGTCGGTATCGCCGGAGCCCATGACCACGGTCACATAGCCGTCGTTGATCTCAATCGTGGGCTCGTAGGCGCTGGATTTCCGGGCGCCGTTGATGCCGTCGTCGGCGGCCTCGATGCTGATCTCGCCGCCGTTGATCTGGATGTAGGTGGCCTCCAGGCCCTCGGCGCTTTTGATCTGGATGGCGCCGCCATCAATCTGGAGCACGGAATAGGCGTGGACAGCGTCGTCGCCGGCGTCGATGTTGATGGTTCCGCCGCAGATGTAGATGTAGCCCTTGGTCTCGTCGTCGCCGTTCTCCGCGTGGAGGCCGTCGGTGCCGGCGGCGAGGTTCAGCACGCCGTCCGCGATCCGGATGGAGTCGTTGGCCTCAAGGCACTTGGACAGGGCGGTGATGTTGTAGGTGCCTCCGGTGATCTTCAGGTCGTCCTTGGTGACCACGCCGTTCTCCGAGGAGTCGATGGTCAGGGTCGCGGTGCCGTTCAGGACCAGGTCGGACCGGGAGAAGATCACGCCGTCGGTGTTGGTGTCCCCGTCGGCGGTGAAGGCGCCCGTGACAGTCAGGGTGCTGTCGGAGACCGTGGTCACAAAGACCTTGTCGGCGCCGGTGACGTAGATGCAGGGGAAATCGTCGTTGGTGATGCTGAGGCCGTCCAGCACAAGCTGGACCTTGGCGTCATCGGGGGCTTCCACATAGATCGTCGCGTTGGAGGCGGTACCGGTGAGCACATAGACGCCCTCGGCGGTGATATGCACGTCCCCGGCGACCTCCAGGGTCTCCGCGCCGGACAGATCCGGGGTCTGGGTCAGGTCCCGACCCGTGAAGAACTCTGTGGCGTCCAGCACACCGTCGGAGGTCACATTGGCCACGGTGACGATCTCAGGCTCCGCCGCTGTTTCTGCAGGCGCAGCCGCTTCGGCGCTTGTCTCCTCCTGGGGCTCGACCGCGCTCTCCTGGGTCTCGGCAGCGCTCTCCTGGGTCTCGGCCTCGGAAAGCTCCGGGGCGGTCTCCGCCACGACCTCGGAGGCGCTGAGGGCTTCGGACGTCTCCGCGGGGGCCGCGGACTGGGCTTCGGCGCCGCAGCCGGTGAGCAGAGATGCGGCCAGCAGGCCGGCGGTCAGGCTCAGGCTCAGCGTCTTATGGGAAAAATGGGAAAGGATCTTCATAGCGATACCTCCTGTTTCTTTCTTATCAATGGATTCCGCCCCGCAAGGGCTGCACAAAGCATACACGGAAAACCTGTGGCGAACCTAAAGAATCTGTCAACAAATGATCAATAAATTGTGAACGAATTTTATGTGCGGAAGGAGGCCCGGAACAGGAGCGTTCCGGCGGAAGTCTCCTCCACCGTGAGAAAGCCCTTGTTCTTCTCGGCGATGGCCCGGGCAATGGACAGGCCAAGGCCGTAGCCGGATTTCCCGCCGCTGTCCGTCCGGGAATGATCTCCCCGGTAGAAACGGTCGAACAGCCGGTCCAGCTCCTCGGGGGGGATCCCGTGGTCCCACTCGTTTTCCGTCTCGAACAGGACCCGCTTCCCGCTGGGATAGAGCCGCACATGGATATCGCCCCGGGCATACTTCACGGCGTTGTCGCAGAGGATGGTCAGGAGCTGGCCCACGGTCATGACGTCGCCCCGGATGGTGAGCTCCGGGGTGATCTCCGGGATCAGGGTCTTGCCCGTGAGCTCCGCGGGACCGTAGAAGGCGTCCAGGCACTCCAGCGCCGTCTCCGACACGCAGAAGGGCGTCAGCTTCAGCTCCTCCTGCATCTCCTCCAGCCTGGACAGGGAGATCAGGTTGGCCACCAGCTTCCGGAGCCGGGAGAGCTGCCGTTTCGTGCCGTCCACCCACTCGCTTTTGCCGATGTCCATCTCCAGAATGTCCATATTGGTGCCGATGACCGCCAGCGGCGTTTTCAGCTCGTGGCCGGCGTCTGTGATAAACCGCTTCTGGAGCTCCATGCTCTCCCGGAGGGGCCTGATGGCCCGCCTGGACATCCAGTAGACGAACACGCCGGTGACCAGCAGGCCCGCCAGGCCCACCAGAATGGAGATCAGCAGCAGGGAGCGCCGGGCGGCGTATTCCGTGGAGCAGTCCAGGAAATAGACCCGGGTCCCCTCCTCGCCGGTCCGGATCTCATAGCGGTAGGCGTCCAGGGTGCCCGAGGGCTTGCCCAGGCTCTGCATCTCCTCCGCCAGGGCGATGGCCTCCGGCTCCGTCAGGGCGTTTTCGTCGCTCATGGCGGCGTAGGCCGGCTCCGACCCCCGGAGGGAGACCACGCAGAGCCGTCCGGCGTACTGGTTCATGGCCGAGTTCCGCAGGTCCTCCTCACCGTCCTCCTCGGGATAGTAGTAATAATAGTGGTTGATGACCGTCTCCTCGGGCTCCGGAGTCGCCGAGGGCTCCGGCTCCTCCTGTTCGTCCTCCCAGTCGTCCCAATCGTCCCAGTCGTCCTCCATGGTGATCCACCAGGGCTGCCTGCCGCCCTTCCACTTGCCGCCCTTTCCGGCGGGCTGCTGGGTCACGCCCGCATCCTCCTCCGCAGCGGAGGCCTGGGCTTCCTCGACGTCTGAGGGCTCGCCGGGCGACGCCGTTGGGGCGGGAGGCTCCGTCTCCACGTAGCTCTCCACCCGCCATTCCACCTCGTCCTCCCCGGTCTGCGGGGAACGGAGGGCCTCCACGGTGGCGATCATCTCCGTCAGGACCCGGGTGGTCTGCCGGTCCGTCTGGACGCTGTTGATGACGTTAAGCACCACGATCAGGGCAACGACGCAGAAGCCCATGGAGGCCATGGCAATGAGCCAGAACCGGAACTGTACCCGCTTAACCATTGCCGCCTCTCAGGGTATACCCTGCGCCCCGGACTACCCGGATCTCCACGGTGGAGCCAAGCCTTAGAAGGACCTTTCGGAGCTGGGAGATGTTCACCCAGACCACGTTGGCCTCCACCTCCGAATCCCAGCCCCAGATGTGCTCTAAAAACTGGTCCACGGAGATGACTGCGCCGGGTCTGGACATGAGCATCTCCATCATCTGAAAGCCCTTGCTCCCCAGGTTCACGGACTCGCCGCCGCAGATCAGGCGGTAGCTGTTCCGGTCCAGGGACAGGTCCCCGCAGGTCACCATGTCCGGGGTGTAGCTCTCGGTGCGCCGGAGCAGCGCCCGGACTCTGGCCAGGAGCTCTCCGCCCGCAAAGGGCTTGGGCAGGTAGTCGTCGGCTCCGGCGTCGAGTCCGTTGATCCGGTCGTCCACCTCGTCCATGGCCGTGAGCATCATGATGGGGATCCGGACGCCCTGGCTTCTGGCCTCCCGGACCACCTCCAGGCCGCTCTTCCCAGGCATCATAATGTCGAGAACGGCCGCGTCGTAGTCGCCGCCCAGAAGATAGGTCAGGGCGTCGTTTCCGTTGTAAACCGGGTCCACTGTGTAGTGGCTCCGCTCCAGGAGCGTCACCACCGCCCGGGAGATATCCATGTTGTCCTCTGCAAAGAGCAGCTTCATACGGCTTCTCCCCTTCCCTTTGATCTGATTCATTCGGACCTATGGTAGCAGACCAGCTTAAAATGAACCTAAAGCGTTTTTCAAATTGGGATTTGGCGGGGTATGTTGCGTCACCTGAGAGGTATGTTGTGAGCGCAGCGAAGGATCTTTCCTTCCCGGTTGACGCAAGATTCTTCGTCGCTGCGCTCCTCAGAATGACAGGGGTGCTCAATGACCCCTACAAATCCCGATTTGCGCAAAGCCCATGCTAAAAATCTCTCGGCTCCCCGTTGATCTGGGCGGCGTCTCCCTTTTCCAGGGGCACCACCAGATATTTTATGCCGCCGATCATCTGGGCGTGGATCTGTCTGGCCTTCTGGGGCGTCACCCGGAGGGAGATGGATACGTCGCCTGTGTTCTGCGGCTCCGGCATGGCCCGGGCGGCCTCCACTTCCTTTTTGGCCTCGGTGAGCTGCCGGTCCCGGTGGCTCAGCTCCTGGCGCAGGTCCGTCACCTCCGTCTCCAGCTCCAGGGTCCTCAGGCGCTGGGCGCTCTCCTTCACCAGCTTCCGGTCCACCACGTTCTGGGCCTGGGGCGGCAGCTTGCCGAACTCCTGGTCGAAGGCCTCCTGGATGATCTCCCGGGCCTCCTCGGTCAGGTCCACCTGATCGATCACGTCCGACATGACCTTCGCCGTCAGGGAGAGGGGCGGCGCCTCCTCCTCCCCCGGCTCCGGAGCGGTCATCTGGCTCAGCCGGTTCTGGACCTTGAGATAGACGCTCTCGCCCTCCTGGGCGTCCTCAAAGGCGTCCTCGATCACCGCCCGGAAGGCGTCCTTTTCCTCTCCGGCGGTCCGGCAGCTTTCGCAGCCCAGGATTCTTTCGATCATCTCCGCGTGGGAGTCCTTCCCCGTCTTCACGTAGTACATCACCGCGCCGGAGTCCGCGCTCCGGTTGGCAAAGGCCGGATAGACAAAGCCCACGTCGGGCGCCCCCACCATCCAGAACCGGTCGCTGACGGCGATGGTGTTGTCCGTCTCCCGGTACCGGAGGCCCGGCTTGGAGAAGTCCACGGGGCAGACGGCGGCGATCATATACTCAAAGGTTTCCGAGGACTCGTCCAGCTTCTTCCGGTCCTTGGTTTTCGCCACCACATCGTAGACGTCGTGGAACACCAGGATCAGGTAGTTCCCGTCCGCGTCGTAGGTCTCCACGATCTGCTCATAGAGCCGGTCCAGGAGATCGGGGTTTTTCAGCTTGTCCGCCTTGATGGCGTAGAGCATCCGCTGGCGCTCCTCCGCGTCGGCGCCCCGCCGGAACCGGAGCTCCAGAAGGTTGTTTGCCAGGGACCCGGAAAGGACCTTTTTGGCGATCTCCAGGTACTTAAAAAACTCGTTTTCCTCCAGATCGGAGAAGGCCCGGGAGAACTTCAGCACCACGCTTCGATTCCCGTCCACATAGCAGCCGCAGACCCGGGTGATGGTGCAGTCCTTCCGGGTCATCCGCCGCCGCAGCTCCAATACGTCACGCTTTTTGATTTCCAATGCTTATGCGTCTCCTTTTTCAGTTCGATGCGGTCAGCTTTTTGTACGCCTTTTCCATCAGGGGGAAGCTGACGCCCCCCACCACGTTGCCCAGGCTGATGATCAGCAGCCGCAGCAGGCTCCCGCCGAGGTTCTCAAACAGGACCCCGGAGACGGACCAATAGTACATGTCCGCCACGCTGTGCTCCGTGCCGCAGAGAATGAACACAGAAACGCCCAGGAACAGGCTCAGGTATTTTCCCAGCTCATGAGGATTGTTGGCGTAGCCGTTGACGGCGATGAAGATGAAGACGTTGCAGACGACGCCCAGGAGAAACAGGCTCCCGAAGCCCGCCGCCATCTTTCCCTCCACCATGGCTCTGGCAGCGGCGTCGATGCCGGTCTCCGTGCCGCAGAGGCCCGTGGCCCGCTCGATCAGGGCCAGGATCAGACAGCCCAGCAGATTGCCGATCCAGATCACCGCCAGGGTCAGGATGTAGTCCGGCTTGTTGTCGAAGAGATAGCAGGCCTTTCCCGTGAAGAGGTTATAGCCTCTGGTGCAGATGGTGAAGAGGCCGATGGTGAAGAGCAGGGCTCCCACCACGTTGCCCCCCGGGAAGGCGTCCTTCAGCCGCAGGAACACGGTGCCGCCCAGGCCGATGCAGAAGCCGGCCAGCAGGGCGTACAGGAATACGCTGAGATGCTTTTTCATAAGAATCCCCCTCTTTTGGGCTTTTTATTGTCATACTGTTGGGATTTGTCGGGGTCTTTGAGCACCCCTGTCATTCTGAGGGAGCGCAGCGACGAAGAATCTTGCGTCAACCGGGAAGGAAAGATCCTTCGCTGCGCTCAGGATGACGCAACATACCTCTCAGGTGACGCAACATACCTCCACAAATCCCAATTTAAAACACAGCCTCCTTTAATCGGGAAAGCAGTAGACCCGCGCCTCGTAGGGCCGGAGGCTGTCCATAGGTCCGGGGTCCGGGTAGTTGCAAAGGAGCAACGCGCCCTGGTCCGCTCCATATCCCTTGGGAAAACGCAGCTTGGCGGGGCGGTCCCGGAAGGAGCAGACCACCAGGATCCGTTCCCCCTGACCCTTTCGCTCGTAGACGTAGAGGCCGCCGCTGCGGCGAAAATACTCCCGGTAGGTCCCGTAGAGCAGGGTGGGACTCTCCCGGCGCAGCTTGAGGCATTTGCGGTAGAAGTTCAGGATGCTGTTCGGGTCCGCTTCCTCCGCTTCCACGTTGATTTCTCGGTAATTTTGGTTTACATAAAACCACGGCTCCGCCTCCGAAAATCCGGCGTTTTTCTCCCCGGACCACTGCATGGGCGTTCTTGCCGAGTCCCGGGAGGACCTGTGGATCCGGGCAAGGCGTTTCTCCACGGACCCATGGCGGTGGAAGGTGTGGTAGGCGTGGACCGAGGCCACGTCCAGATAGTGCTCGATGTCTGGCAGGGCGATGTTGGTCATGCCGATCTCCTGGCCCTGGTAGAGGAAGGGCGTTCCCTTCTGGAAGAGATAGCAGGCGGCCAGCATAGTGCCGGACTCCCGCCAATATTCCTCGCTCCCGTACCGGCTGATGACCCTGGGGTGGTCGTGGTTCTCCAGGTACAGGGCGTTCCACCCCTTCCCCTCCAGGGCGTACTGCCATTTGGAGAAGGCCCGCTTGAGCTTTCGGAGGGAAAAGGGGTGATGGACGTATTCCGTGAAGAAGCAGTCGGCCATCATGGTGTCGAACTGGATCATCATGTCCAGGACCCGGTCCTCTCCCGCCAGATACCGGAGGGCCGTTTTCACCGGGGTCATGGGAGCCTCCCCGATCTGCACCGCCCCGTATTCCCGGGCCACCTGCCGGAATTCCCTGAGGTAATCCATGAGGTTGGGGCCGTCCTTGTAGAAGGGCAGGCCGTTGATGGCCGGGAGGAAGGGGATGCCGTCGGGGAGCCTGGGGTGCTTGGAGATGTAGGTGATCACGTCCTCCCGGAAGCCGTCCACCCCCATGTCCAGCCAGAAGCGCATGATGCTTTTGACCTCTTCCCGGACCTTTGGATTGTCCATGTTCAGGTCCGGCTGTTTTTTGGCAAACACATGGAGGTAATACTGCTGCCGCTCCTCCCCGTATTCCCAGGCCAGGCCCTCGAACTGGCTGAACCAGTTGTTGGGAGGACGGCGCCTCCGGCGCTTCCACTTGGGGTCCCGCCAGATGTAGTAGTCGCTGTATGGATTATTCCGGCCCTTCCGGCTCTCCAGGAACCAGGGGTGCTCGTCGGAGGTGTGGTTGATGACCAGATCGAGAAAGACCTTGAGCCCCAGGTCATGGGCTTTCTCCAGAACCTTCCCGAACTGCTCCAGGGTGCCGTAGTCCGGGTGGATGTTTTTGTAGTCGGAGATATCATAGCCGTAGTCGGCGTTGGGGGACGGATAGATGGGGCTGAACCAGATGCCGTCCACGCCCAGGGACTTGATGTACTCCAGGCTGTCATAGACGCCGTATAGGTCCCCGATTCCGTCTCCGTTTCCGTCCCGGAAGCTCCGGATCCAGATCTGATACAGGGCCATGGGACGATAATCCAGCTGTTTCATGGTGTTACTTCTTTCTCTCGATGCCTTTCTGAATATCCTCCGTCAGCCGCTCCAGAAGCTGCTCCATGGATTCCTCCGCCTCCTGGATGTTCTCCATCATGCCCACGGCCGTCTCCCGGAAGTCGTGGAACAGCTCCCGGCGGAGCCGACGGCGGCGCTCCTGTTCCTCCATGGTTTTGGCCGTCAGGGACACCAGAATGTCCGTGGGCAGCTTCCGCTTCTTCGCCAGACGTCCGCTTTGTTTCATCTCCAGCACCGTTCCGTAACGGTCCCAGGCAGTATTGACGCAGTCCTGCCAGGAGAGGTACAGCTCCTCCATGGCGTGCTGTCCCACCTGATGGAGGTGGGAGAGGTCTCCGGAGACCTCCCGGAGCAGGGCGGCCATGGCCTCCGGCGTCTCCGCAATGGTGAAGCCGTTTCGTCCGTGGGTGACGCCCTCGGCGGCGCAGGAGTTTTCGATCAGGACGCTGGCAAGCCCGCAGGCCGCCGCCTCCCGGACCACCAGACCGTTGGTGTCGAAGGTGGAGGGGAACAGAAACAGATCCGCCCGGGTATTCCAGGCCCGGAGCACGTCCCGGTCATAGATCGGGCCAGTAAAGATACACTTCCCCGGGGAGTTTTCGCAGTCCATCAGGTCCAGATTTCTTGCCTTTTCCTCCAGCATGGCCTGATCCGGACCCTTGCCCACGAACACCATGCGGAAATCCCGGCCCCCGTCGGAGAGCAGACGCAATGCGTCCAGAATCAGGGGCAGACCCTTGTAGGTCATCATGCGACCCACAAACAGGAACATGGGCACGTCCTTTGGCAGGTCGAAGCCCGCGGTGGCTGTTTCCACCTCCGCCTCGGAGACCCGGCCCCGCCGGAAGTCCACCCCGTTGTTCATGACCAGATAATCCCCCTGGAAGCCCAGGGCCTTGAGGCTCTCTCCGGCGCCCCGGCTCACCACCCAGACGTCGTCGCAGGCCTCGATGTTGGAGACCATGGCCCGGATGCTCTCCTTCGCCGCCAGCCGGAGCTTGATCATCCGCTGGAGGTCGATATCATACTTGGTGTGGTAGGTGAACACCACCGGCGCCCCGGTTTCCTCCCGCAGCAGCCGGGCAATGACCGTGGCCGAGGCGGGGCAATGGCTGTGGATCACATGAGGCTGAAAATCCGCCAGGGCCGAGACAGCCTTCCCCGCGAAGGGATTTCCCGTCCGGTAGCCGCTGGCCACCGCCGTGGTGTCGATGCTGGGGTAGGCCACCACGGGATAGTCGTAGCCGCTGTAATCCCCGTCGGGGTACTTGGGGGTCCCCACGATGACCTCCGCCCCGTGGTCCTTTACGAGATAGTCGGCGTAGTTCATGACCACATTGACCACTCCGTCAATGACCGGGGGAAAGGAGTCGTTGAGCAGACAAACCTTCATCTTCACATCTCCAATCTCGTATCTGTTCAGTCGCTGTCATTCTGAGGAACAAAGTGACGAAGAATCTTGGCGTGATTCACGATTTCAAGATCCTTCGCTTACGCTCAGGATGACACAAGCGACTGAAGCAGTTACCCAATCTCTAGAAATTCCTGCCGGAGCCGGAATGGGACGTGCCGGAGGACCCGGAATAGGAGCCTGAGTAGGAGGAGGAGCCGCCGCCGGAGGAGCCGCCGGAGGACTTATCCTCCGGGGGATCATACCGTCTGGACTCCACGGAGTTCAGGTAGTGGTCTCCCCTGTCCCGGACGGACAGGCTGTCCTTCACCAGATAGGCATCGGCCTCCCCCTTGAGCTGGGGGGCCGCCATATTCGCTCTGGCCCGGCCCAGGGCCACGCCGCCGAAAACCGCGCCCGCCAGCAGCGCCAGCACCAGGGTGAACATCCAGGAGCCCGGGGATCGGGGCGCCCGGCCTGTTTTCAGCAGGTGCTCCGTCTGATCCAGCCAGCCCATCATGGCCGTCAGGTATTCCCCGGACTCCATGGGGCTCTCGCTCCGGCTGACCAGGCGGTTTGCGGCCGCTTCCGTCAGCTTTTCCTGTCCGGCGCCGAAGCCCGTGAGGAGGATGTCCTCCAGGGCGTAGCCGGGCCGCTTGAACACGGTCATGAGGATGCCGTCGTAGTCTTCGCCCAGGCCGTAGCCGTTAAAGTAGTAAAAGTCCCGGGCGAACTGCTCCTTGGTCATGTTTCCTTCGTTGTAGGCCGTGTGGATCACCAGATCCACGCCGTATTTCTCCCGGATCTCTTTGGCGTGGGTCTCCAGGGCGTCGATCTCGCTCCGGGACAGCAGTTTGGCGTCATCCACGATCCGCGGGGCGCTCCCGTCATGGGTGCGCTGGAAGGCAGTCTTGTCCTGCATGGCCCAATCCGGGGTATAGGGAGAGCCCGTCAGATAGATCCGCCGGAAGTTCTCAATCCAGTCGGCCACGCCGGGGCCGTAGTCCCCCGCGGCCATGTACTCATAGAGGATGTCATCAATCTGATTGGCCACGGTCTCGGTGTAAAGCGCCCGGGTCTCCGGTCCGGTGCAGCAGCACCACCAGCCCCGGTCATTCGGGTCCATGCAGACAAAGAGGCAGACGCCCTCATATTCCTCGCCGATGCCGTAGCCGTTGAAGTCGTAGAAATCCGCGGCGTAGACCTCCCGGCTCAGACCGTAGGTGGAGACGTCGGTGAAGATCACAATGTCCCGGCTCAGCTCCTGCCGGAGCTCCTGCAGCCGGGCCTCCATGGTTTCTTCCTCCGAATCGGTGAAAATGTCCGCCACGTCCACCACCCGGGGAGCGGTCTCGTCGTGGTACTTGGGGAACTGCCGGGGGTATTGGGGATACCATTCCGGCATGTCGCCGCCGGGGCCCACCCGGGCGGCGGGGTCCGTGATTTCCTCCGGCTCCTCAGTCTCCTCCGCCGCTTCCTCCGCCGCTTCCTCCCCGCTGTCCGGCTCCAGATAGTTCGTCAGCAGCTTGGTCACGGCATAGAAGGGGCCGTAAACGCCGTACTTTTCCCGATAGGTGACCGCCGTTTTCGCGGTGAATTCCAGATAGTCCGCGGGAATCAGATCCCCGGCATTGCCGATGGTTTCGATCACCATCTCGTCGGTGTCCGTGTCCCAGATCATCATAAACCCGTCGTGATTGGGGCCGTAGCCGAAGCCGCAGCGGTCATAATAGTCTCTGGCGTGGGCCGAAAGGCTCTCCCCCTCATAGCGGTCCGAGGTCAGGGCCAGCATGGCCAGATCCGCCTGATGGTTTTTCATAAAGGTCAGGCACAGGCTGTCCAGATCGTCCTGCTCCGTCTGGGTCAGCTCCCGGGAGGTGTCCACGGCACGATAGTATTCCTCGCTCCACAGGTCCGAGGCCAGGACGGTCAGGGGAGACAGGCAGAGCACAAGCGCCAGCAGCAGCGCCGCATATCGCATGATTTTCACTTTCTCACACCCCCAGCATATAGGTCCCGAAGGACAGCAGGAGGATGATTCCCGCCAGGATGCCGAATCGCTTGAGGAAATACATCCAGCTCACGCCCTTGTCGATGGGGAGCTCCCCCACGACCTTGCCTGTTTGGCCGTTCACCGCGAAATGGTAGCTCTTTTTTCCGTGGTTGATATCGAACATGTACACGGGGAACAGGAGATATTTGGCGGTGAGGTCGGCCTTGAGCTTTCCGCCGGTCTTCCGCACGTTGGCATAGCCTCTGCCCGCCCGGGCCTCCACCACGGTCCCGGCGCTGTTCTGCATCCGCTGCTCCGCCCGGCTGGAGATGTCCTGCTTCTTCTGATCGAACCGGTCCGCTGTGAAGCCGGCCAGATAGCGCATATCGAAGGGCTGCACCTGGCTCATGTCGAAGGGCTCCAGGGAGTCCATGAGCTTGTCGTCCACCTTGCCGCTGGCGTCCACGGGCACGTCCTGGAAGGCCATGGAGGCGTCCCGGTCCAGCTGATAGTAGTCCGTGGTGGTCACCACGTAGTCCCCTTCCCGCCGGGTCCGGGATTTTTCGCCCCGGAAGGTCAGGGAGCCGGAGAGACGGCCGCCGAAAACCCAGAAGGGCAGGTAGACGCCGGTGACGGAGCCCATGGTGCTTTCGGAGAAAAAGCCCTTGGGCAGCAGCTTTTTGTTCTTATAATACCGGTTCACGGCGTCGGGCAGGTCCCCGCTGACGATTTTGAAGGGGATCACGCCGTCGGGCCGCAGACTGCCGGTGACCTTTTCGGTCAGGACGATGTTGTTGCCGCAGTAGGGACAGGTCAGGGCCATCTGCTCCGCGGGGGCGATGACCTCCGCGCCGCAGGAGACGCAGTTGTAGACGGGCAGGCTCTCGGCGGCGGCGTCCGACGCCTGGTCGTTGAGC
Organism: uncultured Oscillospiraceae bacterium; assembly: GCA_905234425.1. Classification (GTDB taxonomy): domain Bacteria; phylum Bacillota; class Clostridia; order Oscillospirales; family Oscillospiraceae; genus HGM13006. Next base: position 3,492 of record CAJOHR010000055.1, on the reverse strand, counting down.
GCGGAAAAGTCGAAGCCCTCCACGGCGGATTCGTCCTTGGGCTTTGGGGCCGGCTTTTTTGGCTTGGTCTGGGCCGCCGGCTCCACCTTGGGAATGTCCATCACGGTGCCGCAGAAGTCGCAGACCAGCTTTCCCGTGGGAGGATCAAACCGCATGGGGGCCGTACAGGCGGGGCACTTTTGTTCTTGCAGACTCATTTGAAATCTCCCCCTTTATGTTCTGCCCTTCATCATACCACACCGCCGGCCGTTTGTAAAAGCATCCCTTTGTGTTTTTGTGTCCGGCAGAGAACAAATTGGGATTTGGCGAGGTCTTTGACCACCTTGTCATTCCGACGTAGTAGCTCACACTGGCGTGGGAATCTCATTGACGCACCACATACCATGCCAGAGATTGCCACACCAGTGGGGCGGACTGGTTCGCAATGACAGGGGGTGGTTGCGGGACGTTGGCGAACAGCGCGACAAATCCCAATATGACGCGGTCCCGGGCCGGCTGGGCCGGTCCGGGACGCAAGCATTTCCTTTATGGGTACCTTAGGAAAGGGTAAACTCCTTCCGCTCGGCGGGGTTCATCATACGGGTCAGGATGGCGGCCACCTCGGCCCGGGTGATCTTATCATCCGGCTTGCACAGATGCTCGACTTTGATGTCGCCGATCCGTTCCGAAGAGCCCTCCAGAATACCGGCCCGATAGAGCTTGTAGATCTCCGTGGCCTGGGGATGGGTCATCCGCACGTCGGGGATGGCGTCGTCCGCCACGGTGTTCTTGGCCGTGAAGGCCTCCTCGGGCAGGGCGCAGGCAAAGATCTCGATGTAGCCCGCTCTGGTGGCGTCGGCATTCCAGTCGTAATCCTTGGAGATGATATGGTTTTCCTTGGCGTAGTCCACATAGGTCTGATACCAGGGCTTTGTGGGGCTGTTCTTCAGGGTGACAGAGCCAGTGGTGTACTTCTGGTGCATACGGGCCGCCAGAGTCACCGCCTGGGCGTAGGTCATGTTCTTGTAGGGCTCATAGGTGGTAGAGGTGTAGCCGTCGATGAGATAGCTCTCATAGGCGATCTTCACGTCGCTGTAGAACCAGTTCTTCCCCTCGACCACGTCGGTGAAGGGCATGACCCGGGACGCGTCCTTCCAGAGGGCCTTGAGGGTCATGCTGGCTGTGACCTCGATCTCTTCGCCGGGGGCGCCCTTGTCCCACTTGTCGAACGCCTTGCCCTCCGGAGCGGTGAAGGTGCATTCGGGCAGGGTGTACTTTCCGCCCTTTTCCACCTTGGCGGAGGCCATGAAGCCGTCGCCGCCGTTGGAATCAAAGCTGACGGTGGCCTGGGAGGAGACCTCGTAGGTCTTGGAGAGGATGACGTTTCTGCCGTCGGGGGTAAAGGTGGCAGCCTCGCCGTTCAGAGTATACGTGCAGTCCTCGGCAAAGGCGTAGCCCAGATCGGGGATCACCGTCACATCCACGGTATACGTCTTTCCGTCCTCAAATTGGAAGTTGTAGATGTCGTTGCCGTCCTCGTCATACCAGACCACCGTGGGAGCTTCGTAGTTTACGTCCTCCGGCAGGTCCACAGATTCCATAGCCTCCTCGCCGGGCTCCACCGGGTAGGCATAGGTCGCGGCCACCGCATGGATCAGCTTCGCCTCGGACACGGGGGCGTCGAAGAGCAGGGTCACATGATCCGAGTCAATGTTGGCACTCAGCACGGGGACGCCGTTGAGGGTGGCTGTCACAGAGGCGTCCAGCTTGTAGCCCTTGCCGGGATAGACGTCGATCTCCATCTGATAGACGTGTCCCTCTGTGAGCACGTCCTCATAGGTCAGGGTCTTGCTGTCGGTCTGATCGATCCAGCGGGTCTCCTGGACGTAGTATCCCTCTTCGCCCTCCGCAGGCCAGGAATAGATGTTGGGGGTCTCCCCATAGGCCTGCTGCGCCGTATTGAGCTTCATATCGTGGACAGGGCCGGGAACGGTCCATTGGAAGTCCAGCTCCGCCTGATCCTGGGAGATGATGCGGAGGTCGTCGGGTCTCTGGCCGTGGTCCAGGTACTCCACGTTCATGATGCAGTTTTCCTTGTCCAGCACATCGGAGAACTGATAGGCCAGATTCGCCTCCAGCCGGACAGTCAGAGTGTAGGTGGTATCCGCCTGGAAGGTGTCGGAGGCGGTGAGGGGATGGTCCTTGTCGTCCTTCCACAGCACGCTGATCACCTTGGCAGGGCCCGCGGTCAGCTCCACCGTCTCGTCGGGCGTCTCGCCGAAGAGGGGCTCGTCCACCGCGAACTGGAGCTTCTCAATGTCCCGTCTCGCCTCCGTGGCCGGGAATTCCTTCTTGATGACCACCTGGTTGGCGGACTTGGACGCATACGTCACTTCCTCCCCGTCGAAGGTGATCTTCGGGGGATCTCCGAAGTAGTAGGTCGTGGAGGAGTAGATCGGCTTCAGGGTGATGTAGACGGTATAAACGGTATTGGGCTTAAACACATCCGTCGGCGCAAGGGTTTGCTCCACGTTGGATTCATCCAGGTACTTCCATTCGGTTTTGACCTCATCCTTATTGACGCCCACGGTGTACCACTGGACACTGTAGCCCAAGCTGTTTTGGGCATAGACCGTGCCCGGCGTATCGCCGGTCTCGGGCGCCCGCACATACAGGTCCATGGCCGGCGCGTCAAATAGGGTCACCTGCTTGGGCGCCATTTCGGTTCCAAGAATGTCCGAGCCTATGCCGCCCCCAAAGCGGTGATTCGTCGATTATTACGGGTAACCCCAATGCCCTGAATGTCGATGCCGCGACGACAACATAATCTTGACACCGTCCGAATGTTTGACGAGCCATTGTCGAAGCACTCAACATAGGATAAGGCATTTCTGTATATAATCCATGCGGAAGTTGTTTCCAATAAATTTCATTCCTCACCGTTTCCAAAGTTTTGAACGCCGTGCCGTATTCTGCATCGTCAAAAGGCATTTTGTTTAAGTCGTTTGTAAAAAGTGCCAGTAATGTATCTCGCCAATAGTCAAAACTTTGTTTTTCTGTAACTTTATAAGATAAAAGCCATTCACAAAATTCTTCAAATGACAAAGCCTTATTCCATTGTTTTGTTTTCCAATTATCGAAGGCTCTGTCAATAGAGTAAATTAAATAATCCGCCGTCATAATTTTTATGTCGGAAATTGTTTTATTTTCCAAAAACGGATATATTTTTTTCTTAACTTTCAATAAACTATCTTTCTGCTGCTCCGGCGTAAGGTCTGTCGGAAAAACAGTTAACGCAATTTTATAATATTCGTTTATTTCATCACATTGATAAGAATAATGATACGGCATATTTTTAATTAAAAATTTTGCCGCCGCAAGTTTTTCGGGGTCGGACTTGTAATGTTCAAGCACACGTTCAAGTTCGGGACGATTCTTTTCTGCAAGGTCCAAGGCAATTTTCAAATCGCTTTCCGCATCAAAACACGATGCGAAAAGCGAAAGTAAAAAGAT
>CAJOHR010000054.1 GCA_905234425.1 uncultured Oscillospiraceae bacterium | reverse complement strand
GGCCCAGGGCACGGTGTAAAGGTATTCCACGATCCGCTTGTCGCAGAAGGGCACCCGGATCTCCAGCCCCGACCACATGGACATCCGGTCCTTCCGGTCCAGGAGCGTCTGCATGAACCACCGGAGATTCAGGACCATCATCTCCTTCATGCGCCTCTCCAAAGCGGAGCGCTCCGGCAGCACATCCGCCTCGTCCAATGTCTCCTGATACCGCCGGTCCACGAACTCCCTTGGGTCCTCCCAGGCAAGCAGCTCCGGCCGCACAAAGCCGGCCCGATATTCCGTGTTCTGGGACCATGGGAAGCCCGCCGACTGGCGGATCTCCGGGTCCCGGTACCAGGGATATCCCCCAAAAATCTCGTCGGCGCACTCCCCGGAGAGGATCACTGTGGCGTCTTTGCGGGCCTCCCGGCAGAGCAGCAGCATGGAGGAATCCACATCCGCCATGCCGGGGAGATCCCGGGCCTCCGCCGCCTCAAAGAGACCGGAGACCAGCGCCTCCGTGTCCAGCTCAATGTGGTGCCCTCTGGCGCCGATGGCCTGCTCCATGACGCCGATGTAATGGTTGTCGGAATTGGGCTGGAACTTTGTCTCCCGGAAGTATCGGTCATTGTCCCGGTAGCTGACGGAGAAGGTGTCGATTCCGTTTTTTTCTCCGGCGGCCACGGCGGAAATGATGGAGGAGTCCAGACCTCCGGACAGGAAGGTGCCCAGGGGCACGTCGGAAATAAGCTGCCGCCGGATGGCGTCGGTCACCAGAAACGCGGTTTTCTCCCGGCAGGATACAAAATCGTCGGTGAATTCCCGGTCCTTCAGCTCCCAGTATGGCCATTGCTCCAGGCCCGTTTCGTCAAAGACGCCGCACCAGCCCGGCTTCACCTCGTAGATCCCTCGAAAGACCCCGCAGCCCGGTGTCCTGCCGGGCCCCAGGAACAGAAGGTCGTATAGCCCTCTGGCGTCCACCACCGGGTCGATCTCCGGGAAGAGAAGCAGACTCTTGAGCTCCGAAGCGAAGAATAATTTCTCCTCCCGTCTGGCGTAGAACAGAGGCTTGACGCCCATGGGGTCCCGGGCGAAAAACAGGCTCCTGTTCCGAACGTCGTAGACCGCGAAGGCAAAGATTCCGTTGAGCCTTGTTACGGCCTCCGGTCCCCAGGTGATGTAGGCTTTGAGCAGCACCTCCGTATCGGAATGGCTCCCAAACCGCACACCCTCCGCGGCCAGGTCCCGGCGCAGCTCCGGTGTGTTGTATAGCTCTCCGTTATAGACCAGGGTGTAGGGTCCCTCCGTCATGGGCTGGGCGCCCTGCGCCGGATCAATGACCGACAGCCGCCGATGGAGCAGGGCGCAGCAGTCGTCGGAGAAGACGCCCTCCTGATCGGGCCCCCGGCGGGCCATGGTCTGGAGAACGGAGCCGTAAAAGTCCCGAGGTCTGGGCTTTAAGCCGTTCGGGGATATCTCTCCCGCAATTCCACACATAAAAAACGATCCCTCCCGATAATAAGCTGCATCAGCCTATGCATCGGAAGGGATCATGTGTGCATACGTCAGTTGAAGGTGTCGTCCGCCCGGGTGAAAAGGGCCTCCACCCGATGAAACAGGGGCCGGTATTCCGGAGCCTCCGGATCGGGACCGCTCTGATAGAACCGATCCGCCGCGGCCTGGGCCTCCTTCAACACCGTCAGATCCTCGGCCAGGGAGGCGTTTTTGAACATGGGAAGGCCGCTCTGCCGCTGGCCGAAGAAATCCCCCGGACCCCGGAGATCCAGATCCTGCTGGGAGATGGCAAAGCCGTCGTTCGTCTTGCAGAGGGCCTCCAGACGGCGGCGGGTGTCCTGATTCCGGTTGTCGGAAATCAGCACGCAGTAGGATTTTTCCGAGTTCCGGCCCACCCGTCCCCGGAGCTGATGAAGCTGGCTGAGGCCGAACCGGTCCGCGTCCTCCACGATCATGAGCGTGGCGTTTTTCACGTCCACCCCCACCTCGATCACGGTGGTGGCCACCAGAATGTCCGTTTTGTGCTCCAGAAACTCCTGCATGGAGAAGTCCTTGGCCTCAGACCGGAGCTTGCCGTGGACCAGCCCCACCCGGTAATCGGGGAAGGCTGCCTGGAGTTCCGTATACATGGTTTCCGCAGCCGTCAGATTGGAATCCGGGTTATCCTCCACGGCGGGGCAGACCACGTATGCCTGGAAGCCGGCCTCCAGCTGCTTCCGGATGAAGCCTCGGAGCCGGGCTCGATAGGCGGTGCTGACCAGAAATGTCTCCACGTTTTGCCTTCCGGGCGGCAGCTCGTCGATGACGGACACGTCCAGATCCCCGTAGAGGATCAGGGCCAGGGTCCTGGGAATGGGGGTGGCGGAGAGAACCAGCATGTGGGGCGTGGAGCCCTTGGCAGCCAGGGCCGCCCGCTGGCGGACGCCGAACCGGTGCTGCTCGTCGATGACCACCAGCCCCAGGTTGCCGAAGTCCGTGGTGTCGGTGAAGAGGGCGTGGGTGCCGATGACCACCTTCACCGCGCCCACGGCCACATAGTCCAGGAGCCGGCGGCGTTTGACGCCGGTCAGAGATCCGGTGAGCAGGGCGCATCCGATGCCAAGAGGCTCCAGAAAGGCGGAGATGGTGTGATAGTGCTGGGTGGCCAGGAGCTCCGTGGGGGCCATAAGCGCCGCCTGATATCCGTTCTCCACGGCCTGGAGCATGGCTCCCAGGGCCACCATGGTCTTGCCGGAGCCCACGTCTCCCTGGAGCAGCCGGTTCATGGGAAGTCCGGAGGCCATGTCCCCGGAGATCTCCGACAGGCAGCGTTCCTGGGCGCCTGTGAGCTGAAAATCCAGCCGGTCGTAGAAGGCCTGGGGAATGGGCTTGGGGCAGGGGTAATTGCTGTCCCGGTCCCGGCGGGCCCGCATCATGGAGAGGCCCAGGGCGTAAAGGAAGAACTCCTCGAACACCAGCCGCTCCCGGGCCCGGGTCAGGGCCTCCAGAGACGTGGGACTGTGGACCTCCCGATAGGCGGGAGTCAAGGGCATTTTGCCCTTCAGGACGCTTTCCGGCAGGTATTCCGGCATGGTCTCCTGATCCATGGCCCGGAAGATCAGCTGCTGGAGGGCCTTGGAGGTCAGCCCCTTGGTCAGGGGATAGACGGGGATCACCCGGCGGGTGACCAGGGGCTGGGCGTCCAGAGCCTCCACCGCCGGATTTAAAAGCTGGGTCCCACGCTCGTCTCCCTGGAGGACGCCGTAAAAGCAATAGGTCTCTCCGGCCTTAAGATTGGTGCTCATCCAGGGCTGATTGAACCAGGTGACCCGGAGCTTGGCGGAGGAATCTGCAATGGTGCAGCGGGTGGTATTGAGCCCCCGGCGGATGTATCCGGTCCGAGGCTGGGTGACCACCGTGGCGATGATGCAGGCGGCCTCTCCGGGCGTCAGCTCCGAGATGGAGAGGATCTTCGTCCGGTCCTCATATTGCCGGGGAAAAAAGGAGATCAGATCCTCCAGGGTTTCGATCCCCAGCCGTCCCAACTGTTCTGCCTTTGCCTTTCCCACGCCCTTGAGGCTGGTCACGGGATCTGTCAGAGCCATGTGCATCACCGTCCTTTCCTCTTATTATTATAAGTTCAAAACCTGTCCAAAACGTAACTGTTCCTGAGCGTAAGCGAAGGATCTTTTACCTGATATCGTGAATAATGCCAAGATTCTTCGTCACTTTGTTCCTCAGAATGACAGCGACTGAACAGATACTCCAAAACAAGCAAAAACGCCCCGGACCGAAGGATCCGGGACGGCTTTCTGCACATCAAAGGCTGTTGAGCTTCTGAGCAATGCTGCTCTTCTTGTGGGCGGCAGTGTTCTTGTGGATGATCCCCTTGCCGACAGACTTGTCGATGGTGGAAACGGCAACCTTGGCGGCGGCGGAAGCGGCGTCCTTATCGCCGGAGGCGGCAGCGCTCTCAAACTTCTTGACGTTGGTCTTCAGCAGAGACTTGGCAGCCTTGTTCCGCTCGTTCTGAGCCTTGGAGACGAGAACTCTTTTCTTGGCAGACTTGATATTGGGCACGAAAACACCTCCCCCGTAAAAAACTAACGGTGTAAAACCGATCTTTGCTACCATGCAGAAACCGATTATACAGAATTTCTTCTGAAAAATCAAGAGGAAATTCCGCTTTTTTCTGATTTTTTTGTTTTACGCCCGGAGGATATCGGTGGGGAATGTGCGGGACCCGGAACCATACAGGTTGCGTAATAATAGGCATCATTCGCAAAAGGAACCCTTTATTTTGTGGTTATTCATTTTTGTATGCAATCCTTTTTTCGGAAACTCCCAAAATGGAAAAATGAAAACCCGTGAGAATCCAAGGGTTTTGCACATTATCCACCGGGTTTTCCACAACGCCTTTTTGAAAGATCTCCATGAGAGAAAATGAATACGGCGTTGACATAACCGATGAGGGAGCGGCCGGCGGCAGTTTGCTAAAACGTCAGGTCCGTCAGATCCTCCACCGTCAGGTCCGGATGGAGGGCGGAATTGATGCCGTAGGCCAGGACCCTGGAGACCTCCCGGACCCGCCGGTCAATGTCGCTGGAGGTGACGATCATGCCGCCGGAGACCTGCCGGAGCCGGTCCTCGCTGGCCTCCGATCCGGCTCTGGTCAGAAGGTCCGAGGCCAGGGTGGCGGCGTCCGTCACCGTAGGCACCCCCAGGGCGATCACGGGCACCCCCAGGGTGCTTTTGTCCAGGGCGTGCCGGCGGTTTCCGATGCCGGAGCCCGGGGCGATCCCGGCGTTGGAGAGCTGGACTGTGCTGCACAGCAGGCTTGTGTCCCTGGCGGCGATGGCGTCCACGGCCACCACAGCCGCCGCCTCGGTCTTTTCCGCCAAAGCCCTTACGGTTTCGGCGCTCTCCATGCCTGTGGTGCCCAGGACTCCCGGCACCACGGCGCCCACAGGCCGGAAATGACGGAAGGCGGAGGGCATTTCCCGGAGCATGTGACGCGTGACGAGAATGTGGTCCGCCGTCATGGGGCCCACTGCGTCCGGGGTTATGTCCCGGTTGCCCAGGCCGGCCACCAGCACGGGCAGGGAAGCGGGGAGGGCCAAAAGGGCGTCCAGATAGCTTCCGATCGTTCGGACCGCGGCCTCAAAGCTCTCCTTTTCCCGCCGGAGCACGCTGCCCAGCTCCACGGTGATATAGGTGCCCCTGGGCTTTCCCACAGCCTTGGCGGCGGAAACGGACCGGATCTCCACCACCGTGGCCGGAACCCCGTGGAGATTCTCCCGCCGCACCGTCACGCCCTTGGGAAGATGTCCATCGGCCTGCTGGAGCACCTGGGCCTCCATGGCCAGGTCCGTTCGGATCTGCATTTCCATCACCTCTCCTTTCATTATGCCCGGAATCACGAAAACCAGACAAGCCTTGCGTTTTCCGGCGGAATGAAATATGATGGAAAAAAGGAGGGTGTCTTATGAAATGGACCAAGAAACAGCTCTGTATGCTGCTGGCCGCCGTGGTAAGCGTTTGCTTCACGGTGTGCCTCATCGCCACGATCCGCATCTCCCTGATCTCGAAATCGGCGCCCTCGGGCATGGGAATGCTGACCCTGATCACCGCCGTCTGCACCTTTATGATCTGGCGCGGCGTCCGGGACATGGAATAGGGACGAAATCCCCCTGAAATTCCACCGAAATATCTTGCTTTTTTTCCCCCGCTGTAGTATACTTGCCCCGGCGTAAGCCAGGGCGGGACAGTTCGTCCTTCCCCATTATGCGTTGCATCCGCCGGTGGCGGAGCGACAGCAGGAGGAATTGAATATGAATGGCAAGAAAACCAACGTCCGCTATCTGACGGAGCTGGCCCTGCTGGTGGCAGTGGAGCTGGTCATGTCCTTCACGCCCCTGGGCATGCTGCCGCTGCCGGGACAGTATGCGTCCCTTCTGACGGTGCCCATTGCCGTGGGCGCCATGCTGCTGGGCCCTCTGGCCGGAACGGTACTCGGCGCGGTCTTCGGCGCGGTGAGCTTCTGGAAGGCGCTCCAGAACGGAATCCTCATCGGCGCAGGCGTGCCCATACCGGCGATCCTGGTGCTCACCATCTGCACCCGGGTGCTCATGGGCTTCCTCACCGGCCTGATCTTCAAGCTCATTGACAGGGTGGACAAGACCAATACGGTGGACTGCTTCATCGGCGGTCTGCTGGCGCCGGTGCTCAACACCATCCTGTACATGACCGTCTACGTCATCATTCTGCTGAACAATCCGCTGCTCCAGAACGTCATTGCCTCCACGGTGGGAGAGCAGATGCTGGAGACTCTGCGGAACAATGTGCTGCTGTTTGTGGCCGCTTATGTGGGCCTCCAGGCCGTCATTGAGGCGGTAGTGGGCTGCATTGTAAGCGGCGGCGTCACCAAGGTGCTTCGTGTGGTTTTGAAACGATAAGGAACTGTGATAAAATAAATTGAGCAATTCATGCGCCGGATTCAGAAAACCGCAGGAATACTTTGTGTATTTCAAGGTTTGAAGACGCAGCGCCAGGCGATGAAGACAAGCAGGAATGTGCAAGTTATTTTTGAACAGTTCCTAATTATTGCCCGCCGCCAGATCGACTTTTGGCGGCGGGCCTCTATGTATTAAGGGAGGTATCTCAGTGAAGGAAATCGGAATCATGGAGGTGGGCGGCTTCCGGGTGGGCCACGCCCAGAACGATCAGGCGGCCACGGGCTGCACGGTGGTGCTCTTTGACGAAATGCGCCCTGTAGGGCTGGATGTCCGGGGCGGCGGACCGGCCTCCCGGGACTCCCAGATTTTAAATCCCCTGATGGCGGCGGAGGGGATCAACGCCATCCTCCTCGCCGGCGGCAGCGCCTTTGGGCTGGACGCTGCGGGCGGCGTCCAGAAGTACCTGGAGGAGCGGGACATCGGCTTTGATGTGGGTATCGGCAAGGTGCCCCTGGTCTGCCAGAGCTGCCTCTTTGACCTGGGGGTGGGCAGCAAGGACGTGCGCCCTGACGCGGCCATGGCCTACGCTGCCTGCGAAAACGCGGGCTATGACGTGCCGGCCCTGGGGAATGCGGGCGCCGGCTTGGGCTGCACCATCGGAAAGTACAGAGGCCCGGACAGGGCCATGAAATCCGGCTTCGGAACCTACGCTGTTTCCGTAGGAGACGTGAAGGTGGGCGCCCTTGTGGCGGTGAACGCCCTGGGCGACGTCTATGATGAAGCCGGGAAGATCATCGCCGGTATGCGGGGCGTGGACGGAACGGGGCTTGGAAGCACCCTGATGGAGTTGATCCACGACTCGGAGCATCCCAAGAACCTGTTCGCGGGCAACACCACCCTGGGCATTGTGGTCACCAACTGCGCCTTCCGGAAGACAGAGCTGGGGAAGATTGCCGGCATGACCCACAACGGCTATGCCAGAGCCATTCGCCCCGTCCACACCACTGCCGACGGGGACAGTATCTACGCCGCGTCTGTGGGAAACGTGACCGGAGACCTGAACCTGGTGGGAACCCTGGGGGCCTACACCATGGAGCGGGCCATCGTCCGGGCCGTCCAGACGGCGAAAAGCGCCTATGGCTTCCCGGGCATGGAAGATCTGTAAAGAAAAAACGATGCGGAGACATGCACCTCACATTTCTCCGCATCGTTTTTTGTTATTCGTCTTCGTCTGCCGTGTCTGTTGCCGCTTCCTCATCGGATACCGGCTTTTCTCCGCCGTAAGCCAGTCCGGCGCTCAGGAATAGATTGCTGTCGGACCGGATGCGGCCGTAGTTTTCGAACCGGGTGTCGTGGGAGTCGGTGATAAAGACCAGGTACTGGTCCGGGTGATCCTCCGCGTACCGCTTCACGCTGCTGCCGTCCGTGTAGTAGACATAGAGCCGGTCCGCCGACTCCAACGCCTGATGGCCCAGCTCCGGGTCCCACACCAGGATCCCCAGCTTGCACTGGTCCAGAGTGGCCTCCAGGAGCTTGCCATAGGCGGCGGTGGTGATATCCGCGTTGGTCTGTCCGTTGTACTGATACATATAGAGGTCGCTGCTGGGCATAAAGAAGTCGTCCAGGATCACCTCCTGAAAGCCCATGTCCGACAGAACCCTGATGATCCCCGCCAAATAGTCGATGACGGCGTCCTGGCTCGGATCCAGCCAGCAGGTGCCGTCGTTGGTCACCCAAAGGGTCGAGGCGTCTGCCTTCAGCGCCTGATCGGGATGGTTTCTGGCATAGGTGCTGTCGCTGAGACAGGAGATCATGGCCACCAGATGGACATCCTGGCTCTTGGCCCGCTGGATCAGGGCCCGCACAGGCTCCGTGCTTAAAATGTCCTTGTCCGGGGCCCGCATCTGGAGCACCAGGGTGTTGTTCACGGCGGGCTCCAGGTCCAGCTGGCTCAGGCTGGTCCCCTCGGAAAGGGTCTTGTAGTCCAGCAGGAAGCCGCTGACCGAACTGTCCTCCAGAGAGGGAGTGGTGTCTCCAATGACCTCATTGGCGGAGATGGGCTCTCCCGTCACCAGTTCGATGGTCTCCGGCACCGGCAGGGTGGATACAGGTGCGGACTCCTGGGCCGAGGGCTCAAAGGAGAACACGGCGCCGGCCTCGGTGTAGATCACGAACCGGCCCATGTAGATAAAGCCGATGAGCAGCACCAGCGCCACCACGGCGGCCAGTATCGCAAGGACAAGAAGCCCTCGTTTCAGCAGCAGCTTATTGCGATAAGTCATGGAAATTCCTCACCTCGGGTGTGACAGGATGCAGCACCAGTCGTCCTGCTCCTGCACGGAATCAACGGTGAAGCCCGCCGCCTCAATGGCGCTTTGGACCTCGCGAAGCCGGGTGTTCAGAACGCCGGAGCAGATGAAGACGCCCTGGGGCTTTATGAGCTTCCGGGCGGAGGGAGCCAGGGGAATGATCACGTCGGCCACTATGTTGGCCAGCACCAGATCATAGGCGCTCTCCCGGAATACGCTCTGGGACCGCCAATCCTCCAGTACGTTCCCTGTGACGGCCAGAAATCCGGGAGCCTCCAGGCCGTTGAGCCGCGCGTTGTCCCGGGCGATGTCCTCGGCCTTGGGGTCGATGTCCACACCGGCGGCGGTCTCCGCCCCCAGAAGCAGGGCGGCAATGGAAAGGATCCCGCTGCCGCTGCCCAGGTCAATGACATCCTCGCCGCCTTTGACAGTCTGCTCCAGCGCCCGAAGGCACATCTGGGTGGAGGCGTGGGCCCCGGTCCCGAAGATCATGCCCGGGTCCAGCACCACGGGAATCCGGCCGTCGGGGATCTCAGGCCGGAGCCACTGGGGAACGATCAGGAGCTTTTCGCCCACGGGAATGGGCTGATAGTACTGCTTCCAGCTGTTTTCCCAGTCCTCCTCCCGGAGATTTTCCAAAGTGACCTCCAGGGAGCCCAGATCCCGGTCTCCCGCCTGAGCCCGAAACAGGGCAAGCTGTCGTTTCAGGGCTTCGATCCGTTCCGGTGCATTCGCGTCGTTTTCCACATAGAGCCGGATCTGGGAGACATTCTCCATGCGGCCGGCCAGCGCCTCGTCCACATAGTCCCAGTACTGGGTGTTTTCCTCCAGGAAGGACTGAAAATCCCGGCTGTCGTCAATGATAAAGCTGTCGTACCCGGCTGCGGTAAGCCTGGCGGCCAGCAGCTCGATGGCGGAGGATACGGTTTTGACGGTCACTTCAAGCCATTCCAATTGCCACGCGTCCTTTCGGTAAATCTTGCCCCCATTTTACATGATTCCGCCCTGTGATACAAGTGCGGATTTTCGCTTCCTCCCGGGAAATGCCGTTTCCCGGAAAAAAGAAAAGGGGAAAGCGAATATTTCATTTGACTTTACGGCGAAAAAGAACTATAATTACGGTCACTTGTGTGAAAAAATAGGAGGCAAGCAGAAACCATGAAGAAGAGTATCATTACCTACGTGGTCATCGCCGCGCTCATTGCGCTCCTGGCCTGTACGGCGGCCTTCGGGCTGGATCTTGGCTTTGTCAAGGTCCCCAGTCTGTCCCGGGGCGTCACGCTGGGCCTGGATCTGGTGGGCGGCTCCGAGATCACCTATGAGGCGGTGATCCCGGAGGGCACCTCGGATTCCGTGGTCGCCGACGGGATCAGCTCCGCCGTTACCATGCTCCGTCAGCGCCTGGACAGCCTGGGCTATTCCGAGGCCACTGTCACCAAGCAGGGCGACCGCCAGATCGTGGTGGACATCCCCGCTGTGGACAACCCGGAGGAGGCCGCCGCCCAGATCGGCACCACCGCCGTGGTGGAGTTCCGGACGTCGGACTATGACGCGGAGGCAGGCACCGGCATGGTGCTCACCGGCACCGGCATCAAGTCCGCCACCTCGGAGTACAGCGCCATCGACGAGACCGGCATGCAGCAGTGGCACGTGGTCCTGGAGTTCACCTCCGAAGGCCATGAGCAGTTCCGTCAGATGACCCAGTACGCGGCCAATATGGCCAGCGGCGAGAACTACGTCGCCATCTATCTGGACGACACCGTGATCTCCCAGCCCCAGGTATCGACTCCGACAACGCCATTATCACCCTGGGCAGCGATTCCGGCGCGGATTACGCCAATTATCTGGCCAACATCATTTCCGCCGGACAGCTTCCCTTCTCCCTGGAGAACGTGAAGATGGAGAGCGTGGGCGCCTCCCTGGGCGAGAGAAGCCTGGAGACCTCCCTCTATGCCGGCGCCATCGGCATTCTGCTGGTGATTCTCTTTATGATCATCTTCTATCGTCTGCCCGGCGTGATCGCCAGCATTGCCCTGGCCTTCTACACTGTGCTTTTTATGGTGGTCATCTCCGTTGCCAGACTGAACCTGAGTCTTCCCGGCATCGCCGGTATCATCCTGACCATCGGCATGGCCGTGGACGCCAACGTCATCATCTTTGAGCGTATCAAGGAGGAGCTGACGGTGGGCAAGACGGTCCGTTCCGCCATCGACGCCGGCTACAAGAACGCCATGAGCGCCATCGTGGACTCCAACGTCACCACCATTATCGCCTCTGTGGTCCTCTGGCGGCTTGGCACCGGCACCACCGTGGGCTTTGCCAAGACCCTGTTCACCGGCGTCATCCTCAGCATGATCGTCATGCTGTTCGTCAGCCGCTTCATGATGCGGGCCCTTGTGCCCCTGAACGCCACGAACCCCAAGCTCTATGGCGTAAAGACCGGAAAGGAGGAAAACTGAAATGTTTCGGAATAATACCTTCAGCTTTATCGGGCATTTTAAGCTCTTCCTGATCATCTCCGCGATCCTGATCGTCACCGGCCTTATGGGCCTTGTGACCCTGCCCTTCGGCCTGAATCTCTTTAACATGGACGTGGACTTCCTGGGCGGCGTCACCATGACCTACGACCTGGGCGAGCAGGTCAACACCAATGATGTGGAGTCGCTGGCCGGGGACATCCTGGGAAATAAACTCTCCAGCGTCACCACCTCGGGCTCCAGCGGCACCCAGGTGGTCATCAAGTCCCTGTTTGTGGACGTGGATACCCGGAACGAGCTGACTGCGGCCATCCAGGAAAAGTATGCGGGCGCCAGCGTGGTGTCCTCCAGCTCTGTGTCCGCCTCCGTCAGCGAGGACCTCCGGAACTCCGCCATTATCGCGGCGCTGGTGGCTGTGGCGTGCATGCTGATCTACATCGGCATCCGGTTCGACTTCCGCTCCGGTCTGGCGGCTGTGGTGGCCCTGTGCCATGACCTGCTGGTCATGCTCTCGGCCTATATCATCTTCCGCCTGCCCTTCAACGTGAACTTCATCGCCGCCGCGCTGACCATCCTGGGCTACTCCATTAACGCCACCATCGTGGTCTTTGACCGGGCCCGGGAGAACGCCAAGGCCAACCCCAAGGCGGATTTCGGCGACGTCATGGACAAGAGCATCTGGCAGACTATGACCCGGTCCATCAACACCACGATCACCACCCTGCTGACCATCACCATGGTGCTGATTCTGGGCGTGACTTCCATCCGGAACTTCTGCTGGCCTCTGTTCGTGGGCGTCCTTGCGGGCTGTTATTCCTCCGTATGCATCTCCGGCAACGTGTGGGTGCGCCTCCGCCGCCTTAAGGGCCGCAAGGAGAAGAAGACTGCGTAATTTCAATTATATCGAGCCTGGCGCGCCGCACGCAGCGGCGCGCCTTTTCCATGCCGTCCCATAGAGACGGCATTTTTGCATACAGGACGTTTCCATGGCATAGGCTTGTACCGCGGGAGGGATGGCGCATGGGACCGAAGACGCTGACCCCGGCGCTGCAATCAGCGCTGGACCAACTGACCGAACGGAAAAAACGGGAGCTCCAGGAGCTGCGGCTCCGGCAGGGGACAGCGGCGAAGGCGCTGTATCCCTGGGGTGAGGAGCTGCTCACCCTGGATGGAAAGGAAATTCCTGTGACGGACAGATTGCTCCGGGAACTCCTGGACCGGGCCACAGGCTGTTCTCCCTATGCGCTCCGGCAGGAGGAAGCGGGGCTGTTCCTGCCCTTGGAGGAGGGCTGCCGCATGGGCCTCTGCGGGGAGGCGGTGATCCGGGACGGAACTCTGACGGGCCTCCGGCATGTGAGTTCTGCGGTCATCCGCTTTGCAAGGCAGCGCCCGGGCATTGCGGACCGGACAGCGGCCAGGATCACCGAGGGCGGAATTGTCCGCTCGACCCTGATCCTGTCGCCTCCCGGAAAGGGAAAGACCACCTTCCTCCGGGATCTGATCCGGGCCGTCAGCGAACGGGGTTTTCGGGTCAGCGTGGCCGACGAGCGCCTGGAGCTGTCGGCAGCGAAAAACGGGGTGCCCCAGCTGGACCTTGGTCCCTGCACCGACGTGCTCACGGGTTGCCCCAAGGCCCAGGCCATGGAAAGGCTCCTGCGGGTCATGAATCCCCAGGTCCTGGCGGTGGACGAGCTTTCGGGGCCTCTGGAGCTCCGGGCGGCAGGCGAGGCAGCGAGCTGCGGCGTGGCCCTGTTTGCCACCGCGCACGCTGCCAATTTAGAACAGCTTTCAAGGCGGCCGGGCTACCGGGAACTGCTGGATTCCGGCGCCTTTTTCTGGTGCGTGACGCTCCGGGATTTCGGCCGTCGATACATGGAACGATTGGAGGGACAGAACTATGACAAAGCTCCTGGGAGCCTGCCTGGTAGGGCTGGCGTCCCTGATGGCGGGATGGGCGTCGAGACAGACCATGCAGCATCAGGTGCGGTTTCTCCGGCAGCTCCGGCTGGCGCTGGAGCTGATGCAGGGAGAGATGGAGGTCCGTATGCCGCCCGTTTCCGAGCTGTTTGAGACTGTGGGCAGGCAGATGGCGGGGGAGCTGGGGACCTTTCTCACGGAAACCGCTTCCGAGATGGAGGCAGTCACCGGCCGGCCGCCCCAGACCGCCATGCGGCTGGCTCTGGAGCGGGTCCCCATGGAAAAGGAGGGGTCGGAACTGCTCCTGGAGCTGGGCGGCTGTCTGGGCCGCTATGATCTGGAGGGGCAGACCCGGGCCATTGGCCTCTACAAGCAGCGGGCGGACAGGCTGATCGGGGCCGCCGAGGAAAACCTGCGTCGCCGGGCCAGGTCCGCCATGACCGCCTCGGTCTGCGCGGGCCTTGCTCTGGTGATCCTGCTTTTTTAGGGAGGCGGCATGGACATTGACCTTGTTTTCCGGATTGCCGCCGTGGGAATCATTGTTTCCATTCTCAATCAGGTGCTGGTCCGTTCCGGCCGGGAGGAGCAGGCCACGATGACCACGCTGGCAGGGCTGGTGGTGGTGCTCATGATTATCGTCCAGCGGATCGCGGAACTGTTCGAGCTGGTGAAGACCCTGTTTCAGTTCTGATGGAGCAGGTGATGAAGGCTGCCGCTCTGGCGGTTACCGCTTCGCTTCTGGCGCTGACGGTGCGGAAGCACAGCGCGGAATTTGCGGCTCTGGCCGGGATCGCCGCCGCCCTGATGATCGGCGTCCTGACCCTGGAGCTGCTGTCTCCGGTGCTGGACTTCGCGGAGGCCCTGCGGGACAGGGCGGAGCTGTCGGACGGTCTACTGGCTCCCGTACTGAAAACCCTGGCCATCGGACTTGTGACGGAGTTCGGCGCCAATCTCTGCGAGGATGCGGGGGAGAAGGCGGTGGCGTCGGCCTTAAAGCTCTGCGGCGGCGCGGCGGCTTTTTATGCCATTTTACCGTTGCTCCGGAGCGTTCTGGACCTTCTGGAACAGATTATGTAAACTGCGAAAGAGAGGAACTCCATGCGGAGACTGACGATTCTGGTCCTGCTTCTGGTCCTTTTCATGGGACATGCTCTGGCGTCTGAGGACCTGTTTGGGACCGGGGCGGTGGAGCGGGCGCTTCCCCGGGAGGCTGCGTCACTTCTGGAAGGGCGCTCCCCGGGAGAGGTGGGCGGTTTTTCCGAAAGCTTGAAGGGGCTGGTGCGGGGGGCGATCCGAAACAGTCGGGGAGAGGTGCCGGCAGCCCTGTTGCTGACCCTGAAAATCATGGCCGTGGTGATATTGTCCGCTGTTCTGCGGGGCAGCGCCGGAGAGCTTCCCAACCGGGCCATGGGTCTGGCCGCCACGCTGGCGGTGGGGGCTGTGTGCCTGGACCGGATCTCCGGCTTTTTCGCTCTGGCTTCCAGGACCGTAGACTCCGTGACAGCCTTCTCCGGCTTCCTGTTCTCCGCTCTGGCCTCGGCCACGGCAGCCACGGGGGCGGTGGGGACCTCCACGGCCCTCTATGGGGGCACGGTCCTGCTCTGCAGCCTCATGACCCGTGGAGCCGAGGCGCTGCTGCTGCCCGGAATCTCCTGCTATATGGCCCTGTCCGTGGCGGACAGCGCCTTGGGCGACGGGAGCCTCAAGGTGGCGGGAGACACGGTGAAGCAGCTCATGACAAGCCTTCTGAAGCTGACGGTCCTGGCCTTCACGGCCTATCTCTCCCTCAGCGGTGTGGTCAGCGGCTCGGCGGACAGCGCGGCGGTGAAGGCGGCCAAGCTGGCCATCTCCAGTGCGGTGCCTGTGGTAGGCAGTATGGTGGCCGACGCCTCGGAGACGCTTCTTGTCAGCGCGGGATTGATTCGCAGCGGCCTGGGGATCTTCGGCATGCTGGGGGTCCTGGCGGTCTGCGCCGGACCCTTTTTCCGGACAGGGATCCAGTATCTCATGCTGAAAACCGCCGCTGCCGCCGCGGCAATTGTGGGGGAAAAGGAGCTTTCCTCCCTGATCTCCGCCATGGCGGGAGCAATGGGCCTCCTGGCCGGACTTACAGGGGCCTGCGGCGTGATTCTGGTGGTGGCCTGCGTCTGCTTCATGCAGGCCGGGGGATAGGAGGATACCAAATGGAGGCCTTTCGCGCCTATCTGATCCGCCTCACCGCCGCCGCTATTCTGGCTTCCCTGATCCGGGGCCTTGCCCCAAAAGGGGGCGCCGGTCGCGCGGTCAGACTGGGGGCGGGCCTGCTGATCCTGCTGACGGCGCTCTCCCCGCTGGCCAGGGCGGACCTGAACGGGGCGGCGGAGCGTCTGGTCCGGGAAAGCTACGGAGACCCGCTGGCCTCCACGGATTTCTCCCGGGAGACCAACGAGCTTCTGGCCGGGCTCATATCCGATCAGGCGGCGGCATATATATTGGACAAGGCTGACGGGCTTCCCCTGGAGGTCCGGGTGGAGACGGCCGTGGAGGACCGGTATCCCATCCCCTGGCGAGTCGTGGTCCGGGGCAGCCTGACGCCGGAGCAGAAGGAGAAGCTGTCCCGGATCATCTCGGAGGACTTGGGCGTGCCGGAGGAGAGACAGGAGTGGTGGAGTATGTGAATAAGCTTTCATGGAAGCCGGAGATGCTGAAAAAGTATCGCTATCCGGCCCTGATCCTGGCTCTGGGGCTGCTGTTTCTGCTGTTTCCGGCGGGACAGAAGAAAACCGAGCAAGTCCAGACGGCGGCCCAAACCGAGGAGACGTTTGATCTTGAAACCTTCACGGAGGAAGCGGAGGCCATGCTGTCCCAGCTCCAGGGGGCGGGAAAGGTCCGGCTGCTCCTGACCCTGGAGGATGACGGGCAGCGGGAATACCTGATGAACCGATCCGTGTCCCGAACGGAGGGCAGCGTCCAGCGGGAGGACCAGGCGGTGCTGACCTCCCGGGACGGAGACCAGCTTCCGGTGACGGTCTCACGGACCTATCCCCGATTTCGGGGCGCCCTGGTGGTCTGCGGGGAGGCCAGTCCCACCCTGATCCTCCGGATCAAGGAGGCCATCTCCGGGCTCACGGGTCTGGGCATGGACAGAATCACAGTATTATCCAGCCGCTGAATTTGCGGCATCTATTGATTATTTGAAGGGGGAGCTATGATTTTGAAGGAGGAATTTGCGTTGAACGGAAAGCTGTGGAAGCGAAACGCGGTGGTGGCGGTGGTGCTGCTGTTTATCTGCGCCGGGATCTACCTGAACTGGACCTACAACCAGGATCAGGACGCCTCGGAGACCGCCGGGACCGCGGAGCTGGCGGACACCCTGGATACGGCCCTGCTGCGGGAGGCCTCCATGGATACGGATGTGGCGGACCTGTCCGACGGCGCTGCCGATGTGGACGCCCTGACGGGAGACGTAGTGGTGCTGGATGAGGACGTGTTCAATGCCGTCCTGACCCAGGCCAATACGGACACCTCCATGAGCGACTATTTCGCCTCCATCCGCCTGGCCCGCCAGGAATCCCGGGACAACGCCGTGGAGCTGCTCCAGGAGACCATCGCCTTTGAGACCGGAGAGGATCAGGAGGCGGCGTCCTCCGCCTCCACCAAGCTGGAGGACATGGTGACCATGGCGCTTCAGGAGGCGGAGATCGAGGGCTTGGTCATCGCCAAGGGCTACGAGGACTGCGTGACCTATATGAGCGACGGAGCCATCTCCGTGGCGGTGGCCGCTCCGGCGGAGGGCCTCACCGCCGAATCCGTGGCCCAGATCTGCGATATCGTCACCACCCAGAGCGACTATACGCCCTCCCAGCTCAAGATCATCGAGGTCCGATAGCGGGAAAGCGCTATAATGCGGGTTGCCTTTTTCAAAAAAATGTGCTACAGTAGGGAAAACTGACGGGCGAGGATCGCCCGGAATTGGAGGCGGTCGCAATGAGCGAATCGAAGGATTACCTGGTGCAGGACGTGGAGAAGGGCACCGTCAATATTTCTGAGGACGTTGTGGCGGCCATCGCGGCCGTGGCAGTCAGCGAGGTGGAGGGCGTTTTCGGCCTTTCCTCCAGCTTTACTTCGGACCTCAAGGAGCTTTTGGGCAAGAAAAACCTGAGCAAGGGCGTGAAGCTCGCCATCGAAGAGGACGTGGTCTCCGTGGAGTGCTTCGTGGTGGTGACCTACGGCTACGAGATCCCCGCGGTGGCAGGCGCCATCCAGGACAATGTGGCCTCGGCGGTGGAGTCCATGACCGGCCTGAAGGTTTCCGCCGTGAACGTGGACGTCTGCGGCATCTCCACGCCCAAGGCATGATACGCATTTTCGGAACAGACGGCTTTGCGCCGTCTGTTTCTGTATCTATAACCGGAGGTTATCAACTATAGAAAATCGGTATTGGAAGAAATCGTTATGATTTCGTATAATGCTATTTGGAGGTAACTGTTCCTGAAACGGAACAGATACATAAAAGTCAAGACGAAAGGAGCAATACTATGCGTTCAATCGAGCAGCGCACGGAGCGGTTTGAGGACCGGCGCGAGATCAAGAATCTCATGGGCAAGTACGTGACGAGCTGCCTCCTTTGCCGGGAGGACCAGATCGTGGACACCCTGTTTGCCAGCCGGGACGACATCTCTGTGGGCTTCAACAACGGCTATTATGCGGGCCGGGAGGCGGTCAAGGACTATTTTGCCGCCGTGTGCGAGGCCACGGCGAAGAAGTCGAAGTGCCTTCAGAAGATCTTCCCCGATCAGCTCGGAAAACTCTCCGATGAGGAGCTCTACGGCGTCGGTCCCTTCAAGGCCGAGCCCCTGAACAATTTCTATATGCAGGAGGCCGAGGACCTCCAGACGGCCAAGGCCATCTGGATGGTGGAGGGCTCCATCACCGACGTCTCCGAGAAGGGACCCATCACCCGCTGGGTCTGGGGCTACTATGCCGCCGACTTCATCAAGGAGGACGGCCAGATGAAGCTCTGGCATGTGCTCCGCGTCAATGAGACGAACTGCCCCAACGGCGTGGACTGGGGCGATCCCAAGGACGAGTATCCCGAGCTTCCCGAGTTCGCCGAGCTGAAGGACATCAAGATCCCCGCGCCCAACAAGCCCGCCAAGGTCTGGGAGACCTTCACCGCCGCCCGTGGCCCCATGGGCACTCCCAGACTGCCCGAGCCCTATAACACCTTTGCTGAGACCTTCAGCTACGGTGTCTGATGAGAGGAGGAAGCGAAATGGCAAGCAACAGAGATTGGAATGCCACCAGGTTCCCCGCCTGGTTCGAGCATAACGTACCCAAGCGCTACCCGCTGCCCCGGAAGAACGACGAGGATCTGCTCCAGATGGTGGAGGATATCGAGGAGGTTCGGGACCTCATGAGCCTCCGGGCCTACTATCAGGCGGCGGATATGCGTCAGAAGGAGCTGGACGAGCTGTGGGTCTCCGAGCCCATTCACGCGGCCAAGGCCAGCTATGGCTCCAACTGGGGCTACTACTACGGCAAATCTGAGATCCAGCGCTGGTATGCCGACGGCTTCCTGGCCAAGCGGCAGGCCCAGCTCAAGGAGTGGTCCGAGACCCAGGGCGTGGAGTATGACGAGAAGAACCTGGGCGCCGGCTGCATGAACATGTTCCCCCTGTCCACTTCCCTCGTCCGCATTGCC
Source organism: uncultured Oscillospiraceae bacterium (assembly GCA_905234425.1). Taxonomy (GTDB): domain Bacteria; phylum Bacillota; class Clostridia; order Oscillospirales; family Oscillospiraceae; genus HGM13006. The sequence goes on along the minus strand of CAJOHR010000054.1, from coordinate 3,861 downwards.
GCCGACGGCCAGAGCGCCAAGGGCATGTGGTATTCCATCGGCCAGCAGACCGAGCTTCAGCACGGCGGCGTGGCCCAGGGACAGTGGCAGTACAACAAGATCTGCGCCGACTTTGTCAAGGAGGACGGCAAGTTCAAGATCTATCACATCGTCTGCGCCAACGACCAGAACTACGCGGCGGGCACCCAGTATTCCGCCGACACCTATATCGATCCCCAGGACGACATCATGGCCATGGAGTTCGGCACTCCCACCATCCCCATGAACGTCCACGACAACACCTACAACTGGGCCGACAACTATCCGCCCATGCCCGAGCCCTACGATACCCTGACGCCGGAGAACAGCTACGGACCGGAGGGCCATCCCATGTACAAAGGAGGATTTTAAGCCATGAATAAGAATCTTTCCTTGCACCAGAGAATCTTCAACGCCGCCGCCACCCAGGAGGCCGAGTTTGTCCACGCCACCCATACCTATCTTCACGCCCGTGCCAACGCCACGGAGGAGTGGAGCCAGATCTGGTCTCAGTGCGACGACGTGAGCTGGGCCCATGCCTTTGGCCGGATGCGCGGCTTCAAGAACGTGTGGAACGGCTCCGTCACCTGCTATGACGTTCAGGCCACCCAGCGGTTCCAGGGCGCCTACGAGGCCATGCCCGAGATCGGCGGCTTCGATATCCGCCCGCTCATGGAGCTGTCCCTCCATACCCTGGCCACCGATATCGTGGAGGTTGCCGACGACGGCAAGACCTCCCGGGCCTTCTTCCTGACCCCCGGCCTGATCTCCTCCGGCGTGGGGGGCAACGGCAAGCGCCGCTGCGGCGGTCTGTGGGAGCGCTATGGCGCCGACTTTGTCTTTGAGGACGGCTGCTGGCTGTTCCTGCATGAGCACGTCTGCCCTGATATGGGCATCGGCTGCGACAACGGCAATCCCGGCATGCAGAACTATACCCGGATGAAGTCCGGCGGCATGGGCGGTCCCGGCGGCCCTGGCGGTCCCGGCGGTCCCGCGCCTGCGGGCGGCAAGGGCGGTCCGGCTCCCGAGGGCGGCAAGGGCGGCCCCGGAGGTCCTGGCGGTCCCGGCGGTCCCGGCGGCGGACAGATGCTCCGCACCCGGCCCGACTGTGACGATCCCGGCCCGCTGCACTCCAACTGGAGCGTGGTCCAGACCGTCCAGAACACGGTGCCCTGGCCTGAGCCCTACGTCACCATGGACGACGACAATACCTATACCAAGCGTCAGTAATATGGATCATGAACCCCAAAGGAAGCCGGTCTCCGGCTTCCTTTTTTACCTGATTCCGGCTGTTTCGCATGAATCTGGTCGGATTTCGCGGCATAATGGTTTCAGCGTAACTGTTCAGTCGCTCGTGTGAGCGTAAGCGAAGGATCTTTTACCTGAAATCGTGAATAATGCCAAGATTCTTCGTCACTTTGTTCCTCAGAATGACAGCGACTGAACAGATACGTTTCAGTTTACATAATCACACGTAAATATCGGATAATATCCAAAAAAAATATTGCGTTTCCAATATGAAAATGTTAAAACACGTGAATACATATATGTGCGGGAAATGTGCCGCACATAGCGTATTCAGTTGTTGCCGGAATGGCCGGTAACAATATATGCCCGTTCCGGCAACGGGTCGCAACCCTGTCGGGCGGGCGGAAAACCGGCAAATTGAATTTCGAGGGCTGAAGGCCGGATGCAGACGAGGCCTCGCTGACGCCGATGGGTGGCGGACGCGTGGCTACTGATCGGCGGAGGTACAGGAAAAGCTGCTCTGCCCTCGAGCATACGGAGGTGAGGAAGGGAAGCAAAGGAAGGAGCCGGACCTGATCCGGCGGGCAAGATACATATTTAATATGTATATCGCTCTCAGCCCCTGCCGTGAACCCTGCGGCGCCGCGCCGTCATTCTGAGGAGCGCCTCCCTGTCATTCTGAGGAGCGCAGCGACGAAGAAGCTATAAGATCCTTCGCTCCGCGCAGGATGACAGAACCCGCTGTCATTCTGAGGAGCGCAGCGACGAAGAATCTTTAAGCTCGCAGGCTGACACGAAAGGCCGCCGCATGGTAAAAGGGGTAAAAACACGGCGAAATGAAAAAATGCTTTTATCAATACTCTTTAAGAAAGGGGAGAATTTAATAGATGAAAGCAAAGCGATTTTTAGCATTGCTGCTGTCACTTCTGATGATCGTATCGGTTCTGCCAACGTATGCGCTGGCGGACAATTCGGGCATCAGCGATAGGAACGATGTCCTGTCGGACAGCGTGGGCAGCGTCGTAACGGTTACTAATGAAGACGATTTTATTGCTGCTATTTCTGGTGAAGCAGAGACGATCATTCTTGGCAGTGATCTTGCACTAGATACGGATACTTACTACAGCAGTCTTAGAATTCCTATCAAACGGTCGCTGACTATCGATGGCGGTGAAGACAAGCATACTGTCAAGGTAAGCCAAAGAGGCTTTGGCGTCGGCATGGATGCCACTGCTAATTGATGGTTTGTCTATTCGCGCCGGAAATTACACAGCCACGGTCACGCAGCTCACGACTGGGAACTATGTGATCAATGAAGCGGATCTTGATAAGAATTTCACCATTGAAAAGCGCCCGATCGAAGTTATTAGTACGACAGGACCCTTCATCTATAATGGTGAGGGTCAGGCACCCACGTTTACCTTGAATAATGGTTTGGCCACGTGCAAGATGGCATTTGTGTTCGAGAAAACAGAGGGAGACGGAACGTATGAATCGTACACCAGTACGATAGACAGTACGAATTGGGCGACGAGCTTTGAGCCGGATGAGCTTCCCAAGGACGCCGGTTCCTACAAAATTACGATCATAAACGAAAACATTAACCATAAGCTGGTCGATAACGACGGCAACGAAGTGGAGAAGCTTGAGGTTTCCTACACTATTGATCCCATGCCCGTGCAGATTACCTGGACGCCTGACATCGAATCGGTCGTATATGACGGACAGGATCATCTGCGGAAGCCTGCGGTTGCAGCTGGCTATGTTGTAGAGGGCGACACCTGCAATGTGGTCTATAACGTGACCGACGACGCGACCGTTGCGATCAAGGTCGGCACTTACGAGACCACTGCGACTGGCGTGAACAATCCCAACTACACGCTGGCCGACAGCGCGCAGACGATCGCGACTGTTACGATCACAGCAAGGAGCCTCTACATCATCGCGGATGACGCCGAAAAGGTCTATGACGGCACTGAGCTGACCGCGAATACCTACACCATCAGCGGGGATACTTCCCTGGCGGCGGATGACAGCATCCATTCCATCACAATTACCGGCAGCCAGAAGAATGCCGGCAGCAGCTACAATGTAGCATCCGACGTGTATATCAACTGGGCTGCCTCCTACGCCATCGTCAATGGCTACAACAATCAGTTCAACCCCGACGCCAACATCACTCGTCAGGAGCTGGCCGCGATCATGCATCGCTATGCTGCTTACAAAGAAGTTGCCAATGGCTTCAGCGCGGACCTCACGACCTACGGTGACGTGACCGACGTTGCCACGTGGGCCACCGAGGATATGAGCTGGGCTGTCGGCGCCGGCATCATCAACGGCTGCGGCGTGAACGGTCAGACCCTGCTGGTTCCCAAGGCCAACGCCATGCGTTCCGAGGTTGCCACCGTCTTCCTGCGCTACGTTGTGAACGTCGCAAACCACAAGGCTGACGTCACCGACGAAGCCGCGTAAGACAGCACGATCTCAGCAAGTAAATCAACAGATTATGCCCCGTCTCAGCGCCATGCGCTCTGACCTGACATAAACGGACCGCCCCTCGGAGACCGGCAAACGCCGATCCCCGAGGGGCGGATT
>CAJOHR010000053.1 GCA_905234425.1 uncultured Oscillospiraceae bacterium | reverse complement strand
CGTCCTGGCATATTTCGTGTTCTTCGGCGTTCCCTACGCCTTTAAGAACATTCTGGGGGTGGACGTGACCCTGTCCGCCCTCCAGGCCGGCACCATCTGCCTGGCTCTGAACTCCGGCGCCTACATGGCCGAGATCATTCGGGCCGGCATTCAGTCCGTGGACAAGGGGCAGATGGAGGCAGCCAGAAGCCTGGGACTCCCCTACTGGCGGGCCATGCAGCGCATCGTGCTCCCGCAGGCCATCCGCACCATGATTCCCACCATCGTCAACCAGTTCATCATCACGCTGAAGGACACCTCGATCCTGTCGGCCATCGGCTTCCCGGAGCTTGTCAACAGCGCCAAGAACGTGGTGGCCAACACCTTCATGTCCTTCCAGACCTGGCTCGTTGTGGGTATTATGTATCTCATCATCATCACCATCCTGTCCTGGGTGGCCAAGCGTTTGGAGAGGAGGCTGGCCCGTGGCCGTGAATAAGGACAATATCAAGATCCATGTTTCCCACCTGAAAAAGAACTTCGGCACGCTCGAGGTGTTAAAGGACATCTCCAATGACATCTTCGAGGGGGAGGTCGTGGTGATCATCGGGCCCTCCGGCTCTGGAAAATCCACCTTCCTCCGGTGCATGAACCGGCTGGAGAACATCACCTCCGGTCAGATCGTCATCGACGACTACGACATCTCCGACAAGAGCATCGACATCAACAAGGTCCGGGAAAACGTGGGCATGGTGTTCCAGCACTTCAATCTCTTCAACAACCTGAACGTCATGCGGAATCTGACCCTGGCTCCGGTGGACCTGAAAAAGGCCACCAGGGAGGAGGCCCAGACCCTGGCCCTGCGCATGCTGGACCGGGTTGGCCTGGTGGACAAGGCCGACGCCTTTCCCGCCCAGCTCTCCGGCGGCCAGAAGCAGCGTGTGGCCATTGCCCGGGCGCTTTGCATGAACCCGGACATCATGCTCTTTGACGAGCCTACCTCGGCCCTGGACCCGGAGATGGTGGGCGAGGTGCTCTCCGTCATGAAGCAGCTGGCGGCCGAGGGCATGACCATGGTCATCGTCACCCATGAGATCGGCTTTGCCCGTGAGGTGGCCGACCGGGTCATCTTTATGGACGGCGGCTACATCGTGGAGGAAGGGACCCCGGAGGATATCTTCCAGAATCCCAGAGAGCCCCGCACCATCGACTTCCTGAATAAAGTGCTGTAAACAAAGGCCGCAGGATTCGTCCTGCGGCCTCTTCTCAGGAAATGGATGTTGCAAATTCCACGCAGAGACAATATAATAAGGTTGCGATCTCTATTGCTCCCGCCGGAGCCGGAAAGGACATGGCCTCATGAACACACGAATCATCCGTCTTCTCTGTATCACAGCACTCCTGTCGCTGTGCCTCACCGCCGGGGCCTTGGCCGCCGGCTACCCGGATACGGGCGGCCACTGGGCGGAGGAAGCCATCGACTACTGGACAGAGGCCGGGGTTTTCTCCGGTTATCCCGACGGAACCTTTATGCCGAACCAGAACATCTCCCGGGCGGAGGCCGCGGCTGCCATTGCACGGCTGCTGAACCTCAGCGATCAGCGCGGCGCCGCCTTTCATGACGTTCCCGCCTCCCACTGGGCCAGCGGCCAGATCCAGGCCTGTGCCTCCTACGGTCTGATCCAGGGGGCCTGGGGCTCTTACCGGCCCAATGACAGCATCACCCGCCAGGAGGCCATGACCATCCTGTTCCGGGCATCCACCTTTCCCAGCCGTGAGGAATCTGCGCTGGAGACCGTGCCGGACGGAGACCAGGTGGCCGCCTGGGCCCGGGACGCGGCGGAGGCCCTGATGGCGGAGGGCGTGGTCCTCGGTCAGCCCGACGGAACCATTCACCCGCAGGATCCCATTTCCCGAGCGGAGTTCGTCACCATGCTCTACCGGATCGAAGAAGCAGAGGGCTGGGCCAGAGACGATTTCGCCGCGCTGGACGCCCTGCAGCCTGTCTGGCATTTCGGGAAGATCACCGTGCGGCCTCAGGCTGTGAACCGGCAGTCTTGGCTGTTTCTCCCCTCCTCCGCTGATCTGACCCAGATTGATTTGACGGAGGGCGAAGATGAGGTTTATGAAATTGACTCGGATGTTCAAAGTCTTACATATACCGTCTCCGGCGATCTCGGAACCGCCTCCTCCTTCCCCATCGACATGACGGCCTTGGCCGCTCCGTCTGACGACGGCTCCTATCACATCTCCGTCACCGCCAGCCACGGCGATCAGGCCCTTTCCTATGAGCTGCAGATCATGGCCCTCCGGGACATCCCCGCCATGTTTCTCTCCAGCAGCCCGGAGGATGCAGGCCGGGACTATGTGGACGCCGCCAAGGGCAATTCCGTCACCGGCTCCATGGTCATGGTGGCCGCCGACGGCTCCGTTATCTATGACAATACGCTGTCGCAGATCAAGAGCCGGGGCAACTCCACCTTCCTGTTCTACCCGAAAAAGCCCTATCAGATCAAGCTGGACAAGAAATCCGATTTGCTCGGAAACGGTGAAAAGCTGAAAACCTGGGTCCTGCTCGCCGACTATGCGGACCCCTCTATGTTCCGGGACAAGCTGTGCAAGGACCTGGCCCGGGAGATGACCCTTCCCGGAACGCCGGAGTGCGACTGGGTGGACCTCTATTTTGACGGCGAGTATCGGGGCGTATATCTTCTGACCGAAAAGGTGCAGGTCTCCTCCACCGGCCTGGACATTACCGATCTGGAGGGCGCCTATGAGGATGTTAATCCGGCCTACGGCGAGGATGCCGTAGCCGTGATCGACCAGAACCAATACGGCAACGAAATCTGCTACGTTACGGACCTGACGGATCCCGAGGATATTTCAAACGGCTATCTGGTGGAGCTCAACTATCAGCGCGCCGATGAGATCTGCTGGTTTAAGACCAGCCGGGGCTGGGCCTTTAACGTGAAGGCGCCGGAGTTTCTCTCCAGGAACGCCCTGGATTACATCAGCTCCCGTTATCAGGAATTTGAGGACGCAGTCTACGGCAAAGACGCAAACGGCGTTTACGGCGTGAATCCCGACACCGGAAAGGCCTTTACGGAGTACTGCGACCTGGATTCTCTGGCAAGAATGTATCTGATCTATCTGTTCAGCGACAACCAGGACGCCTATGTGCAGTCCACCTACTTCTATCTGGAAGACGGAAAAATCCATGCCGGTCCGATCTGGGACAGCGACCAAACCTTCGGCATCAGCTGGACCGAGGCCCAGTCTCCGGACGACGCCCTTCCCTGGACCTACCTCACGGAAGCCCTGGTGGAGATTCCCGCGTTCCAGTCTGCGGTTCAGGCCATCTATCAGGAGGAATTCCGGGACCTGGCCCTCCGGTTCGCCAACGAGACGGTGCCGGGATACGAAAACCTGCTGGCCGGATCGGAGAAGGGCAACCACGTGCTCTGGCCGGAATACTACATCCTGTCCGGCATGGGAGAGGCCTATCCAGCGGGGACCGGCTACGAGACGATCGTATCGGATACGGCCCAGTGGATGCGGGATCGGGTCGTCTACATGGACGGCGTCCTGTCCGGCTGGCAGAATTGACCCGTATATTAAAAGAGAACGTGCCAATCCCGGCACGTTCTCTTTTTGCGTTGTATGATGCGGCTCACTCCGTCGGTTTCATCGTTGGGAGTGTCAGAATGTTCCTTTTTCCCCTCTTCAATGCTATTTGAAACTGTCCAAAGCTTGTCTTTTCAATCATTCCCATTCTGTACAGTCTGCGTATTTCTTCACACTTCTTCACCGGTGACAGCATCGGTTGTCACTGAATCGTCACTGGATTGTCACTGGCAAATCCTCATGTGACTCCCTTACGACAATAACACTCTTGCTCGCTTCCGGACCTGCTCCTCGATCATCTCCAGGCGTTTAGGAGGCAGATTGTACCGAGGATTGCGCTTGAACCGGAAGGTCAGAAGGCGCCGCAGCTGCTCCCGATTCTCCTCTGTCATCATGGATCTTGCCGTTTCCAAAAAATCGTCATACACGCAGGGAACCAGCGTGTCCACATATTCCTGCAAGCTGTCCGCCGATTCCCAAACATCCAGCCCCGCCATATTAAATAGGGAGTTTCCGTGGTCAAACAGCGGCGCGGGCGCGGCAATCTCATTGGTCCGGTTGTCGATCAGGAAACCGAAGTTTCCAAAATGTCGGTCTGTGTTACAGATCACCGCATCCAGCACAACCATGTCCCGCAACGCCTTTTTAAAGGATTCGCCCAACTTCGCATAGCAGTCCGTTACCGCTTGAAATCCCCCGGAGGCAATCAGTCGGCCAACCGGCAAGAAGGAATATTGCTTGCTGGTAAACAATTCACAGGTGGAGCAGAGGATATCCTTCCACTTGGATAGGCCATATCGCACAGCATAGGTTCCCATGGTCTCAGCCACTTGGGCGGCGTAAAACTCAGAATAGGGCTCAAACCCTGTATTGGACGCGCCGGAGGTGCCGCCCTTATACAGCATCACCTTTCCGTCGATTCGACGCCAGCACTTCGGCAACATCCCGTTTGTGGTAAACTCCGGGCTGGACGCCAGCGAGGATCGGATGCTGCTCCCGTAGCCTGTGAAGGCAATCAGCGCAAGCGTTCTGCTGAACCGGTTGTCATACAGGTTGTAATCAGAAAAAGAACCATCAAAATTCCCAGGAACGACCCAATAGCAGTCATTCAAAGACAGTCCCTTGCTAACCGAAATGATGCTCATGGGCCGATTGAGATTCAGGCCGCACTTTGCCAAAAAGGAATGCACATACGCCCTGTTTTTGGGAATCGTCCGATGCCGGAGCCAGCGATTCAGACTCTCCGGTTCCGGTTCCAAATCCAGGGGCAGCAGATTGGCATAAGCGTCATTCACCCATTTTATTTCAATTTCCGGGAAGCTACTGTCCTCCGTCGCGGAGAAGGTCAAAAGCGGCGTATCAAAATGCTTTAGTGTATAGATCATCGCTGTCATCGCCTTGAACGTTGCCGTTATAATACGACCTCATATAACACCTTCTATGAATTGATCTTACCACAAGCCAAACAAATAATCAAGTGACCCACAACAGGTACGTCGTACCGTGAAGCGTCGTGTTGTTGTTCGGAAGAAATAATACATGACGTAACAAGGGCTGCGTTCCTAAATCAAAGGGGTCTCCCTCACCTGTGAACTGTTATATGTAAAAGAGAACGTACCAAAAATAGCACGTTCTCTTTACTACTTGTTCTCTGAATCTTTTGCCTATTCAGTTAGCATCAATTTTGGTAAACTTTTGGTAAATAAACGATTTTTGATAGTAGAAATGGCTTGAAAGCGTTGCAAATAAAGGACTTTTTACTCTGTCGGCTTCATCGTCGGGAAGAGGATCACTTCCCGTATGGAGTCGCTGCCGGTGAGGAGCATGACGCAGCGGTCGATGCCGATGCCCATGCCTCCCGTGGGCGGCATGCCGTACATGAGGGCGTTCAGAAAGTCCTCATCCAGCATCTCCGCCTCGTCGTCGCCCCGCTCCCGGAGCTCCAGCTGCTTCTCAAACCGCTGCCGCTGGTCGATGGGGTCGTTGAGCTCGGAATAGGCGTTGCCCATCTCCCCGCCGCAGATGAAGAACTCAAACCGCTCGGTGAGCCGGGGATCCTCCGGGCTCTTTTTCGTCAGAGGCGAAACCTCCACAGGGTACATGGTGATAAAGGTAGGCTGGATCAGATGCTCTTCCACACGCTGGTCAAAGCAGGCATAGAGCGCGTTGCCCCAGGTCTTGTCCGCCGTATCGGCCAGCTCCACGCCCTTCTCCCTGGCGGCGGCCACCGCCTCGGCGTCGTCCGAGATGGCGTCAAAGTCGACGCCCACATACTCCCGGACGGCTTCCACCATGGTCATGCGGCGCCAGCCGGGGGAAAGATCCACCTTGTGGCCCAGCCACTCCACCTCATAGGTGCCGAGGATCTCCCTGGCCGCGCCGGAGAGCACGCCCTCGGCGATCTCCATCATGCCGTGGAAATCGGTATAAGCCTCATAGAGCTCCACGGTGGTGAACTCCGGGTTGTGCTTGGGGTCCATGCCCTCGTTCCGGAAAATCCGGCCAACCTCGTAGACCTTCTCCATGCCGCCCACAATGAGCCGCTTCAGGGGAAGCTCCGTGGCAATGCGCATGTACATGGCAATGTCCAGGGTGTTGTGGTGGGTGATAAAGGGTCTGGCCGCAGCGCCGCCCACGATGGTGCCCAGCACCGGAGTCTCCACCTCGATGTAGCCCCGGGCATCCAGATAATCCCGCAGGTATTTGATGAAGCGGGAGCGGATCTCAAAGGTCTTGCGGACCTCGGGGTTCATGATCAGGTCCACATACCGCTGCCGGAACCGGAGCTCCTTGTCGGTTAACCCGTGGAACTTCTCCGGAAGGGGCAGCAGGGACTTGCTCAGGAGGGTGACCTTGGAGGCCCGAACGGAGATCTCGCCCCGCTGGGTCTTGAACACAACGCCCTCCACGCCCACAATATCGCCGATGTCCAGCTTCTTGAAGGCCTTATAGGGCTCCTCCCCCACCTCGTCCCGGCGGACGTAAAGCTGGACCCGGCCCTCCCGGTCCTGGAGGTCGCAGAAGGTGACCTTGCCCATGACCCGCTTGCTCATAAGCCGGCCGGCCACAGACACAGGCTGCTCCTCCAGGGCCTCGAACCGATCCCTGATATCAGCGGTGGTGTTTTTCCTGTCAAAGCTCGTGATCACAAAGGGGTCCTGGCCGGCCTCCTGGAGAGCGGCCAGCTTTTCCCGCCGGATCTTGAGCAGATCGCCCTGATTCTGGGCGTCCATTTCGTTATGATTATCAGCCAAAGGGGTTTCCTCCTGTCAGCGTGTGATCTTGATGACTTCGTACTCGATGGGGCCGGAGGGCGCGTCTACGGTCACCCGCTCCCCCACCTTTCTGCCCACCATAGCCCGGCCGAAGGGGGCGTCGTCGGACACACGGCCCTTCATGGGGTTGGCCTCCTGGGAGCCCACCAGTTCAAAGGTCAGCTCCTCGTCCGCCTCCACGTCCTTGACCGTGAAGGTGCAGCCCAGACCCACATGTTCCGTGCCGCCCTCCTCGGCAGAGATCACCACGGCATTGGCCAGAATCTCCTCGATCTCGGCGATCCTGGCATAGAGCTTGGCCTGCTCGTTTTTCGCGTCGTCGTATTCGCTGTTTTCCGAAAGGTCGCCATAGCCTCTGGCGACCTTGATCATTTCGGTCACTTCTCTGTCCCGGTCGGTTTTCAGATAATTACGCTCGTCCTCCAGTTCCTTATACCGTTCAGGGCTGAGCTTGTATTCCTTTGCCATGTTCATTCTCCAATCTGCCGGAACTCCGGCCTGAATTTCGTATTTATTCTGTCGTATCGCTCTGGGCGGAAAGGGCGTCCACCGCCGCCCGAAGCTGGGGATCCTCGTCGTGCTCCAGCTTCTTGGAGGCCAGCAGCAGATCCTGGCCCTCATCCAGGGACACGGCAATGTCCGGGGTCACGCCCACGTCGATCAGGCTCTTGCCCTGGGGCGTATAGTATTTCCCGACGGACAGGTTCACGGCGGAGCCGTCCTTCAGGGGAATGCCAATCTGGTAATAGCCCTTGCCGTAGGTCTGCTCCCCCACCACAATGCCGGCGCCGTACTCCTGAAGGGCGCAGGCAAAATACTCCGAAGCGCTGTAGCTTTTGAAGTTCACCAGCACCGCCATAGGCATATCCACGCATCCGGCGTCAGACTGGGCGATGCTCTCCGTGCCCTGATAGTTCACCGAATGGAAGATGACGCCCTCCGGCAGCAGGTAGTCCAGCAGTGCGATCAGCTCGGTTTTCAGGCCGCCGGGATTGTTCCGCACGTCGAACAGGAGGCTCTTCGCGCCCCGGGCCCGGAGGTCCTCCACCAGAGCGATCACCGCGTCGGCACAGCCGCCGTCGAAGTTCTCGATCCGGATATAGCCCACGCCGCCGTCCAGCAGCTCTCCGCTGGCGGGAATCACCGTCAGGGCCTTGCGCGTACAGGTCACAGAGACCGTTTTCCCCTTTCGCTCAAAGGTCAGTAAAACCTGGGTCCCGGCTTCTCCCGCCACCATCTGCTTGACCTCGGTGACGGCGCTCTCGGTGACGTCGTTCCCGTCCACAGCCACCAGGATATCGCCCACCTGGACGCCCTGCTCCAGGGCAGATCCGCCGCTGGATACGTCCTGCACCAGCAGACCGTGCTGGTTCCCGGTGACCTCGTCGATATTGGCCTGGACCGTAATGCCCACGCCCACATAGGCGTTCATTTTGCCGTCTTGATAGCTCTGGTAGTCCTCTGCGCTGACATAATAGCTCCAGCGATCTCCCAGGCCGGCCACCACACCGGCGGCCATGGCGTCGTTGACCTGATCCATATCCACCGAATCCCCGATGAAATACTCCTCGGCGACGCCGATGATCTCCGCATACTTCTCCTGGCCCTTCGCCACGTCATCGGCCGCCGCGGTCTGACGTCCGCCCCCTCGGGCAAAGGTGCCGTACAGCAGCACGGTGCTCAGGGCGCAGCCCATGATGATGCAGGCCAGGGCCGTGAGAATGCGCTTTCCCGTTTCCCCCATGGCCTCTTATATCCCTGCCAGAATGGCCATGACTGTGGGAACGATCAGCAGCAGCGCCAGAAGCGTGGCCACCACCGCCGTCACGATCTTTCTTGTTTTCTGCGACATATTCTATCGATTCCTCCAGCCCTTATCCGATATGGACCGGTCCCTCCCGGGAATCCAGGTATTTCTTGACCATGAGCGCCACCTTGAAGATGATGGCGTGGTCAAACTCCCGGAGGTCCAGACCCGTGATTTTCTTGATCTTTTCCAGACGGTACACCAGGGTGTTCCGGTGGACAAAGAGCTTCCGGGAGGTCTCGGATACATTCAGATTGTTTTCAAAGAATTTATTGATGGTGAACAGGGTCTCCTGATCCAGGGAGTCAATGGAGTTCTTCTTGAACACCTCGGACAGGAAGATCTCGCACAGGGTGGTGGGGAGCTGATAGATCAGCCGGCCCAGCCCCAGGTTCTCGTAGTTGATGACGCTCTTCTCCGTGTCGAATACCTTGCCCACCTCGATGGCGGTCTGGGCCTCCTTATAGGAGTCGGCCAGCTCCCGGACATGATTGGCCACGGTGCCGATGCCGATCACCGTCTTGATGAACAGCTCGGCGTTCAGGGTCTCCTCAATGCTCTGGGCCAGCTTCTGGAGCTCCTTGCCGTCCGTTCCCGGCTGGACCTGCCGGACCAGAACGATGTCCGTCTCGTTGATGGAGATGACAAAGTCCTGCTGCTTGTCGGCAAACATATTCTGGAGAATATCCATGGCGGCCACATCCACCTTGTCCACCTGACGGATCAGGAACACGGCCCGGGGCACGTCGGTGACGAAATGCAGCTCCTTGGCGTGAATGTAGATATCGCCGGGCAGGATGTTGTCGGTGATGATGTTTTTCACAAAGGTGCCGCGGTCGTGCTTTTCCTCATAGCTGGTTTTTGCGCCGTTGAGGGCCACGCAGGCCATGATGCACAGGCTTCTGGCCAGATCGTCCTCGCCGTCCACAAATACCGCGTAGTCAAACCGGGCGCTCCAGTTGGCCAGAGCCTTGAAGGTCTTTCCGTCCGCCACCGTCACAACCTCATTGGAGTTGTTGAGCTTGTGGGCGGCGTCCTCCCAGCGGTCGCTGAGTCCCGCGGGCTCGCTGGCGGCAATGACGCCACCGTCCCCGTCGATCACACCGATCAGTCTGGGACTGGCGTCCTTCATCTGCATGATAACGCTCTGAAACATTCTGCTGGACATTGCAGTTTCCTCCTTCAGAGGCCGGTCCGGCCTCCCGTCTTTACCCGCCCCGGGGAATTTGGGCGCACTTCCATGTTCATTGACGATCAATGCTATCATAATCTTTTTTTTTGCATTTTGCAAGTGCTCTTTGACGAATCCAAGCATATTTCTTGAAATAATCCCGGATATTCGGCCACAATTCGCATTTTTTCTTTTAATTTAAGCAAAAAGACGAAAATCGGGAGCCGGCTGACGCCGGCTCCCGGTGATGTACGCGATTACAGGTCGATGCACTTCTCGGTCTCGGGATCGAACAGGTGCACACGATCGGCCTCGAAGGTGACCTCGATCCGGTCGCCCATCTTCGCAGTGGAGGTGGGGTCGACGCGGGCGGTGAACTGCTGATCGCCGATGAGGAGGAACAGGTTCGTCTCGGAACCCAGAGGCTCCACGTTGTCCACAGTGGCGGTGAACTTATACTGCGGATAGTTCTTCAGGTAGATCTCCTCGTCATGGATGTGCTCGGGACGGATGCCCAGAACCACTTCCTTGCCGACAAAGGCCTGGACCTCGGGCTTCAGGCCGATGGCATCGGGAAGCTGCACCGTGGCGTTCTCGGACTCATTGCCGAAGGTGATATAGGTGTGGCCGTCCTTGGCGGACAGGGTGGAATGCTCCAGCTTGTTCATGGAGGGGGAACCGATGAAGGTGGCCACGAACAGGTTCACGGGGTTCTGATACAGATCCTGGGGCGTGGAAACCTGCTGCATGATGCCGTCCTTCATGACGACGATCCGGGAGCCCATGGTCATGGCCTCGGTCTGGTCGTGGGTAACATAGATGAAGGTGGTATCCAGTCTCTTGTGGAGCTTGGTCAGCTCGGAGCGCATCTGAGTACGGAGCTTGGCGTCCAGGTTGGACAGGGGCTCGTCCAGCAGGAAGACCTTGGGGTTCCGCACGATGGCGCGGCCCAGGGCAACACGCTGACGCTGGCCGCCGGACAGAGCGGCAGGCTTACGATCCAGCAGGTGCTCGATCTCCAGGATCTGCGCGGCCTCTTCCACGCGGCGCTTGATCTCGTCCTTGGGCGTCTTGCGGAGCTTCAGGCCGAAGCTCATGTTCTCATAGACGGTCATGTGCGGATACAGCGCGTAGTTCTGGAACACCATGGCGATGTCTCTCTCCTTGGGAGGGACGTCGTTGCAGAGCTTGCCGTCGATGTACAGCTCGCCCTCGGAGATCTCCTCCAGACCGGCGATCATACGCAGGGTGGTGGACTTGCCGCAGCCGGAAGGACCGACCAGGATGATAAACTCCTTGTCTTCGATATCAAGGTTAAAATCAGTAACGGCAATGACGCCGCCCGCATATTTCTTATAAATATGCTTCATTGTTACGCTGGACATAATATACCCCCATTTATTACTGGTTTATGATGGCATTATTCTAGCACACCAAATCACGTCTGTATAGTATCCGATTTCACAAAGGTTGCAAAAAACCTTTGTGGATTCTGACCATGGGGCGAAAAAACCGTCAAAAAACCCTCTGTTTTTACAGCATTTTGCCCAGAACCTTTCATTTCTTCCGGACCGCCGGACAGCGCGGCGCCCCTCTCGGAACGGGAGGGGCGCCGCGCTTGTTCTTCCGGAATTCGAGCCGTCAGCCCTGGACGGACTGGGCGCCGGTGGTGCTGCTGCGTTCGTCGAAGGTGATATTGAACTCCAGCTTCTCCGCCGTATCGCTGCGGTAGACCGAGATCACGGCCGTGTCTCCGGCGCTGTACTCCTTGAGCTTGCTCTTGAAGGCGGTGATGGAGGACACCTCGACGCCGTCGATGGCGGTGATGATGTCGCCCTCCCGGATGCCCGCCTTATCCGCGGCTCCGCCGGAGGATACAGAATAGACATAGACACCGGTGGGCAGGTTGTAATACTGGGTGACGGTGGAGGAGATGGCCTGGCAGGAGATGCCCAGGGCGGGACGGCCCTTCACGTAGCCGTACTCCAGCAGATCGCTGACGATATCCATAGCGTCATTGATGGGGATGCAAAAGCCGATGCCCTCGATGGAGGCGGAATAGCTGGTGCCGGAGGAGGAATACTTGGCGGTTGTGATGCCGATCACGTTGCCGTGCATGTCAAAGATGGGGCCGCCGGAGTTGCCGGCGTTGATGGCGCAGTCCGTCTGGAACATGTTGATAGGCGTGGTGCGGTTTTCGTTGATCTCCCGGTCCAGGGCGGACACATATCCCACGGTCAGGGTGTTGGTCAGTTCGCCCAGGGGGTTGCCGATGGCGCAGACCTGCTCGCCCACCTCGATGGTGTCGGAGTCGCCGATGGAAACGGTGGGAAGGCCGGTGGCGTCGATCTTGATGAGGGCCACGTCGTTCTCCTCGTCGGCGCCGATGATGGTGGCCTCGTATTCCTCACCGCTGGTCATGAGGACGGTGAGCTTCTGGGCGCCCTCCACCACATGGTTGTTGGTGATGATATAGCCGTCCTCGGAGATGATGAAGCCGCTGCCGGAGGAGGCGGTGGCGGACACCTGGCCGAACATATTGGTGGTGGTTCCCTCGTTGGAGATGGCCACGACCGCGTTGACGTAGTGCTCATAGACGTCCTGGGGCGTCATGCTGGTGGTCTCGGAGTTGGTGGTCACGTCGATGACGGTGGCATTGATGTTGTCGGGCTTCTGGCTCGTCTCAGTCTTGGGCGTCTCGGCCTCTGCGGCGGAGGGCTCCACGGACTCGGTTACGGAAGCCTCCGCTGCCGCGGTGCTTCCCATGTTGCGGATGGCCATGCCGATGGCCGTACCGCCGCCGATGCCGCCCAGAAGGGCGCAGATCACAGCGGCCACCAGGATCTTCTTTCCGCCGCCGGACTTCTTCTGCTTGACCTCAGGGGCGGCGCTGTAACCGTAGCTGCCGGAGCCGTAGCCGCCGGGCTGCTGATAGGTTCCCTGCTGCTGATAGCCGGAGCCGCCTCTCACATAGGCGCCGTAGCCGGGATTGCTCTGGCCGTAGCCGGGACGGGCGTAATTGCCGTAACTGTTCCGGGAGGGATCATAGCCGTTCTGCGGCGCCGTATAGCCCGTGTTGGCCGGGCGGGAATAGCTGGGGGGAACATCCCGATCCGCAGACGCCCGGTCCCTATCCGGCTGTCCGGCGGGTTCCTGGCTCTGTCCGGGGATCTGGCTTCCGCTGAAGCGGTACGCGCCGTTGTCAGCGGGGGCGCTTCCGGCCGGCGCAGGCTCCGGGGCGGTTCCGGCGGCCTCGGGCTCTGTCTGATCCTGACGGGTCCATTCGTTGTATTCATATTCGGTGCTCATATTATAACGCTCCTTTGCATGAGGTTTTCTTATTTGCGCTTATCATAGGATTAAATTGTGTCCAAAGTATGACATTTATTCTAAAAAAATAAAAACGAAATCTGAACTGTTTTTGTATTCCATCGGATTGGGGTTCCCCTGCGGAAAAGCCTTGCGATTCCCCGAAAATGTGGTAGAATGGTGTAAAAGAATCCATCTCCCGGTCGGATGTACCGGAACGGACCACAAAGGAGTTTTTCTATGCGGGACTATATCATTGCAACCTCATCCACCTCGGATCTTCCCAGAACCTATCTGGACGCCCATCAGATCCCCTTCATCGCCTACAGCTACACCGTGAACGACGAGCCCTGTCAGGACGACTGCCGGGAGGAGAGCCGGGCCGCCGTCTACGCGGGCATGCGGAAGGGCGACCTGCTCAAGACCTCCATGATTCCGGAGGTCACCTATTACGAATTCTTCAAGGAGCTGCTGGCGAAGGGCCAGGATGTGATCTTCCTGGATATGTCCCGGGAGATGTCCGTGTCCTACGCCAATTCTACCCGGGCGGCGAAGAAGGCGCAGGCGGAATTCCCCGACCGGAAGCTCTATGTCATGGACACCCTCTGCATCTCCGGCGGTCTGGGGCTGCTGGTGGAGAACATGGTCGCCAGAATGGAGGCGGGCATGTCCTATGAGAACGTGATCCTCTGGGGCGAGACCAACAAGCTGAACATCGCCCACCGGTTCACGGTAGACGACCTCAAATATCTGAAAATGGGTGGACGGGTCTCCAACGCCTCGGCTCTTGTGGGCTCCATTCTCAGCATCAAGCCCGTGCTCTACGTTCCCGACGGCGGCACCCTGGACGTGGTGAAGAAGGCCAGAGGCCGGAAGGCCGCCCTGGGCTCCATCCTCAGCGGCGTCATCAGCGACCTGTCCAAGTTCGACTGCACCGGAACCACGATCCATATCCTCCACGCGGACTGTATGGACGACGCGGCGTATGTACGGGACGCCATCAAGGCCGCCTATCCCCAGGTGGGAGACATCGCCATTTCCTCTCTGGGCGTGGTCATCGGCGCCCACTGCGGCCCGGGCCTGCTGACGTTGTTCTATCTCTGCACCGGCAGATCTCCGGAATAATTTCACCCAATGGACCGACGAATCCCGGAAGCCGGGCGGCTTCCGGGATTCCTTGTATCCATGAATGTTAAGAGATGTTCACGCGGACGATGCAGCGGAACTGGTCCTCGCCGATCTTGGCGGTGACATAGGCCGTGCCGTCGGAAACGGCTGTGACGATGCCCTTGCTGTCCACCGTGGCCACAGAGGGCTCGTCGGAGGTCCAGGAGAAGTCCGGCACCTCTCTGCCCAGAACCGAGGTCAGGGAAAGCTGGAAGTATTCCCCCTTCCGGGTCAGGGTCACGTCCTCATAGTTGATGACGTACTCGGAATCGCTGTTGTTGTAGCCCTTGTTGCCCGTCACGTCCACGCAGCGGACGATGCAGCTGGCGGTGTATTCGTTGATAGAGGCCGTGATGACCGCCGTGCCGTTGGCCCGGGCCGTGACCACGCCGGGATCGGAGCTCTCCCAGTAGGTGGCGTCGATCATCTCCTGGGACAGATCATAGTCGATGGCCAGCTCCACGCTCTGGCCCTCGTAGCTCATGGTGATATCCTCCATGTTCATGTCCAGAACCGTGGTGGGCACCTCAAAATCGCAGACCACGGTGACCGCGATGAAATCGCTGCCCACGGTGCCGGTGATGGTGCAGGTGCCGCCCCGCCGTGCCTGGATAATGCCCAGGTCGTTGACCATGGCCACCAGCTCATTGTCGCTGGTCCACTCGATGGCCGAGGCGGAGGCGCCGGGCTCGATAATGTAGGAGACCTTGGAGGTCTCGCCTCTGGAGTAGAGATAGATGGTACCGGCGCCGGTCACCTCAAACCGGTCCACCTGTACAGGCTCCGGCGTGGGGGTCGGCGTGGGCTCCGGCTCCTCCGAGGGCTCGGGAGAGGGTTCTTCGGAGGGCTCCTCCGAGGGCTCGGGAGAGGGCTCGGGGGTTGGCGTTGCCGCGGTTTCGATGGTCTGGCTGGAGGAGGATGCAGTACCCAGCAGCTCTTCCTCGCTCATGGGTTCAAAGAAGCCCATCCGGTAGAGCATGACGCCCACGCCTGCCGCCACCAGCAGCAGAGCCACGCAGAGTCCGATGAGCACGCCGATGATGGCGGCGCTCCGCTTCTTCATCTCCCCCGGCTCCGGCTCCTCCGGCTCCGGGGCTCTTTTCCGCCGGGGCGGATTCTGGCCGGACTGCTTTTTCCCGGCTTCGCCGCTCTGGCGCTGGGCGGCCTTCCGGCGCTGGGCATCCTTCTGACGCTGGCGCTTTGCCTCGCTGTCTACCTCCGCACCGTTAAACACCTTTGTCTCCTCATTGGATACATCCGGGCTCTTTTCCGAATCCTCCGCGGCATCCTTCGGCTCCTCCAGATCCGCCAAGTCCTCCAGAAGCGCATCTGCGGGCGTGCCGCAGATCGGACATGCGTTTTCCTCCTCCGGAATGGGAGTGCCGCATATTTCACAAATCCTGCTCATATTCTTCCTCCGTCAAACGCTGTATTTCCCGTATTTATCATACCGTTTTTGATGGACGCCTTTCTCCGGTGATGATCGCACAGCGAAAGCAATTTCGACTTTTGCCGACAGGTATTCATTATAATAGCACAAGTTTCAAGAAAAACCAATGTTTAATTGCACGATGTTATTGCTTTTTTTTAAAAAATACCGTAGAATAAAGCAGAATAGCCGTATTTTGCGCTGACGCCGGCTCTCCGGCGGAGGCGTTTGCGTCCCCCCTGCGGCGCCGGCTGCGGCCATGCCGCGGGACGCGTGACGAAATCCTCTGATATGGGAGGTCTTACATTGATCGATCCGAAAAGAATCACACCGCTTTTGACCAATATGACCGTGGACCGGGAGCTGGGCCAGGGACCCAACGGCACTGTCTACCTGGTCACCCGGCGTATGGACATGCGGAAGCTGGCGCTGAAGCACATCGCCATCCCCGCAAGCGACGCCCAGACCAAGGCGCTGATCTATGCCGGCGCCGTGAAGGACGAGGCCGGCGCCCAGCGGTACTACAACACTCAGGTCCAGGAAATCAAGGACCAGCTGCTGCTCCTCAACGGCATTCAGAACGGGGACAACCTGCTCAAATACCGGGGCTATCAGGTGGACCAGAAGATCGTGGGCGTAGGCTTTGACGTCTATCTGCTCTCGGACTACTTCCGTCCCCTGCCGGAGTATCTCTCGTCCCACTCCCTGACCCGGGTGGAGGCCATCAGCCTGGGCCTGGACCTCTGCTCCGCGCTGGAGCAGCTTCGCTCCGGCGGCCTGATCCACAAGGACATCCGCCCCAGCAACATCTATTACGGCGACAGCCGTCATTTCCTGCTGGGCGATCTGGGCGTGGTCCGGTCCGAGGACCTGCGGTACAGCACCATGCCCGATCAGATGATCACGGAGTATACCGCGCCGGAGGTCATCCCCGAGGACGCCCCCCTGTCCGACACCATGGACATCTACAGCGTGGGCATGATCCTCTATGAGATCTACAACGGCTGCCGGTTCCCGGTGGAGGAGGGCGAGACCTTCGTCCGGACCCGGGAGGACCTTCCCGCGCCGGAATACGCGGACATGACCCTGACCGAGATCATTCTCAAGGCCTGCGCCTACAATCCCGCCGACCGATATCAGACGCCGGGAGAGATGAAGGACGCCCTTTCCCTCTATTTCAGCCGGACAAGCATATCCGGCGACCCCCTGATCCCCGGGAACGAGGATACGGAGGTGGACGTCTCCGCCATCGCCGCCACCGTGGAGGCCGGGCAGGCCGCTGCCGCCGGCATTGAGCCGGAGGCGGAGCCTGCGACCGTCCCGGAGCAGGAGAAGCCGGAGGAGACGCCGGAGCCGGTCCTGCCGGAGCCGGAACCGGAGCCCGTTGTTCCCAAGGTATCCCTCAACGATCTGAAGGAGGATCAGCTTCTCATGCCCACCGAGCGGGAAATCTCTGTGGAGGACTTCCTGGCCTCCATCCGCAGCACCCCCGGTCTGGAGGTGGTCTCCATGGACGCCGACGGAAACACGTCTGTGGTCCCAGGCTATGAGACGGAGGAGACCCTGCCCGAGGACACGGAGTATGTGACTTCCGCGGACGTACACGCCCCCGCCTATGTCCCACCGGAATACGACAGCGGCGAGGACGCGGCGCCCGTCTCCGACAGCTTCCGGGAGACCTTCGGTCTGCCTGAGGAGCCCACCGCCGCACCGGCCTACGAGGAAGAGGATGCGCCCTATACTCCGGAGCCCTGCGACGACGAGCCCTATGTCTCCCCCGCCGTCAAGCGGGACAAGGCCACCGAATATGACGACGGCTATGACGAGGAAGAGGAGGACTTCGGCGACGAGGAACGCTCCGGCGGCTGGAAGGGCGTGCTGGTAGCCATCATCATCCTGCTGGCCCTGGCCGGCGGCGCCTTCGCCCTCTACACCTTCAAAACCGACACCATCGAGGGCATGCGTTCCGAGGTCCTGTCCTCCTCCTCCGTGGAGATCACGGCGGACACCAAGAACGGCACCGGCATGGACGTGGTCTGCTCCACCGTCAGCGGCGAGGTCAGCCGTCAGCCCCTGGTGGACGGTGTGGCCACCTTCACCGATCTGAGCCCCAGCTCCACCTACACCTTCACCCTCCGGTCCAGCGAGGGCATGCTCCTGCTGGGCAGCAAGTCCGTGGAGGCCAGAACGGCCCAGATGACGAACCTCACCAACTTCACCGCCTCCAGCATCTCCGCTGTCAGCGCCAATTTCTCCGTGGCAGGCACGGGCAGCCAGCCCGACGAATGGATCATTACCTGTGAGGCCGAGAACGGCCAGCAGATCACCACAACCACCTCGGACGTGTCCGCCCCTGTGCCGGTGGAGGGTCTGACCCCTGCCACGGCCTACACGGCCACCATCTCCCGGGGCGACGGCGATCAGCTCAGCGGTACCACCACCTGCCAGTTCACCACCATGAACTACACGGAGCTGTCCTATTTTGAGGCCATCTCCGTCTCAACCGACAGCATGACCCTCCAGTGGAACTATACCGGCACCAAGCCGGAGACCTGGTCCGTCACCTGCACCGGCGACGACGGCACCTCCACCACCCAGGAGGTAGGCGGCACGGAATGCACCCTGGACGGTCTGACCGCCGGCGTCAACTACACCCTGAGCCTGGGCTGCATCTCCCTGAAGCCCACGGACCTTTCCACCATTTCCGTAACAATTCCCACGGTGACCATCACGGAGATCAGCAGCAGCCAGAACGAGGACGGGGACATTGAGGTGAGCTGGAGCTACACCGGCGACATGGAGCCCGCCTCCTGGACCGTCACCTGCTCCTATGAAACTGCCGAAGGCGAGTCCCCGGTCAGCCTGACCACGGAGACCAATTCCCTCACCCTGTCTGACCCCATTCCCAACGTGACCTATCGGTTCACGGTGACGAATGCCGACGAGTTCCGGGTGGGTGGCATGGCGGAGACCCAGTGCGCCACCGGCAGCGCTCCCGACTTCGACGCCTACGGCGTATCCGACGTGGAGCTGAGCCTCTACGTGCTGGAGGACGAGTCCGATGAGCCAGCCGATACCTTCACCACCGGTCAGCACATCGCCTTCGCGGTCCAGGCCAGCTATGACGCCACCGAGGAGGACAAGAACGTCAAGACCCTGTACGTGATCCGGGATTCCTCCGGCCTTCCCGTCTACGTCTACCGGAACGACGATCCCGGCCGGTCCTGGTCCGGAAGCTGGACCACCGCCCGCCACACCGGCGACCTGCCCGACATGCCCCAGGAGCCCGGGGAATACACCCTGGAGATCTACTTCGACGGCGGTCTGCTGGCGGAAGAGCGCTTCACCGTCATTGACGGATAAAGGATTCCAAAAACGGACACGCAGCGCTTGCGCCGCATGTCCGTTTTTTCATCCGTTCAGCCACTTTTCCAGGTCCACGTCCAGGAACTCCGCCCGGCGGAACCGGTCCTTCATGTGGAAGGGCACCGTGCAGTCAAAGATGGTCTTGGTGGAGATGCCCACGTCGGTGATGGAGGACGTATAGGCCGGGTCCGAGCTGGGATCCAAGGGATGGCACCGGACGCCGGGAATGGTGACAATATCTCTGTCACCCTGGAACCGGGTGTTCATGGCCCAGAGAACGTCGTTGGTGTCGAAAATGTCCACGTCCTCATCCACCAGGATCACATGCTTTAATTCCGGGAAGGCGGAGAAGGCCAGAAGCGCCGCCTGCCGCTGCTTCCCCTCGTCGGTGTGGACGGTCTTTTTGCACTGGAGGATCACCATGTACTTGCCGCCGGACCGATGGGAGTAGCAATTGAGAACCTTGGCCTTGTCGATTATGCCGAGAATGGAGGCCTCCGTGGGGATGCCCGCCATGTTCACATGCTCCTCGGAGGGGCCGATGCATGTCTGCATAATGGGGTTTTTCCGGTGGGTGACAGCGGTGACCTTCAGGAGCCAGCACACATGAGAGGCGGGGCCGTTATAGCCCGGAAACTCCGGCATGGCAAAGCCTGTGTGGGAATTCCGGTCCTCCACGGTGTTGTTGGAGCCGGGGACGATATAGCCTTCGATCACGTATTCCGCGTTCCGGATGGCGTTTTCCTTCTGGGTCAGGCAGGGGCACAGCTCCACGGGCCTTTGCCGGAGCGCCCCGGCGATGGACAGCTCGTTGAAGCCCAGGGGCGTGGTGGGGGGCTCAAAGCAAGAAAGGACGTTGATGGCCGGGTCCACGCCGATGGAAACGGAGATGGGCAGGGGCTGCCCCAATTCTGTGGCCCGCTCCGCCATGGCCCCGATGTGCCTGGAGCCGGGCTGGAGGAAGATGGAGAGTTCATCCTTCGACTGGATACACATTCTATGGATGGTCACGTCAGATAAGCCTGTGTCCGGATGGGTGGCGTAGCACATGCCCATGGTGATGTAGGGGCCCGCGTCCTTGGGGGTATTTGTGGGCGCCGGGATCAGCTTGAAGAGATCGAAGTCCGGGTCTGTGGCCTTGCAGACCACCTCCTGACAGGGAGCCTCCCCCTCCACAACAACAGGTTCGATGGGATTGGCCGCACAGGATTGGACCAGATGGCCCAGCTCCTCCTTTTTGCAGCCGAACAGGATCGCCACGCGCTGCCGGGAGGCCAGAACGCCGATGACGCAGGCAGCGTCCGGGTGGCCCTTGACGTTGTGGAACAGCATGGCCGGACCGTCCACGGTGGTAGGCCGCATGACGGTGCCTCCCGCCCCCACCTTCCGGTAGACCCCGGAGAGCTCCGCCGAGGGGTCCACCTCCACATTGGTCTCTATGAGCTGGCCGGGAAGGGTCCGCAGGGCCTCCAGGGCGTCCCGCAGGGAGAGAATATCAGTACGGTTGTTCATGAGAGAGATCCCTCCATTTTTCTTTTCCCCCAATTCGTTTTCGTATTCCCCACCGTGTCATTGCGAACCAATGCCGCAGCACTGGTATGGCAATCTATTGCACGGTAATACGCCAATGAGATTCCCACGCCAGTGTGAGCACTGGCTCGGAATGACATGTCTGTTAAACTAAGCGGGAACTCAAACGCAAACTGGTTTTTTATTCTATTGTACGACAGGTCGCCCCTGGATACAATTCCAATTTTGCGCAAGTCCATTCCGATTCGCCATACATCAGAAGCTGATTTCCGGACATACTATGGGTATCAATGCGAAAGGGGGAATTGCCGTGATGACCGAAAACCGGGCCAACCAGTGCATCGAGTGCGTGGTCACATCCTGCGCCCACCACTGTCAGAACCAGAACTACTGCACCCTGGACAGGATCCTCGTGGGCTCCCATGAGACCACGCCCACCATGGAGCAGTGTACCGACTGCATGTCCTTTGCCAAAAAGTAATTTTTGGGCCCCGGCGGAAGAAATCCTCCCGCCGGGGCCGATTCTATGCGTTTTTCCATTGCAAACCGGCGGGATCTTTAGTAAGATGTACGTAATCAGCCGCCGCATTCCGGCGGAAAAAACAGGAGGGCAAGACCATGGCGAATGCTGTAAATCGAATTGGCGTACTGACCAGCGGCGGCGACGCCCCGGGCATGAACGCGGCAGTGCGGGCTGTGACCCGGACAGCCCTTGGAAGGGGCATTGAGTGCGTGGGCATCCGACGGGGATGGAACGGACTCATCGGCAGCGATTTTATTATGCTGGACGGCGCCAGCGTCAGTCACATCCTGTCCAAGGGCGGCACCATGCTCTACACCGCCCGCAGCGACGAATTTTTGTCGGAGGCGGGCCGGAAAAAGGCGGTGGCCACCTGCCGGCTTCTGGGCCTGGACGCCATTGTGGCCATCGGCGGCGACGGCACCTTCCGGGGCGCTTTGGAGCTCAGCCGGCTGGGCGTCCCCGTGGCAGGCATCCCCGCCACCATCGACAACGACATCGGCTGCACCAACTACACCATTGGCTTCGACACCGCCTGCAACACGGCCATCGAATGCATCGACAAGCTCCGGGACACCATGCAGTCCCATGAGCGCTGCTCCGTGGTGGAGGTCATGGGCCGTCACGCCGGATTCCTGGCCCTCTATGTGGGCATCGCCGTGGGAGCCACTGCGGTGCTGATTCCCGAGGTGGATCTGGACTTCCAGCGGGACGTGGTGGCCCCCATCCAGCGGGCGCGGCTCTCCGGCAGCACCCACTTTATGATCGTGGTGGCCGAGGGCTCCGGCAAGGCAACGGACATCGGCCGCCAGATCCGGGACGAGCTGGGCATTGACCCCAGAGTCACCATTCTGGGCCACATCCAGCGAGGCGGCGCCCCCACGGCCCGGGACCGGGAGACGGCCAGCCGCATGGGCTACGCGGCGGTAAACGCCTTGGCTGAGGGACGGTTTAATCAGATCATCGGCACCCGGGACGGCCGTCTCAAGGAGATCCCCATTGAAGAGGCGCTGGAGATGACGAAGCACCTCCAGATGGACCGGTATGAGGTCCTGGAGGCGCTGCAGAACAGAGTCCGGGTCTAATGCTTTATCCTTTCGGAGGTCAATTTACCATGCGTCGTTTTCTATCCCTGCTTTTGATTCTCTCCCTGGCCGCAGCGCTCTTCACCGGCTGCGGCGGGGCTTCCCCATCCTCGAACACGAACGACGGGAAGCTCCAGGTGGCGGTCACCGTCTTCCCCGCCTATGACTGGCTTTGGGAAATCGCGGGAGACCATGTGGACCTGACGCTTTTGGCGGACGGCGGCGTGGATCTCCACAGCTACCAGCCCTCGGTGGACGACATGGTGAAGATCTCCAGCTGTGATCTGGCCGTCTATGTGGGGGGCGAATCCGACGCCTGGGTGGCGGAGGCCCTGCAAACCGCTCCAGACCCGGGCCCCCAGGCAATCAGCCTCATGGAAGCCCTGGGAGACGCGGTGAAGGAGGAGGCCCTGGTGGAGGGCATGGAGTCGGAGGACGAGGAGGACGGCGACGAGCCCGAGTACGACGAGCACGTGTGGCTGTCCCTGAAAAACGCCGAGACTTTATGTAAGATCCTCGCCCAACGGCTGGGCGAGCTGGACCCGGACAACAGGGACGCTTACGCGGCAAACGCCAGCGCCTACCTGAAAAAGCTCCAGGCCCTGGACGACAGGTACGCGGACGCCGCATCAAAGGGAAGCCGGAACACCCTGCTTTTCGGCGACCGGTTCCCCTTCCGGTACATGACCGACGACTACGGCCTTACCTACTATGCCGCCTTTTCCGGCTGCTCCGCGGAAACCGAGGCCAGCTTTGAGACCAT
>CAJOHR010000052.1 GCA_905234425.1 uncultured Oscillospiraceae bacterium | reverse complement strand
GAAGCCGGGGCCAAATCATGCGTTTTGGAGTATTAGAACTCGCCCTTGCCGATGTAATCCTGGACGTTGTCCTTGTTGATGTAGGTCAGCTCGGTATAGTGATAATACTCGGTGGAACCGTTGGTGAACCACTCGGCCATGGCAACGCACAGCTCCTTGGCGATGTTGTCGGCACGGTTCATAACGGTGAGCTCCATCTTGCCGTCGGCGACCGCCTGAATGGCGTCGTTCTGGCCGGTCAGGGAGTAGACCTTGATCTTGTCGGTGAGGCCGGCCTCTTCGATGGCGGCCACAGCGCCCATGGTCAGATCGTCGTCAAAGCCCATGACCACGTTGATGGCGTCGCCCTCGGCCTGGATGTGGTTCTCCATGAAGGACTTGGCGTCGGTGCGGCTGGAATAGGCATAGTCGGGCTCCAGGAGCTCGTAGTTGCCCTCTTCCATGGCGCGGCGGAAGCCGGCTTCTCTCTGGATGTAGTCGTCCAGGAAGGGCACGCCGGAGATCTGGACAACCTTCAGACCGGCGTCGGCGCCGTTCTCGTCCAGAATGTACTTGCCGATATCATAGCACATCTGCTCCTGGTCGGGGCCCACGCAGGCCTTGACATACTGACGGCCGTCCTCGGCCACGTCCAGAGCGGCCATGAACACGGGGATACCCGCCTCGTCGGCGCTCTTGACGATGTCCACGTTGGCAGCAGGGTCGCCGCCGAAGATGATCAGGGCATCCACGCCCGCGTCGATCATCTGCTGGCAGTACTCAGCAATCTTGGCAATATCGGTCTGGGCGTCCAGGTTCCGATAGGTGGCGCCGGCGGCGGGGATCAGCTCGCCCAGGGTGGAGTCGATGACGCCGGACCAGGGAGATGCGGAGTTGATGGTCACGTAGCCGATGGTCTTGCCGGCCAGGGCTGCGTTGATATCCACATCACCGGCAGGAGCGGCTTCCTCGGCGGGAGCGGCTTCCTCGGCGGGAGCGGCTTCCTCAGCGGGAGCGGCCTCCTCGGCGGACGCAGCGGACGCGCTGCTGGCGGGGGTGCTGCCGCCGCAGGCAGTCAGAGCAAATACCATGCTCAGAGCCAGCAGCAGCGCTGCAATTCTTTTCAGGTTCTTCATCATTTTCATCCTTTCCAAATTTGAAGAAAATATATTTGATACCCTTTGGGGGGAATCAACAGATCATTCGTCCGCGGACTTGGCGCTGGTGAACCGGTCGATGATCAGCACCACCACCAGCAGCACGCCGGTGATCAGGTTGACCATGTCGGTGTTCAGGAACATGACGCTCATCATGGTGGAGATGGCGCGCATGATAATGACGCCGATGAGCATGTGGACCACGGTGCCCTTGCCGCCGGACATCTTGATGCCGCCGATGACGCAGCAGGAGATGGGGAAGGTGGAAAGGCTGTTGCCCTGGGTGTAAATCGTGTAGCCGTCGAAGGAGACCATAAGGAACCCGGAGACAGCCGCCAGAACACCGCAGATAATATACGTGATCAAAACCGTCTTGTCAACCGGTATTCCGGAATATGCCGCGGCCTCGGCGTTGTCGCCCACCACATGGAGCCGGTTGCCGAACCGGGTCTTGTACATCCAAAGGCCCACCAGTACCACAATGACCACAAACAGGAGCACGGAGGGCGTCAGCCACTTGAGATCGAAGATCTTCGTTTTGGCGATAAATTTGATCGTGTCCACGTCATCGGGAGCAAAGGAGGACTGGGCGAAATAGAACACCAGGCCCTTGAAAAGATAGTTGGAGGCGATGGTGGCGATCAAGGGCGAAACGCCGATCTTGGCCACCACAAAGCCGTTGAACAGGCCGGTGACCGCACCGGTGAGCATGGCCACCAGGATGCAGACTACCAGGGACAACCCGGAGTTCCCGCCGGTGGCCTGATACATGGCATTGAAGCTCAGCACCGTGGTGACGCCGGCCAGACCTGCCTGGAAGCCCACGGAAAGGTCGATGTTGCCGGTGATCATGACCAGGCCGAGGCCCAGGCAGACCACGCCGTAGATGCTGGAATAGACGATGACGTTATAGAAGCCGCCCCGGTAGCCATCCACAAAGGCGAAGCAGATGAAGAGCAGCAGAGCCAGGATCAGAACGGAGTTATTGTCCTTGATGAGCCGGACCGTCTGATTGCGTCTCATTTCTTTTTCCACAGTGTGACCCCCCTTTCTCTCAGCACATCCATGCTCAGCGCCGCCACCATGATGATGCCCATGATGAACCACTGGAGATAGATGGACAGATTCAGCTGGGTGAAGCCCGCGGACAGGATGCCGTAGAACAGCACGCCGATGATGGTGCCCCAGACGGAGCCCTTGCCGCCGGTGACGGACACGCCGCCCAGCACCACCATGAGGATGATCTCCATCTCCTTGCCGCTGGCGGCCTGGGGATTGGAGGATTTCACGTTGGCCATCATCAGCACCGCCGCAAAGCCCACGCAGAGGCCGGTGATGATGTAGGCGATGGTGGTGTTCCGCTTGGCGCGGATGCCGGAAAACCGGGCGGCCACGGGATTGGACCCGATGGTGTAGAGCTGCTGGCCGAACACAGTCCGGGAGAGCAGCAGCCCCAGAACGATGGCGATGATCACAAACCAGACGATCAGAATGTGGATCGGTCCGAAGGAGGAGATGCCCACTGCCTGGAACAGGGGATCGCAGTTGTCGGGGATGACCAGCACCGTGCCCGAGGAGAGCCGCAGGGCCAGGGCGGTGAAAATGGAGCTGGTGCCCAGGGTGGTGATGAAGGCGTTGAGCTTCACATAGCTCACGAGAATGCCGTTGACCAGGCCGCAGGCCGCGCCGATGGCGATGGTGCCGAAAATGCCCAGAAGGCCGTTGTCGGTGCCCATCATGATCTTGGCGCAGACGCAGCACAGGAAGGTCAGCATGCTGCCCACGGAAAGATCGATGTTGCCGGTGATCATCACCAGGGTCAGGGCGAAGGCGATGATGCCGTTATAGACCTGCTGGCGCAGGATGCTCATGATGTTGTCGGGGGTCATGAACTTGATCCCGCCGCCGCCTCTGGTGATCTGGAGGATGACCTCAAAGAGGATGATAACCACCAGCATGGCGATGAACATGGCAGCGCCGTTCAGGTTCATAAGCTTTTTCCACTTGGACTCGTTGTCCTGGAAGGATGCGGGACGTTCGTTCATGCCGTGGCGCCTCCTTTCGTCTTGCCCAGGGCGCAGGCAAGGACCTCTTCTCTCGTCAGCTCCGGCGTGATGTCCAGCTGGGCCGTCTGATTGCCCTCATACACGGTGACCACGCTGTCGCAGATGCCCAGGATCTCCTCGATCTCCGAGGAGACCACAATGATGCCGATGCCCTCCTTGGACAGGCGGTTGATGATGTCATAGATCTCCGCCTTGGAGCCCACGTCGATGCCCCGGGTGGGCTCGTCCACGATCAGGACCTTGGGGTGCATCATGAGCCACTTGGCCACGACCACCTTCTGCTGGTTGCCGCCGGACAGATTGCCCACAAGCTGGGTCACGGTGGGGGCCTTGATGGAGATGGACTGCATGTACTCGTCCGCGGCGGACCGCTGGGAGTGCTTCTGGATCCAGCCGATCCTGCTCAGGAAGGGCAGCTTCACAAGGGTCATATTGAGAAGGATGGTCAGCTTCAGGGCCAGGCCCTCCTTCTTCCGGTCCTCGGTGCAGAAGCCCAGGCCCGCGTCGATGGCCGCCGCCGGATCGCCGCTCTTGAGCCGCTTCCCGTCCAGGGTCACGGTGCCGGACTGATATTTATCCACGCCGAAGACCGCCCGCATGATCTCGCTGCGGCCGGCGCCCACCAGTCCGAAGAAGCCCAGGACCTCGCCGGTATGGACCTGGAAGGACACGTTCCGGAACTTCTCGCCCGTCAGGTTCTGAACGTCCAGGATCACATCGCCCTGGCTCCTGCCGGTCTTTTCGGGATACTGCTTGTCCAGAGGCCGGCCGATCATGTGGGTGATCAGCTCCTCCTGGGTGATGTCGTCCTTGTTCCGGGGATCCGGTCGGAGAGGTACATGACCTCGTCGAGGTGGTGGGAGATGTACACCACGGCGATGTTCTTCTCCGTGAGCTGATGGATCACCCGGAACAGGGTATCCGTCTCCGCCTCGGAGAGGGACGAGGTGGGCTCGTCCATGATGATGAGCCGGGCATTCCGGGTCAGGGCCCGTCCGATCTCCAGCATCTGCTGCTGGCCCACGGACAGGTCGCCGGCAATGGTCTTGGGGGAGATGTTCATGCCGAGCTCCTCCAGGACCTCCGACGTGCGCCGGTACAGCTCCTTATGGTCCACCAGACCGCCCTTCATGGGCAGGTTGCCGATGAACAGGTTTTTGGCCACGTCCAGCTGCGGCGCGATGGACAGCTCCTGATAGACGCAGGAGACGCCCAGTTCGATGGCCTCCTGGGTATCCTTGATATGGACCTGCTTCCCGTCGATGTAGTATTCCCCTTCCGTAGCCTGATGGGCGCCGGTCATAACCTTGATCAGGGTGGATTTACCCGCCCCGTTTTCGCCGCAGAGGGAGTGGACCTCTCCCTCCCGTACGTCAAAGGATACGCCGTCCAGGGCTCGGACGCCGGGGAAAACCTTGACGATATTCCGCAGCTCCACGAGAACCTTTTCGTGCTCCAAAATTCATCCTCCTTCCGCCCCGCCTCGGGGCAACGACGCCCGGCCACGCAAAACGGCGAGGGCGTATTTGTTCAACCTCAAATATATCATTCTTTTGTGAGATTTGCAATAGGGATATTCCCTGTTTTGAGGGAAATCTGTGTATATTATGAACCTGTTAATCCCTTTTATTACTGATAATGGCCGACAGGAAAAACGCCATTTCCCTTGTGTTTTCAAATTGGCGGGTGTATAATGGAGGCAGATCACAAACGGAACGGAGGGAACCCTATGGCTGACAATGTTCTTCCTCAGTACATGAGGATCGCTGTGAGCATCGCTTCCCGCATCGCCCTGGGAGAGTTCCGGGAGGAGCAGCGCCTCTCCGGACGCTCCACCCTGTCCTCGGAATACAGCGTTTCCCCGGAGACCGTGCGCAAGTCCCTTCGCCTTCTGGCGGACATGGGCATCGTCCGGGTGAAGGAGGGCAGCGGCACCATCGTGATCTCCGCGGAAAAGGCCCGGGAGTATCTGTCGAATATGCAGGCCCGGGAGGAGCAGCTCGCGCTGAAGGATCGGATCCGCCAGCTCTACAAGGAGTACACCTCCGTGGGGCGGAATCTTGTGGATCTGGCCACACAGCTTATTGACGCCCAGGCCAATCCCCTGCCTGCGGAGCAGAACCTCCCCAACTATGAGGTGGTGGTCCCGGAGGACTCCGACAAGATCGGCATGAGCATCGGGGATCTGCGGATCTGGCAGGTCACAGGGGCCACCGTCGTGGCCGTGAAGCGGGGCCAGAGCGTCAACATCTCCCCCGGCCCCTACTATGAGCTCCAGGCGGGCGACGTACTGGTCTACGTGGGAGATCCGGGCTGCAAGGCGGCCGTGGAGGGCGTTCTCTCCAGCGGTCGGACGGAAAAATCCCTGTATCAGATCGAAAAACAAATCATCACCGCCATGCACGCCAAGGAGCTGTCCAAGGTGGCCGACGCCCTGGGGGTGAAGCTGGGGGACATCACCGATTTTACCGCCACCACCGCAGGCATGACCAACCGATCCTATCTCTTCACCTGCAAGGGCATCCGGTACATCCTTCGGATCCCCGGCGAAGGCACGGCCAACCTGATCAACCGGTACCAGGAGGCCGCCGTCTACAAGACCATCGCCGGGAAGGGGCTCTGCGACGACGCGGTATACTTCAATCCCCAAAACGGCCTGAAGGTGACGAAATTCCTGGAGGGCGTCCGGAACTGCGATCCCTTCCGGGAGGAGGATCTGGTCCGCTGCATGGCCCTGCTTCGGAAATTCCACAATATGAAGCTCAAGGTGGACCACAGCTTCGTCCTCATGGACAACATCGAGCTCTACGAGACCCTGCGGGCCGGCCCCTCGGTCTATGAGGACTACGCGGAGACCAAGCGGAACGTGCTGTCCCTCAAGGGCTACATCGACGCCCACCGGCCCGCGCTGTGCCTTTCCCACATCGACTCCGTGCCCGACAACTTCCTGTTCTATCAGGAGGACGGGAAAGAGCTGCTGCAGCTCACGGACTGGGAGTATTCCGGCATGCAGGACCCCAATGTGGACATCGCCATGTTCTGCATCTACAGCTTCTACGACCGGGCCCAGGTGGACCATCTCATCGACCTCTACTATCCCGAGGGCTGCGATCCCATGATCCGGATCCTGATTTACTGCTACATCTCCGTTTGCGGCCTGCTCTGGAGCAACTGGTGCGAGTACAAGCACAAGCTGGGGGTGGAATTCGGGGATTACGCCCTGTGGCAGTACCGTTATGCCAAGGAGTATTTTGAGATCGTCCGGGATGAGCTGGCCAAGCTGTCCTGATCCCATAACGTACACGTCGCCCGACACGGCAAGCCGTGTCGGGCGATGTATTTTGTTATTTCAGCCAGTCCTGATTTACCGCAGAATCGGCGTCCCGCCAAGGAGAATCCTGTTTTTTCCGTCGAAAAAGAGAAACGGAGCCTCGCTCCGTTTCTCTTCGATATGGGTATATCCCTCAGCAGCAGAACCAGTAATAATTCCCGCCGCAGCACAGGTTCGCCAGACACATGGCCGTGCACAGCGGATAGCAGAGGTTCCCTCCTGTCCGGACGGAAAAGCCGTGGTCTTCTCCGGCGCTCTGATAGGCTCTGGACCCGGTCTGAAGGAGCTGATAGAGCCGCTGGTAGTTCAGGTTCTCCGGCTCCAGCCGCAGGGCCACCCGGATGTGCTCCATGGCCGCCACCCGGTTTCCCAGGCCCAGATTGGCCCGGGCAGAACAGTAATACCACTTCCCGTCCCGGTCTCCGGCGGGAATCTGGGAGAGGACATGGAGGGCCTCGGCATAGGCCCCGTTGTTGATGTAATGCATAGCGGATTGGATCTCCGACGAGTCCCTGGCCTCATACCGGGTATTGTACTGCTGCCGTTCCTGCCAGGCGTAGCCGAAGGGATCGTAATAGCTGTAGGCGCCGTAGTCCTGATTCCCGGAGGAGGCGTACTGACGCTGGGGCTGGGGATTCTTGATCTCGTCGTAGGCGGCGTTGATCTCATTCATCCGCCGGGCAGCCTCCTCGTCCCCCGGATGGAGATCCGGATGGTACTGCTTGGCCAGCTTCCGGTAGGCCGCCTTGATCTCGTCCTCCGTGGCGGTCCTGGGTACGCCAAGGACCTCATAGGGGTCTGTCATGTGGGTGTCTCCTTATACTATATATCCGATGAAAACATTTTATGTTTTCATCCAGCGGCCTGTGGCCGCTGCCCTGCATCTCATGCAGGGGGATAAGTTGTGCGTTACTACCGCAAGCAAACTATTTGGTTTGCTTGCCGCGGCGACAGCCGCATCTGATAAAAACCTGGTTTTTATCAGATAGTAGTATTACCTTTTTCCTCATGATAAAACCTGCGGTCGTATGTCTGCCATATTCCCGCATAGAGTATGTTGCGCATCAGGTCCATATCCCGGAGCATGGGCAGATGCTCCAGGGCCTCCGAGGCCTCGGACAGGAGCATGCTCAGAAGCGCCTGGTCTCCCTCCCGGTCCGAATGGTCCCGCTCCAGGGCCCGGAGGGGATTGGGCCGGTCCTTTTTCTCATCCTCTTCATAGTCCACACAGGCGTCGGAGATATAGATGAACTGGCCCAGGCCATGGCCCAGGCGCCGCAGGGTCTCCGCCCAATGGTCCTCCTCCCGGACCACGAACAGCTCCCCCAGGAGCTTCCCGAAGCAGTCTGCCGCCCGGTCGGCGCTGACCTCCGGGCCGGATTCATACCGGTGGAGGGCCGCCAGGTTCTCCCGGATGGCCCCGGACTGTCTGGGATAGGTTTTTTCCAGCCTTTTGCAGCGCCGGGAGAGCAGCGCGTGGAGGACCTTGGCCCGGATGTGACCGTCGTCCTCCCAGTCGTCCTGACACTTCCACCAGGCCAAAAGCAGGTTCATATCTGCGCCGTAATCCGTATAGACGCTGCGCCAGTAGGGCCGCTTCTTCATGGGATGGACGGGACAGCGGCCCATTCCCTCCTCCTCCTCGGGCTCATAGAGGCTGCCCAGCACCAGAATGAGGAAGGTCATGTCGTAGGTCAGGGTCATGCGGCCCAGAAAGCCGTGGCGCTTTTCCAGAGTCCGGCACAGGCCGCAGTAACAGCCCCGGTAGCGCCGGAGCTGGTCCTCGTCCATCCGGCTCCTGTCCGCCGTCAGTACGCCGAACATCAGGTGGTACGCTCAAACTTGTGGCCGCAGGTCTTGCAGGTGACCCGGACCCGGCCCTTGCCCTTGGGGACCCGGAGCACCGTGCTGCACTCCGGACACTTGAAGAAGCTGTAGATGTTCCGCTGCTGCCGGCGCATCCGCAGCTGCCGGTGCTTCTTGGCCAGGGGCGCGGTCAGCTCCAGAAAGCGGGCGTTCTCCCGGCGGCGGCGCTCGATATTCCGGCTGAACATCCGGAAATAGCTGATTCCCAGCATGACAAGCGCCAGGATCCAGAGCACGCTGGACACAACGCCCCGGGCAAACATGGAGATAATCAGCAGCAGACAGGCCAGAACGCTGGTGCACTTGGACAGGGCGTCCGGCCCGTTGCGGCCCATAAGAAAGGATTGTAAACGATTCATAGCGCATTGCCGTCCTTTTTTCACATTACTATGATTTTACCACACACTTCGGGAAATGTGTGAACTTATTATAAATACGCGGGCGTTTTTTCAGTTTTTTCAAAAAAGGGGCTTGACAATCGGAACGGTCTGTATTATTGTAGTATTGTACTAAGTGATTAATACAGCCACACAACAGCAGGAGGTGACGCTATGGAATGGCGATTCAGCGGCAACGCGCCCATCTACGCCCAGCTGGTGGAGCAGCTGACCCAGCGCATCGTCACGGCGGTCTATCCCCCGGGACAGCGGATCCCGCCGGTGCGGGAGCTGGCCATGGAGGCCGGGGTCAACCCCAACACCATGCAGCGGGCTCTGGGGGAGCTGGAGCGGCAGGGACTTGTGTTCTCCCAGCGCACCAGCGGACGGTTTGTCACCGAGGACACCGCGCGGATCGAACATGCAAAGCGCTCCCTGGCGGAGGAACGGATTTCCTCGTTCCTCCGGGCCATGGAGGAATTGGGCCTGGACGCGGAGGCGGTGGACACCCTGCTCCGTGAGGCCAGAGAAAGGGATGAGAAATATGACGCCGATTCTTGAATGCCGGGACCTCTGCAAGCGGTACGGTTCCGTACAGGCGCTTTCCCGGGTGAACCTGATCATCGAGCCCGGAAAGATCGTGGGGCTTCTGGGCCCCAACGGCTCCGGCAAGACCACACTGATCAAAATGGCCAACGGGCTTCTGACCTGGGAGAGCGGCCAGCTCCTCATCGACGGCAAAGCCCCCGGGGCGGAGACGAAAAGCCTTGTCTCCTATCTGCCGGAACGGACCTACCTGGCGAATTGGATGACGGCAAAGCAGACCTTGGACTTCTTCGGGGACTTCTACCCCGACTTCCGGCGGGACCGGGCGGAGGATATGCTGGCCAGGCTGAACATTCCCCTCACGCTGACCATCCGGCAGATGTCCAAGGGCACCCGGGAGAAGGTCCAGCTGATCCTGGTCATGAGCCGGGCGGCGAAGCTCTATCTGCTGGACGAGCCCATCGGCGGCGTGGACCCCGCCACGAGAGACTATATCCTCCACACCATCATCGGCAACTACGATCCGGAGGCCACCGTATTGATCTCCACCCACCTGATCGCCGACGTGGAGCAGATCCTGGATGAAGTGATATTCATCAATCAGGGCCAGGTGCTCCTGCACCAGAGCGTGGACGCCATCCGGGAGGAGCAGGGCAAAACCGTGGACCAGATGTTCCGGGAGGTGTTCCGATGCTGAGTAAACTGCTGAAGCACGAATTTGCCGCCACGGCCCGCTTTATGTGGATCATCTACGCGGCCATGGCAGGCCTGAGCCTGTTTGCAAACCTGTCCATACACATGATGGACCGTCCCGGGGTTCCCGGCGTGATCCGGGCCCTCATGACGCTGCTCCTGGTGCTCTGGGTGTTCTCCCTGATCGCCGGCATGATCGCCACGGTGGTGCTCATGGTCATGCGGTTCCACCGGAATCTGCTCACGGACGAGGGCTATCTCATGTTCACCCTTCCCACGGACGTCCACCGTCTGGTGATCGCCAAGCTTCTGACGGCGGTGGTGTGGCTGGTGGCCTCCATGATCATGATCGCTCTGTGCGTCTGTGTGGCGGTCATGAGCACCCAGTTCCTTCGGGATGGCATGGAAGCCCTTCAGGGAATCCTGAAGGTGCTGTCGTCCCGCTACGCCTTCAGCGCCGTTATCATTTTTGCGGAGCTGATCGTGATGCTGTTTCTCGGGGTCGCCGGGGCCTGCCTGAAGTTCTACAGCGCCATGTCCATCGGCTACGGCTTTTCGGGCCACAAGGTGCTCTGGTCCGTGATCTTCTATTTTGCCCAGTCCACCGTCCTGCGGATCCTGGGAACGGTTTTCATGGTGGCGGTGGCCAACTCCCCGTTCTGGCCCAATTACGACTTCCTGACCACAGACGGACAGATGCTCTGGCACCTGGGCGTGCTGGCCGCCTGCGGGATCGAGCTGATCATCGGCGCCGTATTCTACGTTCTGACCACCTGGAATCTGAAAAACCGATTGAATCTCTCATGACGGAAAAGCCGGGGCTGTGGCGCGCCACAGCCCCGGTGTTTTCACTTTTCACTCTTCACTCAAACGCTCCTGCCCTATCCAGGATCACCAGGACGCGAACGGCGTCCTCCCCCAAATCCAGCTTCAAATTCTCGCCGGTGGAATCGCTGGCCCCCTTGAGATAGCCCTTTTCGATGAGCTTATCCACGGTTTCCCGATACCGCTGCGGCACCTGGGAGAGCCGGTAGTAGTACTCCCCTGCCGGGACCAGCGCCCCGTCGCTGCCGATTTTCAGGGTTTTATCCGTAACCGCTTTCCCGTCGGCGCCCATATAATAGGCCTTTCCGTTGTAGACGGCCCATCCGTTGTCCAATCTGTATCCCACCTCGTCAAAATAGTACCAATGGCCGTCGATCTTCTCCCACCGGCTGGTGGGATAGGTGCCGTCCTCCCGGACGTACCACCAGCCCTTCTCGTTTTGGAGCCAGCCCGTGGGCCCGTCGTAGGGGGTCTCCAGCAGAGACTCGTCCGCCAGCTCGTTGAGATCGAACTTGCCCGTCAGGCCGCTGACGGTCCCGGAGCTGGTGTACTGCCAGATGGCGTAGTCCGAGATGCTGGGACTGGAGGCATATTGGGCATACCACTGGCAGTAGCCGCCCACCACAGCCATGTCCACCATGGTCCGGTAGTAGTCCAGATTGTAGTAGATCCCCTGCTTGTAGCCCGCTTTGCCGATCTCCGTGAGAAAGGCCTTGGCGAAGGCGTTGAACTCCGTCTTTCCCAGGGTGACGCCCTGCTCCGCCGCGTAGCGGACCGTGTCGTATTCAAAGTCATAGAACACCGGCAGGCTCACGTCCAGGCCGGCAATGGTATTGAGGCACTTTTTCGCCTCCTGGACGGCATAGTCGGTGTTCAGGGCGTAGGAGAACCAGTAGACCCCCACAGGGATCCCCTGGGCCAGCGCGCCCTTCACGTTGTCATAGAAGCGCTCATCCACCTGATATCTTCCGTAGCCTGCCCGGATGATGGCAAAGGCCACGCCGTCGTTTCGGATCTTCTCCCAGTCCAGGGAGCCGTTCCACTCGCTGACGTCGATGCCCCGCTTGCTCATGGCGGTCTCATCTCCCTTCCGTGATCGTCCGCCCCGGCATTTGCCGGGACAGTCCATTCTATGCAAAACGAAACGATTCTGTTTTCTGATACGCGGGTAAAACAAATTGATACTTTCGCCGGACCCCGGGACCATGGTATCATAACA
Organism: uncultured Oscillospiraceae bacterium; assembly: GCA_905234425.1. Taxonomy (GTDB): domain Bacteria; phylum Bacillota; class Clostridia; order Oscillospirales; family Oscillospiraceae; genus HGM13006. Next base: position 1,919 of record CAJOHR010000052.1, on the reverse strand, counting down.
GGCAGAAACCGCAAACACTTCTAGGAGGTAACACCATGGAAAAAACCTGTGATATTCTGGTCATCGGCGGCGGCGGCAGCGGCCTGACAGCGGGCTGCCGGGCGGCGGCTCTCGGCAAAAAGGTGATTGTGCTGGAGAAGGACAGGAAGACCCTGGGTGGCGGCATGAATATGGCCTCCACCATGCGGACCTTCGGCAGCCGGTGGCAAAAGGAGCGGGAGCTTCCCGACACCACCATGCTCTATCTGCGGAACCGGATGGACGAGACCTACTGGCGCATCGACCGGAAGCTGGCGGCCGGCGTGATCCGGGGCACCGGCAAATTCTTTGACTTCTTCGAGGACCTGGCCCCGGAAAAGGCGGCGGACTTCGACGTGGGGCGCTATGTCTTCGACGATCCCGCCGACGGCCCTCTGGGACCCCAGAGCGGCGGCCACGGCCCCGACGCGAAAAAGGGCAGCGGCCGGATCTTCGTGGAGACCTTCTCCGAGAAGATCCCCGAGATGGGCGGCGAGATCCTGCTGGACGCCGTGACGGAAAAGCTCCTGACCGAGAACGGGAGGATCGTGGGCGCCGTGGCCACGGTGGCAGGTGAGACCGTGGAGATCCGCTGCAAGGCCGTGATCCTCTCCTGCGGCGCCTGGATCCGGAACCCGGAGATCGTGAAGAAGTACTATCCCCTGCTTTCCGACGCCCAGCCCTACATGGGCGAGAGCCCCCACATGAACCGGAACTACACCGGCGACGGGCTCTATCTGGCGGAAGCGGCCGGGGCCCTCATGGACGAGGAGAACCGGACCATCCGCATGATGGGTCCTATGACCATGTGCCGCAGCCGGGTCATGAGCGACATGGCTGCCACCCGGTACAGCATCTACATCAACGCCCTGGGCAATCGGTATATCTGCGAGGGCTCCCAGATGCGGCTGGGCGTCTTTGACTCCGGCTCCGTCCAGCTGGAGCAGCCAGAGGGCAAGGTCTTTGTGGTCTTTGATGACAACACCCTGGCCCGGGCCATCGCCGACGGGGACGACCAGCCCCAGCCCGAGGTGCCCATGCCCAACATGGCGGGCCATTTCCCGGCAACCCTGGAGGAGGCCCATAAGGAGATGGAGCCGGCCCTCGAGAAGCAGGACGGGGTCTGCTTCCGGGCGGACACGGTGGAGGAGCTGGCCGATAAGATCGGCGTAGACCCCCAGGCTCTGCGGGAGACCGTGGACGCCTACAACAAAAACTGCGCCGAGGGCATGGACTGGGACTGCTTCAAGCCCTCCGACTGGCTGGCGCCCCTGAACAAGGCTCCCTACTACGCGGTGAAGGCCGGACTCGGCACCGACGGCGCCTTCGGCGGCATCCAGGTGGACGAACACATGCGGGTCAAGGCCGCGGCCGGCGGCGTCATCGGCGGGCTCTACGCCACCGGCGACATCTGCTCCGGGCGGTTCATCAACATGACCGGCATCAAGAAGCAGATCCTCAACGACATGTCCTTCGCCCTGTCCAGCGGCTTTATCGCAGGAACAGCAGCAGCGGAATACGCGGAGTGATTTTCTTGTACGCCCGCCGTCTGCACAAGCCGCAGGCGGCGGGCCTTGTCTTGCCTTTTGGAAGAAAACGTCGTATCATACGCCTGGAGGTAGTCTCAAATGAAGCATCTTTTCCGGGCTTCCGCCCTGGTTTTGATTCTGGCGCTTTTGACTTCGCCGGTCTCCGCCGGGATTCTGCCGGAGCAGGAGCATTTCGCTTTGCCCTATGACGAGCTGGCCCAAATGACCTTTGACTATGACGCCTTCGACCGCCTGTGCGACCGTTTGGAAGCAGCGGCGGCGGACGGGGACCAGGACGCCGTCGCCTCCCTTTTGGAGGAGGTCCGGTCCCAGTATCTTCTTCAGGATTCCCTTTTGACCGTGGCCTCCATT
>CAJOHR010000051.1:12906-25959 GCA_905234425.1 uncultured Oscillospiraceae bacterium | reverse complement strand
AAGATCCTTCGCTGCGCTCAGGATGACAGTATATGCTGTCATTCTGAGGAGCGGAGCGACGAAGAATCTTAAGATCCTTCGCTGCGCTCAGGATGACAGAGGGCGCAGGATGACAGGGGGCGCTGTCACAGCTTCTCCGTGGTGGACTCCGTGGGGGCGGGGACGGTGGTCAGCAGCCGCTGGATCAGCTCCGCCGCCTTGCTGGAGGAGTTGTACTTCACCTTCAGGATCAGCCGGTGGGCGAACACGGGCACGGCCAATGCCTTCACGTCGTCGGGGAGCACGTAGTCCCGGCCCTGGATGGCGGCGTAGGCCTGGCAGGCCCGAAGCAGGGCCAGCATGCCGCGGGTGGAGATGCCCAGCTCGATGTCATCGCTTCCTCTTGTGGCCTCCACAAGCGCCACGATGTACTCCCGGATGGGCTGGGAGACCTGAACGGAGGAGATGGCCTCCTGAATGGCCACAATGTCCTCGCCGGAGGCCACAGGCTCCAGCTCGATGGTGGGGGAGCCGTTTATGTAGTTTGTCAGAATGTCCACGCTCTCCTCGGAGGAGGGATAGCCCAGAGTCAGCCGGATCAGGAACCGGTCGAGCTGGGCCTCCGGCAGGGCGAAGGTGCCCGAGGACTCCACGGGGTTCTGGGTGGCGATGGTGAAGAAGGGGGCGCTCAGGGGCTTGGTCTCGCCGTCCACGGTGATCTGCTTTTCCTCCATGCACTCCAGCAGCGCCGACTGGGTCCGGGGGGTGGTCCGGTTGATCTCGTCGGCCAGGAGGATGTTGGTAAAGGCGGGGCCGGGCTGGAAGACGAACTCGCCCTCCTTCTGGTTGTAGACCGAAAGGCCGGTGATATCCGAGGGCAGCAGATCGGCGGTGAACTGGATCCGCTTGAAGTCGCACTTTAAGCTCCTTGCAAGGCTCTTGGCCAGCACCGTCTTGCCGGTGCCGGGCACGTCGTCGAGCAGGGCGTGGCCCCCGGCGAAGAGGCAGGTGAGCACCAGGTCGATCTCCGCCCGCTTGCCGATGAGAACCCGGCCGATGTTATCGTTGATCCGCTGGGCAACCAGGCCCACTTCCTTGATTTCCATAGAGAACACTCCAATCTCCAGAGTTTTGGGGTTTTGGTAACTGCTTCAGTCGCTTGTGTCAATCCTGAGCGTAAGCGAAGGATCTTTTACCTGAAATCGTGAATAACGCCAAGATTCTTCGTCACTTTGTTCCTCAGAATGACAGCGACTGAACAGATACGGGTTTTGAAAGTATTATAATGGATACTTGCATGGATTGCAAACAATACGGGAAAAAATCGGGAAGAAACTCTGTGAAGATTTCAAGAAGCGTTCAAAGCGTTCGGGTTCGATACAAAGGCGCGCATTGCGGCGCGTTGCAAATTGGGGTTTGTTCTACACGAGTAGAAAAGGGCTGGCCCCCGGAGGGTGTCAGGGGTTTCACCCGATTTATAGATTCAGGATCGTGGACCGAATCACCTCGACAAATCCCATTTTGGACTGGTATGAAAAAACAGGGGCGTGCGGGTGCACGTCCCTGTTTCTGTCCTTATGCAGAAAACGGAAATTACTTCAGCTCGGTCTCCGCACCGGCCTCCTTGAACTTCTCGCCGGCGGCCTCGGCGTCGGCCTTGGGCATGGCCTCCTTGACGGTGGCGGGAGCGCTGTCCACCAGAGCCTTGGCCTCCTTCAGGCCCAGGCCGGTGATCTCGCGGACCACCTTGATGACGGCGATCTTGTTGGCGCCGACACTCTTCAGCACCAGATCAAACTCGGTCTTCTCCTCCTCGGCGGGAGCGGCGGCGCCGGCAGCGGGAGCGGCGGCGACGGCGGCAGCGGCGGAAACGCCGAACTCATCCTCCAGAGCGTGAACCAGCTCAGCCAGCTCCAGAACGGAGAGGGCCTTGACTTCTTCGATCATAGCAGTAACTTTCTCACTAGCCATGGTAATTTACCTCCATTAAATCATTTTTTAAGTTAAAGTTGCGCGTCGCGCATGGAATGCATTGCTGAATCACTCAGCGGCGGGAGCCTCCTCGGCGGGCGCGGCGGGGCCGCCCTTCTGCTCGCGGATCTGGTCGAGCACATAGGCCAGGGCGCTGATGGGCGCCATCATGGTGCCGAGCACCTGGGCGATCAGGTCGTTCTTGGAAGACAGCTCACCGAAGGCGTTCAGCTCCTCGGGGGAGACGATCTTGCCCTCCACGAAGCCGCCCTTGATGGTCAGGACCTTGTTCTGCTTGGCGAACTGGCTGACGATCCGAGCGGGGGCGATGGGGTCGTCGGTGGTCATGGCGAAGGACGTGGTGCCATTGAGCAGCTCGTCGAAGTCGTAACCGCACTCACGGGCGGCCAGACGGGTCAGGGTGTTCTTCACGACGGTGTACTGGACGCCGGCGGCCCGGAAGTCGTTCCGCAGACGGGTGTCCTGCTCCACGTTGATGCCCTTATAGTCCACGAAGACGCCGGCAGAGGCGTTCTTCATCTGCTCCGCAAGCGCGGCCACAGCGGCCTTCTTGGTCTCGAGAACCTTGGCGTTAGGCATATTGGGTTTCACCTCCAAAAATAAAAATCCTCGTGCCAGACAGGCACGAGGACGCAAAACCCGGAACGGGTATCAAAGCTTCCCTGTGCTATCCTCGGCAGGAAGGGACGGAAATAAAGTCCCCGTTACGGCATTCCTGAATGCCTCCTGCTGTCTCTGGCAGCAACGCTTAGTCTATCATGAAAGGGCCGGTTTGTCAAACACTTTTTGGAATAAAATGTCCTGATTGTGAACAATATGAGAATTGTATTACAATAGCTTGCTATCCGAACACAATCGTGCTATAATGTCCGGGAAGGGAGGAATCGGATCATGGCACTATCTACCATTACAGCCAGAGTCGATGAACAGGACAAGGCCAGCTTTGACGCGTTCTGCGCTTCCGTAGGGCTCAACACGTCCACGGCCATCAACCTCTTTGTGAAGGCGGTGCTCCGCCAGAATCGCATCCCCTTTGAGATCTCACAAAACAGCGACCCCTTCTACAGCTATCAGAATCAGGCGTATATCCTGAAATCCGTGAACGAGCTCCGTGAAGGGCGCGGAACGGCCCATGGGCTGATCGAGGTGGATGATGGGTGAGAAGATCTGGTCGGACGACGCGTGGGCGGATTACCTCTACTGGCAGGCCCAGGACAAAAAGACCCTGAAGCGCATCAACGCCCTGATCAAGGATATTGAGCGCAACGGCGTTATGCAGGGCATCGGCAAGCCGGAGCCGCTGACAGGCAATCTGTCCGGGGAATACAGCAGGCGGATCGACGAAAAGAACCGGCTTGTCTATCACATGGAGGACGGACGGCTGTATATCGTCCACTGCCGCACCCATTACAGCGATAAGTGAAGGAAAAAGCCGCCCGGAAGGGCGGCTTTTATCATGAAAAATCAATACTTAACCGTGCTGACCTTGACGCCGGGGCCCATGGTGGAGGCCAGGACGCAGGACTTGATATACTGTCCCTTGGCGGCGGCGGGCTTGGCGCGGATGATGGCGTTCACCAGGGTGTCCAGGTTCTCGTTGAGCTTCTCGGGGCCGAAGGAGACCTTGCCGATGGGGCAGTGGATGATGTTGGTCTTGTCGAGGCGGTACTCGATCTTACCGGCCTTGATCTCGGCGATGGCCTTCTCCACGTCGGCGGTGACGGTGCCGGCCTTGGGGGAGGGCATGAGACCCTTGGGGCCCAGGACCTTACCGAGACGGCCCACGATACCCATCATGTCGGGGGTGGCGACCACCACGTCGTAATCGAAGAAGTTCTCCTTCTGGATCCGCTCCACCATGTCCATGCCGCCAACATAATCGGCGCCGGCGGCGAGAGCGGCGTCGGCCTTGTCGTCCTTGGCAAAGACCAGCACCCGGCGGGTCTTGCCGGTGCCGTTGGGCAGAACCACGGAGCCGCGGACCTGCTGATCGGCGTGACGGGAGTCAACGCCCAGGCGCATGTGGACCTCTACGGTCTCGTCGAACTTGGCTTTCGCCGTATTGATGACCATGGCGCAGGCTTCGGCGGGATCGTACTGCACGGAGCGGTCCACCAGCTTTGCGCTGTCCTGATATCTCTTACCTTTCTTCACTGCAATATCCCCCTTTATTCTGCGACGGTGATGCCCATGCTGCGGGCGGTGCCGGCGACCATGCTCATGGCGGCCTCAATGGAGGCGGCGTTCAGGTCGGGCATTTTCCGCTCGGCGATCTCCCGGATCTGATCCCGGGTGATGGAGCCGACCTTGTTCTTGTTGGGCTCGCCGGAGCCCTTCTCCAGGCCGATGGCCTTGAGGATCAAGGTGGCGGTGGGGGGCGTCTTGGTGATGAAGGTGAAGCTGCGGTCCGCGTAGACGGTGATGACCACGGGGATCTTGTAGCCTGCCTGATCCTTGGTGCGCTCGTTGAATTCCTTGATGAACTGCGAGATATTCACGCCGTGCTGGCCGAGAGCCGGTCCCACGGGGGGAGAAGCGGTGGCCTTGGCGGCGTCGATCTGCAGTCTGATATAACCTGTTACCTTCTGTGCCATAATAGCACCTCCTGATAGAATGTGGTGATGCGCAGCGCGCATATTTGGCGGAGCGTAGCTTTTTATCGCGCTCCTCCCACGTCCCGGCTGATTTTCCGCCGGGAGATTGCCGGTTTACTCTGTGACCGGCTCCACCTGATCGAGCTCCAGCTCGACCGGCGTTTCCCGTCCGAACATGGAAACCACCACGCGGACGGCGCCCGCTTCGGGGTCCAGCATCTCCACCTTGCCGGTGAAGCTGGTGAGGGGACCGTCGAGGATCCGGACGGTGTCGCCCACGCCGTAGCTGACCTCGATGATCTGCTTTTCGATGCCAAGCTGCCGCACCTCGTCGTCGGTGAGCGGGATGGCGCGGATCATGGGCTTGGCGTCGGCGTCGGAGCCCACAAAGCCTGTGACGCCCCGGACGGAATTGACGATATACCAGGTCTGGTCGGACATGACCATTTTCACCAGCACGTAGCCGGGATAGACCTTCCGGTCCACGGTTTTGGTGCCGGTATCGGTGACCTCGGTGACGGTCTCCATGGGGATCAGCACCTGATGGATCACGTCCTCCAGATGCCGGTTTTCCACATGCTTTTCAATGGTGGCCTTTACGGTGTTCTCATACCCGGAATAGGTATGGACCACGTACCACTTCGCCTCTTCTGCCATGACTGCACCCTTTCCGTCAGTGCGTCAGACCGATGAGCCACTGGACCAGCAGATTGGCGACGGCGTCAAAGATCCAGATAAACACGCCTACCACCAGCACGCAGAGCAGCACGACCAGCGTATTCTGAATGAGCTGCTTCCGGTTGGGCCAAACCACCTTTTTGAGCTCGGAGCGCATTTCGCGGAACCATTTGCCGATGCGCTTGCCCGCCCGGGAGAAGAAGTTGCCGCTCTCCTGCTTTTTCGTTTCAGCCATTTTGGTGTCTTGCCTCCCTTATTTCGTCTCGGTGTGAGTGGTGTGCTTCCGGCAGAACCGGCAGTACTTCCGCATCGAGAGTCGGTCGGGATCGTTCTTCTTGTTCTTCATGGTGTTGTAGTTGCGCTGCTTGCACTCGTCGCAGCGGAGCGTCACTTTCACGCGCATATTTCGGCACCTCCTTATTTTCCGGAGACCCTGAAAGTGATCGGGCCTCCCGTTGCCTCCCTGTATCACCGTACTCAGAAACAAATTTGAGCGGCTGTATACAGCCATGTACGGCTGATTGCGGGCACGACAAAAAAGCCCGCAGTCACAGGTAGAGCCATTCTACCACACCATCCCGCCTCCGTCAAGGAAAAAAGAAAAAAACTTTCCTGTGCTTTGTTTTTGACGTGAGATATGTTATAAAATGTAGGTAACTGTTCAGTTCCTGAGCGTAAGCGAAGGATCTTTTACCTGAAATTGTGAATAACGCCAAGATTCTTCGTCACTTTGTTCCTCAGAATGACAGCGACTGAACAGATACAATGTAGGGGCGATCGACCATCGCCCGCCGTTAACTGCCAGCCTCCCGTGTCATCCTGAGGAGCCCGGCGACAAAGGATCTTATGCACCGGCGCAGGACGAAGGTAGAGATCCTTCGCTGACGCGCAGGATGACAGGGAAGAGGTAAGCGTGAAAAAGAGACAAGGAGGAAAAGCATGAAGGTCATGGCCATCGACTACGGGGACGCCAGGACGGGGGTCGCGGTGTCGGACAGCCTGGGGATCCTGACGGGCTACACCGCCGTCATTGCCCAGCGGAACCGGGAGAAGGCGGCGGAGCTGGTGGCGGCGGAGGTCCGGACCCACAGGCCCGAGCGTCTCGTCATGGGCTTCCCCAAAAACATGGACGGCACCGAGGGCCCCCGGGCGGCGCTCTACCGGGCGTTTGCCGCCCTGCTGGAGGAAAAGACGGGGATGCCCGTCATCCTCTGGGACGAGCGCCGCACCACCGTGGAGGCCCACAACATATTAAGGGCCAACGGGAAAAAGGAGAAGAAGCACAGGAAAAACGTGGACGCCGTGGCCGCGTCCCTGATCCTGGAGAGCTACTTGAACTCCCTGTAAATGTGGATTTGTCGAATTCAAATCTGCAGGGGTCATTGAGCACCCCTGTCATTCTGAGGAGCGCAGCGACGAAGAATCTTGCGTCAACCGGGAAGGAAAGATCCTTCGCTGCGCTCAGGATGACAGTACGTGCTGTCATTCTGAGGAGCGCAGCGACGAAGAATCTTGCGTCAACCGGGAAGGAAAGATCCTTCGCTGCGCTCAGGATGACAGGGGAAAGCAGGATGACAGGGGAAAGCCCCCTTCCGCGCAAAACAATCAGGGGACTGCGGCAGCGCCGCAGTCCCCCTTGTCGTATTATTACGCGGAGAGCTCCTTGTTGACAAACAGCATACCGAAGCCGCTGGTCTTGCCCTCGTAGGCGGCGCTCTGCTCGTCGTACCAGGCGGTGTAGTCGGCGCTCCGCTTTGCGCTGTCCACGGAGTCCTTCCACTGCTCCTCGCCGTAGCCCACGAAGTAGATCAGGTGGTAGCCGTATTCCGTCTTGACCACGCCGTAGTCTCCGGGCTCCCGGCTCTCGTCGAAGATCCAGTCGTTGAAGGCCGTGACCATCTGGCCCTTGGTGACGTCCTCATAGAGACCCCCGTTCTCCGCGGAGCCCGGGTCCTCGGAATAGGTCTCGGCCAGGGCGGCGAAGGCGTCCTCGGTCATGTCGCCGGCCTCCCACTCGGCCACGATGTCGTCCATTCTGGCCTTGGCCTCCCGCCAGGCGTCGCTGTCGGGGACCTCCACCTCGTCGGCGGTCTCCCCGGCGTCCTCGGCGGGCTCCTCGGTCTCCTCGGCCGCATCGGCCTCCTCGGCGTTCTCGGCGTCCTGGAGGTCCGCGCCCGTCTCCAGGGTGCCGGTATCCTCCGCTTCCTCCTCGTCCACCTGGATCAGGATGTGGCGGACGTTCACGGTGCGGTACTGGTGGTCGTCCCGGGAGACGAACATGACAACGGCATAGCCGCCGTCGCTGGTGGCAAACACCTGGGACTCCCCGGCCACCCGGCCGTCCCCGAAGAGCCAGTCGGCGTAGTCCGTGCTGACGGCGGAATAGCTGGCATTGGAGCGGAGGGTGTAGGTCTCGTCCGCGTAGCTCTCGGCGGCGTCCTCGGAGGCATAGGAGGCGGCGGCCTTGATGAAGCTGTCCTCGGTGCCGTCCAGCTCCGCCTGCATATTGTCGGCGGTGGTCTTGGCGTCGTCCCCGGCGGAGACGGTGAAGAGCCGGTAGGTCACGGTGTCGAAGTCGGTCTTATGCTCGTTATAATAGGATTTCAGCTCGTCGTCGGTGTAGGTGAAGCTGTCCTGCTTCTCCGTGGCGTAGGCGCTGGCGATCTCCTGGGCCTCCACGTAGCGGAGGTAGGACTCCATGCTGGCGCCCTTGCCGTAGTACTCCGTCAGGAATTCCTCGGCGTCGTGGTAGCCGTTTGCCGTGGCGTTGGCCTCGATCTGCTCGGGAATGGCGTCGATCTCGGCCTGCCGGTCCTCGCTGAGGGTAAAGCCCTCGGCCTGGGCGGCGTCGTAGAGGGTGTAGACCTGCTGGGCGGAGCTCAGGGCGCTGGAGCGGATGAACTCGCCCCAGGTCTGCTCGCCGTCATAGTCCTGGTCCTCGATGGGCTTGGAGGTGTCCACCATATAGTCCCAGTAGCCATAGGACTGGTAGGCGGACCGCATGCTGTTGTAGCTGTCCTGATAGAAATAGGTGTACTCCACGGGAGACAGCTTGTGGGAGCCCACGGTGGCGGCGGTGGCGCTGCGCTGGAGCACGCCGCTGTTCACGAAAATCAGAAGGGCGAAGGCCACCACCAGAAGGACGACGACCACGGTGCCCACGATGCTCCGGATCCGCCTGGATTTGGCCGCGGTCATGGGCTTCTTCTGCTTTTTCACCTTTTTGACGGTATCGGTGTTCTGTTCCGCCTCCCGAAGCTCCCGGCGGAGCTTCTTTTCTCTGGATGCGCTCATTTGGGATTCAGTCCTCTCATGTGAATTGTCGGTCTTTGTAGATAAAGCACCGCTCATTATATCGCACTTGCCCTTTTGATGCAAGTGAAATCTTCTGCGCAGACAAAAAAAGCCCCGCTTCGGCCGTGTGGACCCAATTATAACCTGCACGAAACGGCAGGTGGGTCGCCGCCCCAGAGCATAACTGCTTCCAACTTCCGCGGACAAGTCCGTCGGGAGGCCTGCAAAACAGCAAAGGGAGTCGCGCGTCCCGGAGTTATAATGTGGGTTTAAGAGGGTCCTTCACGCACCAAGCAGGGCATTTTAACGGGATTTCATCATGTCATGCCATGTCATATCATGTCATGCCTGTCATGTCATATCATGTCATATCATGTCATCCTGAGCGAAGCGAAGGATCTTAAGCATCCTCGTCGCGTCGCTCCCCGGAATGACAGCGCAAACTGTCATCCTGAGCGAAGCGAAGGATCTTAAGCATCCTCGCCGCATCGCTCCCCGGAATGACAGCGCAAACTGTCATCCTGAGCGAAGCGAAGGATCTTAAGCATCCTCGTCGCCGTCGAACATCTGGGCCATGAAGAGGTTGTAGACCTCGTCGTATTCCTCTTCGGTGTCGGGGGTGGAGAGGAGCTCCTCGCCGGTTTCCTCGTCGGTGACATATTTCAGGATCACGGCCTCCTGCTCCTGCTGGTCGTCGGGGCCGGTTTCCACGGCGATCACATACTGGACGCCGTGATACTCCAGATCGTCCAGGACCTCCAGCTCAAACTCATTTCCGTCCTCGTCGGTGATGGAGAGCAGATCGCCGCCCAGATCCAGGTCAAAATCCGCCATGAGATACGCTCCTTTCGGAGGGGCAGATCCCCTCAACGCTTTTCACCCCTATAGTATACGCAGCGGCAGGCAAAATCAAGTGTCATTTTCTGCTTTTCCGGGGCCGTTTTTTCGCGGGAAAAAAAGAGCGATTCCCGCACTTGACATCCGGGGCGGGACCTGATAAAATAACAGGGCTTATTCGGAGAGATGTCCGAGCGGTTTATGGAGCCGGTCTTGAAAACCGGTGATCCCAGCAATGGGACCGTGGGTTCGAATCCCACTCTCTCCGCCACCCCTCTCCGGGAAGAGGGAATCTGCGGAAGTACCCAAGAGGCCGAAGGGGCTCCCCTGCTAAGGGAGTAGGCGTCTAAACAACGCGCGAGGGTTCAAATCCCTCCTTCCGCGCCAGAAAGCACCGGCTTTTACCAGACTATGCGGTAAAAGCCGGTCTTTTTGCGTCTAAATGGTAACTGTTCCGTCGCTTATGTCATCCTGAGCGTAAGCGAAGGATCTTAAAATCTTGAACAACGCGTTACTGCTCCGTCGCACGTGTCATCCTGAGCGTAAGCGAAGGATCTTGAAGTCTTGAACAACGCGTAACTTGTGTCATCCTGAGCGTAAGCGAAGGATCTTAAAATCTTGAACGACGCGTAACTGCTCCGCCGCCTGAGCGTAAGCGAAGGATCTTTTACCTGAAATTGTGAATAACGCCAAGATTCTTCGTCACTTTGTTCCTCAGAATGACAGCGACTGAACAGATACTATTCTTTATATTAACACCTCATCCGTCACGGCTTCGCCGTGCCACCTTCCCCTCAAGGGGAAGGCAAAAAACAGCCGAACCTGACAGGGGTATAATTACCCCGTCAGAATCCGACGGTTATCCATCACGAATGTAATATGCAGTTTCAAGCGTCTCACTGCCGCAAGACGCAAAAAAGGCGCAGTTAGCCCGTGCTCTGCTCTCTGCTCTCTGCTCTCTGCTCTCTGCTCTGCTCTGCTCTGCTCTAAGGAGCGTAGTTCTATGACCCATGGCTGTCAAGCCTCTTTCCATCCTTTTTCCGGTTTTCCCTTTATGAACGATTGCGGCTATATCGTCATAACGCATGGTTCGTTATAACCCGCGATCAGGCTATCATGTGTCACAAATCTGAAACCCTCTGATTTCGCCTGCGCCAGCAGCAGCCTGTCAAACGGGTCGTTATGACGCGGTGCATTCTCCTGTCTTGTCAATCCCTTCAACGCAAAGACATGCGGCAATCTTATATCAAGTCTTTCAAGCCCGGTTTCCTCGCACAGGGAAACAAATATCTCTTCGTCCATCGGCATCTGTTCCGGGTGTATTTTTCTTTTGATCGCTATCTCCCACACAGAGGCCATGCTGTAATAAACCGCGTTATTCTCATTTTCAAGAAGCGTCCGTACATCTTCGCTCAATCGCTTCGAATCAGAAATGGCCCATAACGCAATATGCGTATCCAATAACAACTTCATTCAGACACCCCAAACATGCGCGCTATTTCGTCATTACAGGTATCTATGCTGTCCGGTATGCTGTACATACCGTCCGCAATCCCCAGCTTCCGCCTGGACGGCTGAATCCGCATATCGCCGGCAACCCGGCGATCATCAGAATGACTTTCATTCGCCATCATCCGTTTCAGAAAATCCACAAGAACGCCGACAGTATCATCCGGCATACTGTTGATCATGCGAATCGCTTCCTGCTGAACCGTCATGGTTGACCTCCCCTTTCTACACAGGTTTCCCCTTAACCAGCCGAACCTGACAGGGTATACTTACCCCGACAGAATCCGACGGTGATCCAATATGTATGTATGCTCGCGGGTTGTGCCATGGCCGGATACCTCTGAAATCGCGCAAAGTTCCTACCCGGAATTGTAACGGATTTCGCCGCAAAAATCAAGAGGGAGCGCCGCATTTTTGTAAACCCTGCACGCTTCTGCGGCGTTTATGACCGCGGTTTGTTGACGCCTCATTATCCGCGTGATATAATGGCCACAGGGGCCGCGATTCTTGCGGCGCGGATTTCAGGGTTGAAACAAAGGGCAAAAAGTCTCCTTTGTCCCTTGGACAGAAGAGGCCCGTACAGCCCCACAGGAGGAATGAACATGAGCACGGATACCCGGACATGGCTGGAGCAGGAGCTTCGGTTTATCAACGGCGAGATGGCGCACACCCTCAACGGAAGACTGAAGGCGGCGCTGGTCTCCTGCGACGACGGCAATCAGGAGATCACCCTGTCCTTCCCCCTGGAGGACTGGCAGGTGAACGGGCTGGGCACGCTTCACGGAGGCATGGTCAATACCATGATGGACCTGGCCATGAGCATGGCGGTCTACTGCTTTTCCCGGCAGACCATCCCGCCCACGGTCTCCATGACCACCAATTATCTGCGGCCGGTGCCCATGGAAAAAGCGGTGGAGATCCGGGCCAGGGTGACCTCCCTTGGCCGGCGGAACGCCACGGCCTACTGCGAGGCGGTGATCCCCAAAAACGGGAAGCTGGCCGCCACCGCCGTGGGCACCTACGCCGTGATCCCGAAGCAGAGCTGACTGCGACACAAGCAGAAATATGAATTTCCGTAACTGCTTCAGTCGCTGTCATTCTGAGGAACAAAGTGACGAAGAATCTTGCGTCAACCGGGAAGGAAAGATCCTTCGCTGCGCTCAGGATGACACAACATACCTCTCAGGATGACGCAAGCGACTCCAAGCAGTTACGAATTTCCCGGGATTCCCATGGGGTCCCGGGATTTTTTGGGCATTATTGTTCCATGACCAGGGCCTTGAAGAGGAACAGTCCGGCCACCAGAAGGGGCCAGAGGCCCAGGCCCTTGGGCAGGGCCAGCCAGAGCCCCAGGGCCCAGAGCCCCAGGGCGGAAACCAGGGCGGCCAGACGGCACAGCCGGAGAGCGGCGTCCGGGGACAGGGCCAAAAGGGCGGCGCACCGGAGGATCCGGCCTCCGTCCAGGCCGGGGATGGGCAGCAGATTGAACAGCCCCAGAATCAGGCTGTAGAGCCCGAAGGCGGGGAACAGGGGCAGCAGCGCCCCAAGGAGCAGGCTTGCAAGGGGGCCCGCCGCCGCCGCCAGGAGCTCCTGACGGTAGGACAGGGCCGGGATCTCCATGGCCGCGCCGGTGAAGCGCAGGACGATCCTTCCGGGAGAATGGCCCATACGGCGGAGCGCCAGGAGATGCCCCAGCTCATGGACCGCCGCCGCCAGAAAGAAGGGCAGCAGGAGCTTCCCGTCCAGATAGAACAGCACCGACAGCCATAAAATGGCCGAGGGGGCCAGGGACACGTTCACGGGGAAAGGCTGGCCCAGACGGCCCTGGCGCGGTTCTCCATGCTCTCGGCGGTCTCCGCCACGGCCTGCTCCGTCCGGCCGAAGAGCCGGGCCTTCATCTCCGGCAGCGCCACGGCCGCGGACAGAAGGAACAGCAGCAGGGCCGTAAAGAAAAACCAGGATCGAAACAGCTTGCCCATAAAAAATCACCTCGCCACATTCTACGACGGGCAAGGCGGTTCTATGAGCGGGTGCTTGTAAATTGGGATTTGTCGGGATCATTGAGCACCCCTGTCATTCTGAGGAGCGCAGCGACGAAGAATCTTGCGTCAACCGGGAAGGAAAGATCCTTCGCTGCGCTCAGGATGACAGCGTGTGATGTCATTCTGAG
>CAJOHR010000051.1:0-12898 GCA_905234425.1 uncultured Oscillospiraceae bacterium | reverse complement strand
CCGGGAAGGAAAGATCCTTCGCTGCGCTCAGGATGACGCAACATACCTCTCAGGTGACGCAACATACCTCGCCAAACCCCGATCTGCCTGGGCTACAGCCGGAACGGCAGGCGTCCGCCCGGATTTCCCAAAGGCTCGGAAAAACGTCCCGCCGGGCGGCTGCGCTTGGCCTCGGGCATGGGCGGGAGATATTCCACCGCCTCCAGGGTCCATAGGGGCGTCCGGCCCACCAGAACGCCGTCATAATAGACAAGAAGCTCCCCCGCCTCCGTGTCCGCCTCCAAAGGGGCCTCCAGGGGCGGATCGCTGTACGGGGTGACAAAAAGCAGCGCCGGGTCCCAGTCCACGGGCAGAAGGGCGCTCACGGCGTCCGGCGCGATCAGACAGGCGTCCGCGGCGCCGTTTTTCACCGCCGCCGTGACTTCGGTCCCTTCCTCCAGACAGACCTGGGTCTCAAAGGCCCAGAGACAGGCGTCAAAGATGGCCGAGGCGGTGGAAAAGCTGCCGTAGATCTGCTTTCCGGCCTCGTCGTAGGCGCCGGCCCCCAGCACCACCGCCAGATAGGCGTAGTCCCGGTCGATGGCCGTGCAGACCACGCACCGGCCGGCGGGGGTGGTGAAGCCAGTCTTGCCGCCGATGACCCGGCTGTCGTAGTAGTCCCCGTTGATGGCCGTGGAAATCAGGTAGTTGGTGGATTGGAGCGTCCGCTCCTCCCGGTCCTCCGTGGCGGGCAGCACATAGGAGGGCGTGGAGTAGAGGGTCCGGAACAGGTCGTATTCCAGATCGGCCTGGGCGATCTTCGCCAGGTCCCGGGCGGTGGAGTAGTGATCCTCGTCGTGCATGCCGTGGGGGTTCACAAAATGGGTGCCCGTGCAGCCCAGGTCCCGGGCCGTTTCGTTCATGAGGTCCACAAAGCCCGCCTGGCTGCCGCCCACATACTCGGCGATGACCAGGGCCGCGTCGTTGGCGGACTGGACCATCAGGCAGTATAGAAGCTGCTCCATGGTGTATTCCTCTCCGGGCCGCAGGTCCGCGAAGCTGCCCGAGGGGTCCATGGTGGCAAGGGCGCTTTCCGTGACGGTGACGGTCTCCCAGGGCTCGGTGTACCGGAGGGCCAGGAGGCAGGTCATGAGCTTGGTCAGGCTGGCGGGATACCGCCTGACGTCGGGGTTTTTCGCGTACACCATGGTGTCCGTCCGGCGCTCGTAGACGAGAATGGATTCCCCGTCCAGACTGAGATCTTCGGTGTGAATCAGGGAGACGGGGGCGTCGAGCCCAAGATCCGAGGGCAGAAACAGAGCAGCCTCGTCCTCATGGAGGGCCGGAGCCGGACCCGCCAAAAGCGCCAGCAGAATCAGAATGGCAATACACCGCCGCATGGACCGCACCTCCCGAAAACAAGTCCCGGGCATTATAGCAGGCCGGAGCTTTTCGTGTCAAGTCAGGGAAACGGCGTACCCTTCCGTCCCTTGTGTCATCCTGAGCGTAAGCGAAGGAGCTTGAAATCGGAATCACGCCTGAACACCCTTGCAATAGGGAAAACAGTCTGATATAATGGTTAAGATAAGGGAGTGATACCCAATGGTCAAGAGTATGACCGGCTATGGCCGGGCCCAGGGGAGCTTTTCCGGCGGCGACATCCTGGTGGAGATCAAATCCGTCAACAACCGGTATCTGGACTGCGGCGTGAAGCTGCCCAGGATCTACGGCTTTGCGGAGGAGGCAGTGAAGGCCGCCGTCCAGAAGTCCATCTCCAGAGGAAAGGTGGACGTGTTTATCACCATCAGCTCCGCCGGCGCGGAGAACGTGAAGATCTCCCTCAACGCCCCGGTGGTGGAGGGCTATCTGGCCGCCCTGAAGCAAATCGCCGCGGACTACGGCGTCCGGGACGACATCTCCGTGTCCTCGCTCTCCCGCTTTCCCGACGTGTTCCTGGTGGAGAAGCAGGAGGAGGACGAGCAGGAGGTCCGGGAGGCCATTCTCGCCGTGGTGGGGGAGGCCCTTGAAGCCTTTGACGCCATGCGGACCCGGGAGGGCAACGCCCTCAGACGGGACCTGACGGAAAAATCCGATCAGATCCTGGACCTGGTTTCCAAGGTGGAGGCGCGGAATCCCGAGACGGTGGCCGCCTACCGGGAGCGCCTCACGAATAAAATGCAGGAGGTCCTGGGGAACACGGCCATCGACGAGGCCCGGATCCTCCAGGAGGCGGCCATCTACGCCGACAAGGTGGCCGTGGACGAGGAGACCGTGCGGCTCCGGTCCCATGTGGATCAGATGCGATCCATGCTTTCCGAGGGCGGCGTCATGGGCCGGAAGCTGGATTTCCTTATGCAGGAGATGAACCGGGAGGCCAACACCATCGGCTCCAAGTGCAGCGACGTGGCCGAGGCCCGGACCGTGGTGGACATCAAGGCATTGCTGGAGAAGCTCCGGGAGCAGATCCAGAACATCGAGTGACCGCCATGCAGCTTATGAACATCGGCTTTGGAAACATGATCTCCGCGGACAGGCTTCTCACCGTGGTCTCTCCCGACGCCGCCCCCATCAAGCGGCTCGTGCAGGAGGCCCGGGAGCACGGCATGCTCATCGACGCCAGCTGCGGAAGAAAGACGCGGGCCGTCCTGGTCATGGACACGGACCACGTGATCCTTTCGGGGCTGACCCCGGAGACCATCGCCCGCCGGGCCGGCTTCCGGCTCGAGGACGCGGAGCAGGAGGAGACGTAATCATGATGGAACGAGGAAAACTGCTTGCAAGAGCACCGTCATTCAGGGCGTCCGGGAAAAATACCCCGACATGTATTTCTCCGTCTCCGCCACCACCCGCCCCATGCGGGAGGGGGATCAGGAGGGCGTGACCTACTGGTTCAAGACCCGGGATTCGTTTGAGGACATGATCGCCCGGGACGTGTTCTACGAGTACGCCGAATACGGCGGCAACTACTACGGCACCCCCAAGGAGCCTGTGGACCGCTGCCTGGAGGCAGGGCGCGACGTGATCATGGACATCGACGTCCAGGGCGCCCTTCAGATCCGGGAGCGCTGCCCCGACGCGGTGCTGATCTTTATGACGGCGCCCTCCTGGGGAATTCTGGAGGAGCGGCTTCGGGGCCGTGGCGACACGGACGAGGCGGCCATGGAAAAGCGCCTGAAGCAGGCCCGTTGGGAGTATTCCCAGGGCGGGGAGTACCAATATATCGTTGTGAACGATGCGCTGGAGCGCACCGTGCATGAAATAGACTGCATTCTCACTGCGGAAAAGCTGCGCGCGGACCGCAGAACCTGTTTACTGGATTTGGAGGACTGAAATTATGATGCTGTATCCGCCTGTACCCAAAATGCTCGAGAGCGTGGGAAGCCGCTATCTGCTGGTGAACGTCATCGCCCGCCGGGCCCGCCAGGTGGCCATTGAGGCCGAGGAATTCCATGTGCCCCTGGAGAAGAAGCCCGTGAGCCAGGCCATCGACGAGATCGCCGAGGGGCAGCTCACCGCCCGGCTCAAGGAGGACTATCTGCACTGACCACAGACGGGGCTGCCCGCCATGCCTCGCGCCGGACCTGATTTCAGTCGGCGGGAGGCTTTTGTCCGCAAAGGAGGACGCTATGCGCATCGCAAAGGTGGCGGTGGCCGCCGCCGTTTATGCCATCGACAAGCCCTATGATTACCAGGTGCCCGAGGCCCTTTCGGAGGGCGCGGTACCCGGCGTCCGGGTGGCGGTCCCCTTCGGACAGGGCAACCGCCGGACCGAGGGAGTCATCCTGTCGGCGGAGGAGGCCGCCCAGCCGGACAAGCCCTTAAAACAGCTCCTGTCGGTGCTGGACCCCGCCCCCGTGCTGGACGGGACCATGCTCCGCATGGCGGCCTTTATGCGGGAGCGGTACTTCTGCACCTTCTTCGAGGCCATACAGGCCATGCTGCCGCCGGGCCTCTGGTTCCACGCGAAGGACACCTATGTGCTCACGGCTCTGGGGGCAACCGCAGAGGAATCGCGGCTCCAAAAGCGCCCGGAGGCCCTGAAGGTCCTCCGGCTCCTGCGGGACCTGGGCGGACAGGCCCCCGCCGGGACCCTGAAGAGCAGCCTGGACAGGGAGACCCTGGAAACGGGCCTGAAATACCTCTCCGCCAGGCAGATGGTCTTCTCCGAGGGGACCCTTCTTCGGAACGTCGCCGACAGGACGGAGCAGATCGCCGTGCTGGCCGTGGACCCCGAGGAGGCCGCCGCCTTGGCGAAAACGAAGCGGAACGCCCCCCTGCAAAAGGCCGTCCTGGAGCAGCTCATCGTTCTGGGCCGCTGCGCCGTGAAGGAGCTCCGGTATTTTACCGGCGCGCCCCTTTCCTCGATCCGCGCCCTGGAGCGGGCCGGATATCTGGAGCTGCGCCAGCAGGAGACCTTCCGAAGGCCCGCCCGGGCCGAGCAAAATCCCGTGGAGATCCGTTTGAGCCGGGAGCAGGAGGAAGCCTTCCTTGCCCTCCGGGACACCTTGGGAAAAGCGGGGGAGGTGTCCCTTTTATACGGCGTCACCGGCAGCGGAAAGACCCTGGTCTATCTCCGGCTCATCGAGGACTGCCTTGCCATGGGGAAAACGGCCCTGGTGCTGGTGCCGGAGATCGCCCTCACGCCCCAGCTCCTGCAGGTGTTCATGACCCAGTTCGGGGACAGGGTGGCCATCCTCCACAGCGCCCTGAAGGCCGGAGAGCGGTACGACGAGTGGAAGCGCATCCGCTCCGGCAGCGCAGACGTGGTCCTGGGAACCCGGTCGGCGGTGTTCGCGCCCCTCCGGGACCTGGGCCTCATCGTGGTGGACGAGGAGCACGAGCACACCTATAAATCCGAGACGAACCCCCGCTATCACGCCCGGGAGCTGGCCATCTGGCGGGGCTACCGGGAGAAGGCCGCTGTGGTCCTGGGCTCCGCCACCCCCAGCATGGAATCCATGTTCCTGGCCAAAAACGGGACCTACCGGCTGTTAAGGCTCACCGAGCGCTACGGAGACCGGCCCATGCCGAGGGTGGTGCTGACGGACATGAAGGAGGAGCTGAGAAACGGCAACAGCTCCGCGATTTCCCAGCTTCTCCGGGAGGAGATCGACCTCAATCTGGAGCGGGGGGAGCAGACCATATTGTACCTCAACCGCCGGGGCGCCAGCCGGATCGTGCTGTGTCCCGTCTGCGGCCACGTGCCCGCCTGTCCCCGGTGCTCCGTGAACCTCACCTACCACTCCGCCAACGGGCGGCTCATGTGCCACTACTGCGGCCATTCCGAGCACGCCGCCGCCGCCTGCCCCGAATGCGGCAGCACCTGCCGCCAGGTGGGCGCCGGCACCCAGAGGGTGGAGGAGGAGGTCCGGCAGCTCTGGCCCGGCGTGGAGACCCTCCGCATGGACGCGGACACGGTCAGCGCCGCGAATCCCCACGACAAGCTCTTAGGGGAGTTCCAGCAGAAGAACATCCCCATTCTGATCGGCACCCAGATGGTGACCAAGGGCCTGAATTTCCCCAACGTGACCCTGGTCGGGGTCCTGGACGGGGACGCGGCCCTCTACTCCGGCGACTTCCGGGCCTCCGAGAACGCCTTTTCCAAGATCACCCAGGTCGTGGGCCGGGCGGGGCGCGGAGAGAACAGGGGCCGGGCCGTGATCCAGACCGTGACCCCGGAAAACCAGGTGCTCCTCCAGGCCGCAAGTCAGGACTACGACGCCTTCTACGACGCGGAGCTGCCCCTGCGGCAGGTCCGTTCCTGCCCGCCCTTCGCCGACGTGCTCCGGATCAAATTCTCCGGGGCCTTCGAGGGGGATGTGTCCCAGGGGGCCCACCGGTTCCGGCATGCCCTGGGCCAGACTCTCCGGGAAGGGGGCTGGGACCCGGACAAGCTGACCATTTTGGGCCCGGCGCCCGCCGCCGTGGTGAAGGTCATGAACCGTTATCACTACCAGCTCACCGTGCTGACAAAGAACACCCGGGAGCTCCGGAGCCTGCTGTCCGAACTGCTCAAATGGTTCGCAAGGGATAAGCGCAGCGCCCACGTCACGGCGTATATCGACGTCAACCCCTTGGAATGACGGCCCCGCCGTCATCCTGAGCGCAAGCGAAGGATCTTGAACGTCAGGATTCTTTCTGACTGCGTTCCTCGGAATGACAGGAACAAGAAAAGGAGAAAAACAATGGCACTACGAACGATTCTGACCACAGAACACGACGAGGAGGCTCTGCGCAAGCGCTCCCGGCCTGTGACGGTCTTTTCCGGCCGCACCCATCAGATGCTGGACGACATGATCGAGACCCTGCGGGAATCCGGCGGGGTGGGCCTGGCCGCGCCCCAGGTGGGCATCCTCCGGCGCATGGTGGTCATCGAGCGGGAGGACGGCTCCATCCTGGAGCTGCTGAACCCGGAGATCATCGCCACGGAAGGGGAGCAGACCGGCGCCGAGGGCTGCCTGAGCCTGCCCGGGATCTGGGGCGAGGTGACCCGGCCCATGACCGTCACCGTCCGGGCCCAGGACCGGAACGGGGAGACCTTCACCGAGACGGCCTCGGGACTCATCGGCCGGTGCTTCGTCCATGAGTGCGAGCATCTCGACGGCATCCTCTTCACCGACCGGGCCGACCACATCCTGACCCAGGAGGAGCTGGACGCCCTGGACGAGACCGCCGAAGGGGAGGAGGACGCCCGGTGAGGATCGTCTATATGGGCACCCCGGAGATCGCGAAAATCTGCCTGGAGCGGATCGTGGAGGACGGCCATGAGGTCGCCGGGGTCTACACCAAGATCGACACCCCGAAAAACCGGGGTCACAGGCTGACGCCCTCCCCCGTGAAGGAATACGCCCTGTCCCGGGGCCTTCCCGTCTATCAGCCCGCCACCTTCAGGGATGAGGGGGCGGTGGAGACCCTGCGGGCGCTTCAGCCGGAGCTGATCGTGGTGGTGGCCTACGGAAAGCTGCTGCCCCAGGCCGTGCTGGACATTCCGAAATACGGCTGCATCAACATCCACGCCAGCCTGCTGCCCCATCTCCGGGGGGCGGGCCCCATCCAGTGGAGCATCCTCCGGGGAGACAGGGAGACGGGCGTCACCGCCATGTACCTCTCCCCGGGCATGGACGAGGGGGACATGATCGACAAAATCCCCGTGCCCATCGAGGACACGGACACGGGCGTTTCCCTCACGGAGAAGCTGGCTTCTGCCGGGGCGGAGCTCCTGAGCCGCACGGTGAAGGCCATCGAGGCGGGAACGGCGTCCCGGACCCCTCAGAATCCCGAGGAGGCCACCTACGCCCCCATGCTCCGGAAGGACATGGCCCCCATGGACTGGACGAAAAGCCCGGAGGAACTGAGCTGCCACGTCCGGGGCATGATCCCCTGGCCCGTGGCCACCATGACGCTGGAGGACCGGCTTTTGAAGGTCTACAGCGTCCGGCCCCTTTCAGACCCCACGGACAAACCCGACGGGACTCCGGTGGCCGTGACGAAAAAGGGCCTCGTGATGGCCTGCGGCGGCGGGAAAACCCTCCTGATCCGGGAGATCCAGGCCCAGGGCGGCAAGCGCATGGCCTGCGCGGACTATTTAAGAGGACACCCCATTAAGAGTGAATAGTGAATAGTGAATAGTGAATAGTGAATAGTGGTAACTGCTTCAGTCGCTTGTGTCATCCTGAGCGTAAGCGAAGGATCTTGAAATTGTGAATCACGCCAAGATTTTTCGTCACTTTGCTCCTCAGAATGACAGCGACGGAACAGATACGAATAGTGAATAGTGAATAGTGAATAGTGAATAGTGGGAAGGTGGGAGACGGGTTATGAACGCTAGGGACGCGGCGCTTTCGGCGCTGGTGGATTGCCGGGTGAAGGACGCCTGGTCCGACGCGGTGCTGAAAAAGCATCAGGCGTCCCTGGAACCCCGGGACGCGGCCCTGTGCAGCGCCCTGTGCTACGGCGTCCTCCAGAACCGGGCCCTGCTGGACTATTATATCGACCTCTTTTTGACCGGAAAAAAGAAGCTCCCGCCCATGCTGCGGGACATCCTCCGGCTGGCGGTCTATCAGCTCGTTTTTCTCGACCGGGTGCCCGATTCCGCCGCCGTGAACGAGGCGGTGAACCAGGCCAAGACACGGCTGGGCCGGCGGGAGGCCAATCTCTGCAACGGCGTCCTGCGAACCATGCTCCGGAGCCGGGAAAAGCTGACGCCCCCGGCCGACTACGCCATCCGCTACAGCCATCCGCCCGAGCTGGTGGACCTGATGAAGGAATCGGTTGGGAAGCGGCTGGGCGCGATCCTCGCCGCCGACAACACCGCCCCGGCGCTCTGCGCCCAGTGGAACCCCTTAAAAGGCCCGGAGGAGGCGCTGCTGGCGGCCTGGAGGCGGGAGGGCGTCACAGCGGCGCCCCATCCCTGGCTGCCCCACGGCTGGCTGCTCCGGGGGACCGGAGACCCGGAAAAGCTCCCCAGCTTCCAAACGGGCCTGTTCCAGATCCAGGACGCCGCGGCCAGGCTGTCGGTCCTGACCCTGGAGCTCCGGCCCGGCGACCGGGTCCTGGACCTCTGCGCCGCTCCCGGGGGAAAATCCATGGCGGCGGCGGCGTATATGGAGAATCGGGGCGAGATCCTTTCCTGCGACCTCCACGAAAAGAAACTTCCCCGGATCGAGGCCGCGGCAAAGCGCCTGGGCGTCACCGTCGTCACCGCCCTCCAAAACGACGCCGCCGCCCCGCGACCGGAATGGACCCGCTGCTTTGACGCGGTCATTGCCGACGTGCCCTGCTCCGGCCTGGGGGTTATTCGGAAAAAGCCGGACATCCGGTACAAATCCCTGGAAAGCATGGAGGCATTGCCGGCGCTCCAGGCGCGTATCCTGTCTCAGGCCGGGGCGTATGTGAAGCCCGGGGGACAGCTCCTTTACAGCACCTGCACCATCCTCCGCCGGGAGAACGAGGACGTGGTCCGGGCGTTTCTGGCGTCCCGTCCGGAATTCCGGCCGGAAGCCCTTTCCCTGCCCGGGCCCCTTTCCGAACAGGCCCCGGGCATGATCACCCTCTACCAGGGGGTCAACGACTGCGACGGCTTTTTCCTCTGCCGTATGCGAAAGGAGGGGATCGCCCCATGAAGCAGGATATTAAATCCATGAACCTTCCGGAGCTGGAGGAGGCCATGAAAGCCCTGGGAGAGCCCAAATACCGGGCCAGGCAGGTCTTTACCTGGCTCCATCGGGGCGCGAAAACCTTTGAGGACATGACGAACCTCTCCAGGTCCCTCCGGGCCCGGCTGGACGAAGCATTTTACATCTCCGTCCCCACGGTGGAGCGGAAGCAGGTCAGCGCAAGGGACGGCACGATCAAATACCTCTGGCGGCTCCGGGACGGGAACTGCGTGGAGACCGTGCTCATGCGCTACAAATACGGCAACACGGTCTGCGTCTCCTCGGAGGTGGGCTGCGCCATGGGCTGCGCCTTCTGCGCCTCCACCCTGGGGGGCCTCGTCCGGCGGCTGACGGCGGGGGAGATCCTGGACCAGGTGCTCTTTACGGGCCTTGACAGCGGCCTGCCCGTCTCCCGGGTGGTGATGATGGGCATCGGGGAGCCTCTGGACAACTTCGACGCGGTGACCCGGTTTCTGGAGCTGGTGAATCACCCGGACGGCCTGAACCTCTCCATGCGGCACATCTCCCTTTCCACCTGCGGATTGACAGAAAGAATTGACAAACTGGCCTCTCTTCATTTACAATTAACTCTGTCTGTGTCGCTCCACGCGCCGGACGACGAGACGAGAAACGGGATCATGCCGGTGAACCGGTCCTGCGGCGTGGATAAGCTGCTGGAGACCTGCCGCCGCTACGATGCGGAGACAGGCCGGCGGATCTCCTATGAATACGCCATGATCGACGGGGTGAACGACACGCCCCGTCACGCGGAGCTTTTGTGCGAAAAGCTCCGGGGCATGGGGGCCCATGTGAATCTGATCCCCCTGAACAACGTGGAGGAGAGCCCGTTAAAGCCCTCCACAAAGGAGCACGTGCGCCGGTTCCGGGAGACTCTGGAGCGGGCGGGGATCCCCGCCACGGTGCGCAGAAGCCTGGGCGGCGACATCGACGCCTCCTGCGGCCAGCTCAGAAGAAAACAGATCCTGGAGCGCCGGTGAGGGCATCAAAACCGGCATAGATGGAGGACCCAATATGGAAGTATGGGGCGCCACGGACCGGGGCATGGTCCGAAAACAGAATCAGGACTATTTCGGGAAACAGGAGCTGCCCGGACGGCAGCTTCTGGCGGTGGTATGCGACGGCATGGGCGGAAGCCGCTCCGGCGACGTGGCCTCCAGGCTGGCCACGGAGGTTTTCATGCAGGATGTGGAGCATTCGGCCCATCCCAAAATGGACCAGCCGGAGATCGTCCGCATGCTGGTGGCAGCGGCGAAAAGCGCCAACCGGGCCGTCTATGAGCAGTCCCAGGTCAGCCCGGACTTTGCCGGCATGGGGACGACGCTCGTCTCCGTGTTCCTCCAGGGCAGCGACGCCTATATCGTCAACGTGGGGGACAGCCGGTGCTACTACATATCCCAGGACGAGATTTCCCAGATCACGGAGGACCACTCCGTGGTGGGGCTCATGGTCTCCCGGGGCCAGATCACCGAGGAGGAGGCCAGGAGCCACCCCAACCGGAACCTGATCACCCGGGCCGTGGGCACGGAGCCCGGGGTGGAGTGCGACTGCTTCCACCTGCGGCTGGACAAGGGGGAATACCTCCTGCTCTGCTCCGACGGCCTGTCCAATATGGTCACGAAGCCGGAGCTCCTCTACGAGGTCTCCCACGGCGGCTCCGACGGCTCCGCCTGCCGTAAGCTCATCGACATCGCAAGACGCCGCGGCGCGCCGGACAACGTGACGGCAGTACTGCTGCGGTATTGACCGCTTTCGCCGCACAAAATTTCAATCATCCTTAGGGAGCGTTGGGAATGGATAAGTATATCGGTCGGCTGCTGGACAGCCGCTATGAGATCCTGGAGGAGATCGGCCGGGGCGGAATGGCCGTGGTCTATCGCGCCATGGATCACCGGCTGGGCCGCTATGTGGCGGTGAAGATCCTCAAGGAGGAGCTGAACCGGGACGAGGATTTCCGCAGGAGATTCCACGCCGAGAGCCAGGCGGTCGCCATGCTCTCCCATCCGAATATCGTGGCGGTCTACGACGTGAACCACACCGGGGACACGGACTATATCGTCATGGAGCTCATCGACGGCCTGACCCTGAAGCAGTATATGCAGCAGCGGGGGGCCCTGAGCTGGCGGGAGGCCCTGCACTTCGGCACCCAGATCGCCAAGGCTTTGGAGCACGCCCACTCCAAGGGCGTGGTCCATCGGGACATCAAGCCCCACAACATCATGATCCTGAAGGACGGCAGCGTGAAGGTGGCCGACTTCGGCATCGCCCGGCTCAATTCCTCCCAGAACACCCTGACCCGGGAGGCCCTGGGCTCGGTGCACTATATCTCCCCGGAGCAGGCCAAGGGCGCCCAGGTGGACGCAAGATCCGACCTCTACTCCCTGGGCGTTGTCATGTATGAGATGCTCACGGGAAAGCCCCCCTACGACGGGGAATCCCCGGTGGCCATCGCCATCCAGCACATCAACTCCACCCCCAAGCCTCCCCGGCAGCTCAATCCATCCATCCCCCTGGGGCTTCAGCAGATCACCCTCCACGCCATGTGCTCGGACCTGTCGGCCCGGTACGTGTCCGCCACGGCCATGATCGAGGACCTGGAGGCCCTGCGGAAGAATCCCCAGGTGGTGTTCCGGTTCAACGCCGGTCCCGGCGGCTCCACGGCCTATGTGGACCCCCGGCAGAATGTCCAGACCGCCCAGCCCGCCCAGACCCAGCGGCAGCCCCAGCCTCAGCCCCAGCGGCAGCAGGCGGCGGTGGGCGCGGTCCAGCAGGGAAACGGGGAGAACCGCCGTCCCTCCCAGGGGCAGCAGCAGGCGGCCCGGCAGAAGGCCCGCAGCATGGCGGAGCGGTCCGTCCAGCAGGCGGGAGGCCGCCGGCAGAACAGCCGCTACGAGCCCGATTACTACGAGGACGAGGAGGAATCCGGCCGCAGCAAGGCCCCCATCATCATCGTCTCCGTGCTTCTGGTGGTGGCCGTCGTCCTGGCCGTGGTCCTCATGCGCTCCATCTTCGGCGGCAGCCGCAGCGGCACCATCGAGGTCCCCAGCTTCCTGGGCCGGGACCTGGACGCGGTGCTGGACAGCGACCTCTATCCCGACTTCAACCTGGTGGAGGGAGAGCACGTGTTCTCCGAGAACTACCCCGAGGGCCAGATTTGCGACCAGAGCGTGGCCAGCGGCAAAAAGGTGGTCTCCGGCACCACCATCCGGCTTTCCGTCTCCAAGGGCGCCCAGACCCTGTCCATGCCAAGCCTGGGCGGAAAGACCCAGCAGGAGGCCCAGTCCGCCCTGGACGCCCTGGGCCTGAGCCTGAACATCAGCTATGATTTTGAGGAATCCGAGACCATGGAAAAGGGCAGAGTGCTCTCCACCAGCCCCGCCGCCGGGTCCGTCCTGAGCTCCGGGGACAGCGTCCGCATCACCATCTCCCAGGGGGTGGACACCGTGACCACCACCGTGCCCAGCGTCATCGGCCTGGAGCAGGAGGACGCGGTGAGTCTGCTGGAGCGCGCCGGCCTCGTGGCCAAGGTCACGGAGGCGGAGAACGAGGAGACAAAGGGCCTGGTGTTCTACCAGAGCATCCCCAAGGATACGGAGGTCCCCGAGGGCACCACCGTGAGCATCAAGGTTTCCCTTGGCCCCGCGGAGCCCTCTCCCTCTCCCAGCCCTTCCCCCAGTCCGTCCCCGTCTCCGTCGCCCTCTCCCACGCCCACCCCGGAGCCCTCGGAGGAGCCCACGCCCACGCCT
>CAJOHR010000050.1 GCA_905234425.1 uncultured Oscillospiraceae bacterium | reverse complement strand
TCTCATCGGGATCCTGGTCCCGCTTTGGTTTCTGCCCCTGCCCTGGTATCTGTCCGGACTGGCCTTCCTGGTGATCGAGCTCTGCACGGCCTGGCTGCCCGTGATCGGCAGCGCCCTCGCCATCGGCGCCTGGGTCTGGGCGGCGATCCTGGTGTTCCAGGAGCCCATTTCCTGGATCACGGTGGCCTTTTCCCTGGTGGGCCTTGTGTGCGTGACCCGCTTCGCCCTGGCCATTGCGGCGGATCTGGCGGCTATGACCCGGATAAAACAGGATCGAGGGCGATAAAAATGTCGCCCCCGGGGCGACCTTCTGGGCAAGGCACCGTGTTATGCTGGGACCGTAAACCGAGGAAAGGAGAAAACACTATGATCGGTGCGATTTTGGGGGACATCATCGGTTCCCGATTTGAGTTTCACAACCACCTGAGCAAGGAGTTCCGGCTGCTGACGGCGGACTGCTGCTTCACCGACGACACGGTGATGACCTGCGCGGTGGCCCAGGCGCTGATGGACAGCCGGGCGGATTACGCGGACCTTTCGGAGAGAACGGTGGAGGCCATGCAGTGGATCGGACGGCAGTTTCCGAACTGCGGATACGGGGCAAGGTTTTACGACTGGATGTTCTCCCGCGATCCCCGGCCTTACGGAAGTTTCGGCAACGGCTCGGCCATGCGGGTGAGCCCGGTGGGCTTTGATGCCCGGAGTGTGGAGGAGGCGAAGCGCCTTTCCGCCGCAGTGACCCGGGTGTCTCACGACCACCCGGAGGGCATGAAGGGCGCGGAGGCCACGGCGGTGGCCATCGTGCTGGCACGACAGGGGGCTTCCAAGGAGGAGATCCGCCGGGAAATGGAGAAATACTACGACCTCTCCCTTTCGGTGGAGGAGCATCGGCGGCGCGGGCAGGGCCACGGAAAGGAGATCTGCCAGGTGTCTCTGCCCCAGGCTTTGGTCTGCTTCCTGGAGGAGGAGAGCTACGAGGACGTGATCCGCAACTGCATCTCGGTGGGCGGCGACAGCGATACCATCGCGGCCATCGCCGGCGGCATCGCGGAAGCCTGTTTCGGGGTCCCCGAGGAGCTGAAGACCAGGGCGAAGGATTTCCTCGACTCCCGACTGCTGGCAATCTATGAGCGCTTCGAGGACTGGAATCGGAGGTAAAACCGCAAAAAAAGCAAGGGTTTGCAAAGCAGAGCGGCCGAGGCTGCTCTGCCGTGCAAATCCTTGCTTTTTTGATACCGGAGCGGGACAGATGCTTCGAGGAGAGTTGTTCCGCCCGGACAACAGCAAACATGGGCAGCAAGGAGCCACTCGCTATGCGGGTGGTCTTTCCTGCCGCGAGGGATGCGCTCAGGCCAGGTCGAAGGAGAGAAAATCGAAGGTTCCGCCCTGCCCTTCCACGGAGAAGTAGAGCGCTTCCTTTTCCCCCAGACCCTGGGGCAGGGTGCCGGTAAAGCTCTGGCCGGAGGTGCAGGTGTCCACCGGGATGCGGAGAATGGGCTCGCCATGCTCCCGGGTGCGCACGGTGACGGCGCAGCCCTTGCCGTAGCCCTGGAGATTCACGGTGAGGGTTTTGGTCTCCCGGAGGTCAAAGTACTTGAAGCCCACGGTGCAGTCGGTGCAGAAGTTGGACACATACTGGTCCGGGCCCTCCTCCCGGTCGCCGCCCTTCTGGGTGAGGAAGGGATTGGAGCCCTTGCGGTACTTGAGCATGGACATAAAGCAGGTGCCGTTCTTGCCGTAGACGTTGCAGGCGATATAGGCGGGGTAGTGACCCTTGCCGGCGAGCGGGGCGTTATTGAGGCCGCAGGAGGTCATCTCCGCCTGGTAGAACTTGCCGTCCTCAAAGCGGATCTCCTCGGCGCAGGCCTGGCGGGAGGACTGCTTGCGGTTGGAGTGGCGGTGATAGAAAATGTAGTAGTGCCCCTCGATCTCGATGAGAGAGCCGTGGGTGTTGCCGGTGCACATGCGGGCGTGCTTCACATCGGGCACGCCGTCGAGACCGATATCGCCGCAGGAGACCAGGACGCCGCCATACGCAAAGCCATGGTCGGGATAGTCGGAGACAGCATAGCAGAGATTGTGGCTGTTGAGGGAAGAGTAAATGAAGTAGTACTTGCCGCCAAACTTGCGCATGGAGCTGGCCTCGCCGAAGGGCTGCTCCTCGTAAGGCGTGCCCTTGGCCTCCTCGCCGGTGAGAACGCCGATATAGCGCAGCTCGTCGCCGGAGATGACGGTGAGCATATCCTTGGTGTCGATCTCAAAGACCATGGGGCCTTTTTTGGTGGGCTGGGAGCCGTCCAGCAGGATGGGGTTGCCGCCGAAGGCAAAGCCGGTGTAGAGATAGAGGCGGCCGTCGTCGTCCTTCAGGCAGCCCGGGTCGAACTGGAAGGGCTCGCCCCGCTTGCCGATGGGGGTGCCGTCGGGGTATTTCACATAGCCATAGAACTCGTACTTGCCGGCGGGCTCGTCACAGACGGCTACGGAGATCATTTTGGTGCCGCCCATGAAATAATAGAGGTAATAGCGGCCGTCGTCGCCCACCACCATGTCCGGCGCGGCCAGACCGTTGGTGACCCGGAGCTTGGGGGCGGCGGGGTCCTGCTCCCGCTTGAAGATGCAGCCGTGATAGGTCCAGTTGCCCAGATCGTCCACCGGGGCGGACCAGCACACATAGTCGCCCAGGCAGAAGTTGATGCCGTTGAAGAGATCGTGGGAGCCGTAGACGTAGACCCGGCCGTTGACGATATGGGGCTCGGCGTCGGGCACGTATTCCCAGCTGGGCAGGTAGGGGTTGAAGGCCTGCTTGGTTTTCATGGGCGGATTCCTCCTTGTACGTTGTATTCAGTTTCTTTCAACAAATACTTTTCAATGATATAGGCGGGGGTGCAGCTCCAGGCGTGGCAGTAGCTGTTGACCACGCTGCCGCCGTAGGGGGAGCGCTCCGGGTGCTCGGGGTCCCAGCATTCCCAGAAGGTGTCAGCCCCGGCGTCCAGCATGCCGCCCCAGTAATATCGCAGATGGGCCTCGACCTCCCTGCGCAGGCCGACCCGCAGCAGCGCCATCACATAGTAGTGGTGCATATAGGGGGTGGACATGCGGGGACCCTCTGACAGGGAGAGGGTTTTACCCATGGCGGCCTTGGCCTGTTCGGGAGAGCAGACGTCGGCCAGCACCATCCAGACCTGGGAGGCGGCGGAGATCTGGCCGTTGGAGACAAAGCACTGCTGCTCCTCGCTCCAGAAGCGGCGCATGGCCGCCTCGCGCAGCGCGTCGTGCTGCTGCAGCAGGAAATTGGCCTGGGACCAGTCGTTCCGCCGCCGGGCCAGACGCCGGGCATAGCGCAGAGCGTAGAGCAGCACCGCCGTGGCGCAGGCGGTCTTATCCAGCTCGTCGCACCAGTCGATGAAGCAGTCCTTCACGGCGGCCTCATTCACAACGCCGCTCTCGTCCAGCTGTCGCAGGGCATATTCGATCTGCTGCATGGCGATGTCATAGAGATCGTCCAGAGCCTCCGTGTCATTGGCATCCTGCAGATACTCCTCCAATGTGACGGTGAAGAGCAGGGCATAGTCGAAGAGGAAGGTGTCGTCCGCCTCCACGGCGGGGCGGGTGAACACATTGGCGCTGACCCGGCCGTCAGGGAAGCGGCTGCCGCCGAAGAGATAGAGGCAGCGCTTGACCAGGTCGAAGTTCCGGAAGGAGAGGGCGTTGGTGAGGGCCATGAGCCGCAGATCTCCCACCCAGAGGCGACGGTCCCGCTTGGGGCCGTCTTCAAATTCCTCCTGCATGCAGTTGGCCAGGGTCTTGAGGCTGACCTCGCGGATGCGGTCCAGCTGCTCGTCCCCGCTGTACAGGGGCGTGACGGCGGTCCAGTCGGCAGAGCTCTCGGTGCGGCATTCGGCCTGACGGACAATGAGCTTATACTTGGGGGAGGTGTCCATCATGGTGATCTTCAGATAGCGGAAGGCATAGCGGCGGGGGAGGACCAGACGGGTGGGCAGCAGGTCCACATGCACATACTCCTCCTGGATCCAGCTGCGGGAGAGCCAGCCGTCATAGTCCTGGGAATTCTCGCTGAGCTCCTGCAGAGTTTCGGAGAATTTCAGCTTCAAAAAGGCTGGCGCATCCGGATGGCTGCCCGTGTAGCTGAGCTCCAGAGTCAGGTAGCCCACCAGGTGCTCGCCAAAATCGAGACACAGGTTTTCCCCCTTGCCCATGCTGAGATGGGGCAGCTGACGGAGAACGATCTCCTGCTTTTCCGGGCTGTAGCGCTCCTTCAGCTGAAAGCAGCCGATAGGCTCGCGGATCGAATGCCGCAGCGTGGGCTTGAGCTGCTCGGCCCGGGAGAGCAGCTTTTCGTTTGCCAGAGGATGAAAGTCTTCTATGATCGAAATGAGTGCCATAAGCATACTCCCTCTTTTCTTATACTCTTACTATAAACGAAACGGAAACGGAATACAATTCACAGGAAAAACCGTTTGCGCTCTTTTTTGCGCTTTTCACGGCAGGCTTCTTTTCTTATCCCCCGAGTTATGGTAAGAAATTAATGGAAAGGTATATGTTTCTGAAAAAAAGAGAAAGGATGTTGCCCATGCAGCGACTGGATTTTAACAGCGGCTGGACATGCCGCCCGCTCAGCCGGGGAGGAGAAGAGATCCCGGTGGCGATCCCCCACGACGCCATGCGCACGGAAGAGAGAGTTCCCACCAGCCTGGGTGAAGGCAACATCGGTTTTTTTGAGGGCGGAGACTATGAGTACCGCAAGTTCTTTGCCCTGCCCGAGGCGCTGAAAGGCAAGAAGCTGAGCCTGGAGTTTGAGGGCGTCTATCACAATGCCGAGGTTTGGATCAACGGGGAAAAGGCCGCCTTCCGGCCCTATGGCTACACCAACTTCTACGTGGAGCTATCGCCTTTCCTGCGGGAGGGCGAGAACGAGCTGCGGGTGATCGCCCGCAACGCCGACCAGCCCAATTCCCGCTGGTATTCCGGAACCGGGATCTATCGCCCGGTCTGGCTCTGGGCCGGGGAAGAGAAGCACATCCCGGTAAACGGCGTGAAGATTCGGACGCTGGACATACGCCCTGCGAAAATCCGTGTCGATGTGCAGACCTCCGTTCCGGGCGAGGTGTGCGTGGAGATCCTGGACGGCGAGATGGTCGTGGCAAAGGCAAGCGGCAGCGGCGACCTTACGCTGGAGATCCCCGATGCAAAGCTCTGGAACGTGGATACGCCGCATCTTTACACCTGCCGCGTGCACTTCGGAAATGACGTGGCAGAGGAGCCCTTTGGCATTCGGACCCTGAGCTGGACGCCGGAAAAGGGCGTGGCCGTGAACGGGGAGCGCTGCGTCATCCGCGGCGCCTGCATCCACCACGACAACGGGCTGCTGGGCGCAGCAAGCTACCCCGAGGCGGAGGAGCGGCGCATCCGCATCCTGAAGGAGGCGGGCTACAACGCCGTGCGCTCGGCCCACAACCCCTGCTCCAAGTATCTGCTGGACGCCTGCGACAAGCTGGGCATGCTGATGATGGACGAGTATGTGGACTGCTGGTATATGCACAAGACCCAGCATGACTACGCGACTTACGTCACCGACTGGTGGAAGCGGGATCTGAAGGACATGGTGGACAAGGACTATAACCACCCCTGCGTGATCCTATACTCCACCGGCAACGAGGTGGCCGAGACCGCCCAGGAAAAGGGCATCGCCCTGCAGAAGGAGTACACCGCGTATCTGCACAGCCTGGACGACAGCCGTCCGGTGACCTGCGGCATCAACATCTTCTTCAACTTCCTCTCCTCCATGGGCATGGGCGTCTACAGCGATGAAAAGGCAAAGCAGCAGGCAGAGGCCGCGAAGAAGGCCGCCGAGAGCGCCGCGGAAAAGAAGCCCAAGAAAAAGGCCGTGGGCTCCGAATTCTACAACATGCTGGCCGCCGCCGTGGGCTGCGACTTCATGAAGCTGGGCGCGACCCTGCCGCCCTGCGACTGGAAGACCCGCGACGCCTTCGCCGCTATGGATATCGCGGGCTACAACTACGGCAACTGGCGCTATCGCAAGGACGCGAGGAAGTACCCCAAGCGTCTGATCCTGGGCTCCGAGACCCTGATCGGCGACGCCTATGACTTCTGGGAGATCGCCAGGGACACCCCCCAGCTGGTGGGCGACTTCGTGTGGATCGCCTGGGACTATATCGGCGAGTGCGGCGCGGGGGACAACGGCCCCGAATTTGACGAATACAAGACCGACCGGGTCCAGGACTGCATCCGCGGCGGCCCCGGGCGCGTGGATGTGACCGGCAAGCTCACGCCGGAGGCGGACTACACCCGCGTCTGCTTTGAACTGGAGAAGGGGCCGAAGCTGGCCGTCTTCCCGGTCAACCAGGCCAAAAAGCTGAATATGACCGACTGGACCATGAGCCGCGCTCAGCGCAGCTGGAGCTGGCAAGGCTGCGAGGGGAAGAACGCCACCGTGGAGGTCTATGCCCGGGCAGCCTTCGTGAAGCTCTATATCAACGGGCGGTGCGTGGGCCAGAAAAAGCCAAGAAAAGCGCGGGCCATTTTCCGCGTGAGCTATCAGCCCGGCGAGCTCCTGGCCATCTCCTTTGATGCCGCCGGGAAGGAGATCGGCCGCGACGCACTGCTGACAGCGGGGAAAAAGACCGAACTGCGTCTCGAGCCGGAAAGCGCAAGCTGCCGCCCTGGCGAGATGGTCTATTTCCGCATGCGCTACACCGATGAAAACGGGGAGGTCAAGCCCCTGGAGCGTCACCGCATCCGTGTCAGCGCCGAAAACGGCACGGTCATGGGCACGGCCAACGCCAGCGTCTATTTTGAAGGAAACTACGCCCAGAGCGAGGTTCCGACCTACTTCGGCGAGGCGCAGACCGTGGTGCAGGCCGGGCAAGCCGGGACGCTGCACGTCACCGTCACCGACGGAGAGCGCACCGCAACGGTGGAGCTGCCCTGTCGATAAAGAGGTCATCTCCCTCGGAGGTCCGGCCCTCCGGTGGAGCTGGATGCACATAAGAGGATCAAAACATGAACGAAATCTATTGGCTGTGGTACCCGGGGGACTTTGAACTCTACCACGCTATGAAGCAGAATTTCTCCCGGGTGGAACGGGGCTGCCAGTGGCCCGCCTTCTGGAAGAGCGCGCCCTTTCGCAGCCGGGTGGCCTTCCGCCGGAACTATCCTCTGGCGCGGGAGACGAGCTTCACCGTCTACGGCGTCACCGGCGCCAGGGGCTATGTGCAGGTAAACGAGGAAAAGCACCCCCTGGGAGCGCCCATCCGCTGCCCGGCGGGGGAGACGCGCATCTCGGTGCACATCGCCTGCATCGGCTGCGTGCCCTCCGTCTATGTGGAAGGGGACCTGATCTGCTCGGACGAGGGCTGGCTGGCCGACGACTTTGACGCCGATCCGCTGCCCGCCGCCCATAACCGCTATTTCACCGATCCGGCGCGTGATCCCTCGGACTGGGTCTACAGCGAGAAGCGCTATGAGCCGGTGTCGGTGGAAAGCGTCAACGGGGGCACGCTCTTCACCTTTGAAACGGAGCTCACCGCCGCGCTGGAGCTCACATGGCAGGGCGAGCCGCCCCTGGTGTTCCTGGGCGAGAGCAGAGCCGAGGCCCTGGACACCCAAAACTGCTATTTCCACTGCCGCCCGGATCCGGCCACCGGCCGCTGCCCCCGCCAGGCCCTGCGCTACGCCTATGTGCCCGGCCTTGCGCTGGAGGACTGCTCCGCCGCGGCTGTCCACCAATACATCGACATTCCGGTGAAGGCCGGCTTCCGCTCGGACGACGAGGAGCTTGACCGCATCTTTGCCGTGGCCGCCCACACCTTCATGCTCTGCTCCGGGGCCTTCTTCCTGGACGGGATCAAGCGGGACAAGTGGATCTGGGGCGGGGATGCCTATCAGAGCATGCTGGTGAACCGCTATCTCACCGGCGACCGGGAGATCGAAAAGCGCACACTGCTCGCCCTGCGCGGCACGGAACCCACCACCACCCATGTGAACACGATCCTGGACTATTCCCTGCTCTGGATCCTGAGCGTGGAGGTCTATTTCGAGAGCTACGGCGACCGGGATTTCGTGGATTCCCTGTGGCCGAAAATGGAGAGCCTGATGGCCCTGATCCTGTCCCAACGGGAAGAGCACGGCTTTGTTGTGGGAAGGAAGCGGGACTGGGTCTTCATCGACTGGGCGGACTTCGACCGGGACGGCCCCCTCTGCGCCGAGCAGATGCTCCTGGCGGAGGCTTACCGCGTAATGGCAAGCCTGGCCCCTGCGGGAAAAGGGGAGCTGTATGAGCGGGAGCGGGCTGCGCTGCTGGAACAGATCGAGGCCTGCTACTGGGATGCGGAAAAAGCGGCCTATATCGACTCTTTTACCTCCGGCAAGCGCCACGTGACCCGCCACGCCAACATCTTTGCCATCCTCTTTGACATTGCGGATGAAGAGCGCAAATGCCGGCTGGCCAAGAGCGTTCTCTTCAACGACGCAATCCCGGCCATCACCACGCCCTATTTCCGCTTCTTTGAGCTGGAGGCGCTGTGCCGCCTGGGCTGTCTCGACGAGGTGCTGCGGGAGATCAAGGAATACTGGGGCGGGATGCTGAAGCTGGGGGCGGTGACCTTCTGGGAGGAGTTCGACCCGGAAAAGCCTCTGGAGCAGCAGTATGAGATGTACGGCGACCCCTACGGAAAATCCCTCTGCCACGCCTGGGCGGCCAGCCCCATCTATCTGCTCTCCCGCTATTATGTGGGCCTGCGTTCTGCCTGCCCGGGAGGAATGGAATATGAGCTGCAGCCCCAGACCCGCTTCTTCCAAGAACTGGACTGCGGCTTTCCCATGGGGGAAAAGCAGCTGCACATCCGGCTGGCGGACGGCGTTTATCATGTGGAAGAAAGCATATAACGATACAAATAGAAAAAAGGAGCATCGACATGGGAAAAAATGAAACGATAATAGTCGGATTTTTTGACAAGCTGCCGCCCAGCCTGATCAGGAAAAACAACGTGACCCTAATTCCCGAAGGCGCCATCGGCTATCTGGTCGGACCCACGCTGGCGCTGCTGGCCAACTCTGTGCTGTCCAACTACTTCAACAAGTACATGTCCGATGTGCTGCACATCAACTCTTGGGCCAGCGCCTTCTTTACCTGGCTGCCGGTGGTGTCCGTCATCTTTGTGGTGATCGGCAACATCCTGGTGGGCAAGCTCATGGACAACAGCAAGTCCAAAAACGGCAAGGCCCGGCCGCTGCTGCTCCTGTCCCTGCCCATCAGCCTGCTGGCGCTGCTGTTCCTGTTCGTGTTCTCTCCCTACAATACGAACAGTGACAGCTGGCACGTGGGCGCCCTGATCTGCATCGCCATCGGCTATAACCTGTGGTTCGCCTTCGCTTACCCCATGTATTACACCCCCCACGCCGGCCTGGTCTCTCTCTCCACCCGCAATTCCAAGGACCGGGGCCTGCTGGCCACCATTTCCAACGCCACCATGCTGGCTGCCATGGGCATCAGCTCCATGTTCCTGCCCTTCTTCCTGAACCTGCTCTTCGTCTATGACATGAGCGGCAAGGGCACCGCCGTGACCAACGACGCAGGCAAGATCCTCTACTATGTGGACGAGAGCGGCGCCGCCATCTACGACTCCGCCGCCTCCTACGCCCACTGGAAGATTTTTGTGATCGCTCTGCTCATCATCACCGCCATCGGCGTGCTGATCGAGTACTTCTTCACCCGCGAGCGCGTCACCGAGGAGACCATGGGCCAGGAAACCGAGGCAAAGCCCACCCTCTCCACCAGGGAACAGTGGAAGATCTGCTCCAAGGACAAGTACTGGATCATCATGATGCTGTTCTTCTTCCTGTACCAGTTCGGCGGCATGATCAAGAACGTGAGCCAGAACTACTTCTGCACGGCCATGTTCCCCGACGCCATGGGCAACTACACCGTGGCCTACGGCGGTCAGCTCCAGGGAACCCTGGCCATCATCGGCGCCATCCCCACGGCCGTCGGCATGGTGATCGCCCTGCCCCTGGCAAACGCCCTGGGCAGCAAGTCCAAGGCCATTCTGGTTGGCGCTGTTGTGGCCGTCGTGGGCGGCGTGATCGGCATGTTCGCCCCGGACAGCTTCATCGTCGTCACCATTTCCTTTGTCATCAAGGCCCTGGGCTCCACCCCGGCCATGTACCTGTCCCTGGCTCTGCTGGCGGATATCTTTGACCACCAGGAGGCCGTGAACGGCAAGCGGACCGACGGCTTCTCCATGACGGTGTACGGCGCCATCATCGCGGGCATGACCGGTCTCACCACCGGCGTTTTGAACATGGTGCTCTCCGCCACCAACTACGACGTCTCCACCCTGCAGACCAACGAGGTCCTGCGCGCGGCTATGCCCTGGGTGTTCATCGGCGGCGAGACCCTGTGCTACCTGGGCATTTTCCTGCTCTTCCTGCTGATGGGCGTGGAGAAGTTCTCCAAGATCGACCATCTCGCCATCGTGGCCGACCAGAAGGCCGCTGCCAAGGCTGAGGGCCGCGAGTATATCTCCGCCGAGGAGAAGATCCGCCGCGAGGAAGGCGAGGAGGCCTAT
>CAJOHR010000049.1 GCA_905234425.1 uncultured Oscillospiraceae bacterium | reverse complement strand
GAGGCTTGAAGGAGGGCGGATCATGGCGGACGAAACCATAAAAAGACGGTGCTGCGTCGGTCTTCTCGCCCATGTGGACGCCGGAAAGACCACCCTGGCGGAAGCCCTGCTCTATTCCGCCGGCAGCCTTCGGAGCCTGGGACGGGTGGACAAGGGCGACGCCTTTCTGGACACCTTTACCCTGGAACGCCAGAGAGGCATCACCATCTTCTCCAAGCAGGCGGTCATTGTGAAGGACGGCGTTCAGTTCACGATCCTGGACACGCCCGGGCACGCGGATCTCTCCTCGGAGATGGAACGGACGCTCTCCATTCTGGACTGCGCCGTGCTGGTGATCGGCGGCAGCGCCGGGGTCCAGAGCCACACCAGAACACTCTGGAAGCTGCTGCGGGAAAAGAAGATCCCCACCTTTCTGTTTGTGAGCAAAATGGATCAGCCCGGCGCGGACCGGGAGCAGATTTTATCCGCTCTGCGGCGGGATCTGAGCGCCCAGATCGTGACGCTTGCTCCGGAGGACACGGAAAACCTTGCCCTGTGCGAGGAATCCATGCTGGAGGAATGGCTGGAGACGGGAATTGTGTCGGAAGCCTCCGTTGTTCGCGCCGTCGCCCGGGGAAACGTGTTCCCGGTCTGGTTTGGTGCGGCTCTGAAGCTGGAGGGCGTGGATCCGTTTTTGGAGGGGCTTTCTAGATATGCGCCCTTCTGTGGAGACAAAGAAGCGTTTTCCGCCCGGGTGTACAAGATCGCCCGGGACGCCCAGGGCGCGAGAGAAACGCATCTGAAAATACTGGGCGGCGTACTGAAAAACAGACAGACGGTCGTCGGCGCCGGCTGGGAGGAAAAAATCACCCAGCTCCGGGTATACTCCGGGGCCAAGTACAAGGCATTGGAGGAAGCCAGGCCGGGAGACGTGGTGGCCGTGACCGGACTCACCAGGACCAGCCCCGGCATGGGACTGGGCGACGCCGCACAGACGGAGCCCCCAGCCCTCACCCCTGTTTTGACCTATCAGGTTGTCTTGCCGGAGGGCTTCGATGTGACCAAAGCCCTGGCCTGTTTCCGTCAGCTTGAGGAGGAGGACCCCCAGCTCCATGTGGACTTCCACCAGGGAAAGCAGGAGATTCGGGTCCAGATCATGGGTCCCATCCAGTTGGAGATCCTTCAGGCGCTGCTGCGGGACCGATTCAGGCTGGAGGTCTCCTTCAGCCAGGGCAGCATTCTCTATCGGGAGACCATTGCAGACATGGTGGAGGGCGTGGGACACTATGAGCCCCTGCGCCATTACGCCGAGGTGCGTCTCCTGCTGGAGCCCGGAGAACGGGGCAGCGGACTGGTTTTCGGGACAGACTGCTCGGAAAACGAGCTGGACCGCAACTGGCAGCGGCTAATCCTGACCCACCTGCTTGAAAAACAGCACCTCGGGGTCCTGACCGGCGCGCCGATTACCGATATGCGCATCACCCTTGTGGCCGGCAAGGCGCACCTCAAGCACACCGAGGGCGGCGATTTCCGGCAGGCCACCTATCGGGCGGTCCGGCAGGGGCTTATGACGGCGGAAAGCATTCTGCTGGAGCCCTGGTACGATTATCGGCTGGAGCTTCCCCAGGAATTCGTGGGGCGGGCCATGACCGATCTTCAGCGCATGGGCGGAGATATGACGCCGCCTGTGCAGGACGGGGAGACGGTAGTACTGACCGGTTCCGCGCCCGTTTCCGCCCTGCGGGAATATCCCCGGGAGCTGACGGCCTATTCCCACGGTCTCGGAAGCATCAGCTTCTCCCTCCGGGGTTATGAACCCTGTCCCAATCAGGCCGACATCGTGGAGGAAGCCGGGTACGACCCGGAGGCGGATCTGGAGAATACCCCGGACAGCGTGTTCTGCGGACACGGCGCAGGCTACAACGTCAAATGGTACGATGTGCCGTCCCAGGCCCACCTGCCTGCCGTTCTGCGGCCGCCTCGGGAGACGGAATCCGAGATGGCGGTTTTGGGCCGGCGCTACCGGGCTATGGCGGCAACGGACAAGGAGCTTCAGGCGATCTTTGAGAGGACCTACGGCCCCATCCGCCGGGACACGCCCCAGACCATGCGGACCGTCCGTTCCGCACCGGAAAGGACGGCGTATAAGGCGTCGCCTGTGCCTGCGGGGCCGGAATACGTACTGGTGGACGGATACAATATCATCTTCGCCTGGGATGAGTTATGTAAACTTGCAGGACAGGATCTGTCTGCCGCCAGGGACAAGCTCGTGGACATGATGCGGAACTACCAGAGCTTCCGGCAGAGCCCTGTGATCCTTGTGTTTGACGCTTACAAGGTCAAGGGAAACAAGGGCTCCGTGGAACGATACGGCGATCTGTCCGTGGTCTACACCAGGGAGGCACAGACCGCTGACGCCTATATCGAAAAGCTCAGCTACGAGCTGGGCAAGCGTCACCGGGTCCGGGTCGCCACCTCCGACGGAATGGAGCAGGTGATCATTCTCGGCCACGGCTGCCTTCGCGTTCCGGCCAGAGTGTTTCGCCAGGAGGTCCTGGAGGTGCGAAAATCCATCGAACAGTATTTGACGCAGGGATAGACACAGAACACCCGGAAACGGAGCGCTCCGTTTCCGGGTGTTGATATCCTTTATCAGATCTTCTGACGCTGCTTCGCCTCGGACAGAAGCCGCTGCTTCACGTCCCAGAGCGGCTTGGACAGGTCCACATAGTAGTTGTGGGGATTCTCAAACCGCTTGACCTCGTCCCAGAGCGTGTCCAGCTGCTCGGCGCAGTAGGCCTTGATCTCGGGAAGCGTGGGAAGCGCATAAACCAGCTCGCCCTTTTTGAAGATGGGCGTTTGCAGCTCCCGGACTGTATAATCCGTCAGCGTCTTGGTCTTCCAGGTGGCGTCGGGGTCGAAAATCGTGTGCGCGCCCTCCCGGTTCGGCTCGTCATAGAGGCAGATCTCATCCGCCAGAGCCTTTCCGCTCTCCTCGTCATAATAGCGCAGGACCTTCTTGAAGTGGGGATTGGTGATCTTGGCGGTGTTCTCGCTGACCTTGATCTTGGGAATGATCTGGCCGTTTTCATCCTCTACGGCAGCCAGCTTATAGACGCCGCCAAACACAGGCGCGCTCTTGGAGGTGATCAGCCGCTCGCCCACGCCGAAGGTGTCGATCTGAGCACCCTGCATCATCAGATCCCGGATCAGGTGCTCGTCCAGGGCATTGGAGGCCGTGATCTTGCAGGTGGTGAGGCCGGCGTCGTCCAGCATCTTTCTGGCCCGCTTGGACAGGTAAGAGATGTCGCCGGAATCCAGCCGAATGGCAAAATTGGTGATGCCCTTGGGAAGCAGGACCTCCTTGAAGGCCCGGATGGCATTGGGAACGCCGCTCTTAATGGTATTGTAGGTGTCCACCAGGAGCGTCGCGTTGGTGGGATAGAGCTCGCAGTAGGTCTTGAAGGCCTCGTATTCCGTGTCGAACATCTGGACCCAGGCATGGGCCATGGTGCCGCCGGCAGGAACGCCGTACATTTTGTCGGTCAGGGTGCAGGCCGTGCCGGCGCATCCGCCGATATAGGCCGCTCTGGCGCCGATGATGGCCGCGTCAGCGCCCTGGGCCCGGCGGGAACCGAACTCCAGCACCGCTCTGCCCTGGGCAGCCCGGACGATCCGGTTGGCCTTGGTGGCGATCATGCTCTGATGATTCAGGGCCAGAAGCACATAGGTCTCGATAAGCTGGGCCTCGATGGACTTGGCCCGGACCGTCAGGATCGGCTCTCCCGGGAACACGGGCGTGCCTTCGGGAATGGCCCAGATGTCGCCGGAGAAACGGAAATCCGCAAGATAGGCGAGGAAGTTCTCGTCAAAGCAATTCTTGCTTCTGAGATACGCAATGTCGTCAGGACCGAAATGGAGGCCCTGGATATACTCCACCACCTGCTCCAGGCCGGCGGCAATGACAAAGCCGCCATCGTCCGGCACCTTGCGGAAGAACACATCGAAGTAGGCGATCTTGTCCTTGAAGCCCGTCAGGAAATAGCCGTTGCCCATGGTAAGCTCGTAGAAATCACAGAGCATCGAGAGGTTTCTTTTGTCCATATCATTCAGTCCTTTCTGCCTGTCACATCAATGTGCAGGCTTTCCATTACATCCAGGGCCTTCTCCCCCAAACAAGGGTCGTTGGAGGCGCAGCAGGAGGCGTCCACAAAGACGTCCGTCTCCGGCTGGGCCGTCCTGGCCAGCACGGCGTTGGAGATCACGCAGATATTTGTGACCACGCCCACCAGTTCAATGCTTCTAAATTGGTTTTGCTTCAGGAAATCATAGAGGGCGTCGGAGCCGAAGGTATATGTGATAAAGCACCAGTCATCCTCCGACACAGCCTCTCCCACCTTGCCGTAGAGCTTGTGGCCCTCCGTACCGCCGATGCAGTGGGGAACGGGCAGACGGCGGCCCTCCCGGCTCATGAGATAGGTTGAATTGTGGGTATCAAACGTAAACATGACCTCGTCTCCGCTGTCCCGATAGCTTCGGATCTTATGGGCGATCCTGTCCTCCAGTGTGGCCGCCTCCGGAAAACCCAGGGAGCCGGAGACAAAGTCGTTTTGATAATCCACAACGATCAGGCATTTCTTCATAGGCGAAAAACCTCCAGGCCCGGACTGCTCCGGGTTTTTCCCATTATATCAGCTTTTACAGCGTTGGTCAATTACAAAAGCCGTTCCAGAAGCACCGCCCAAAGCGGGACCGTGAATACGCACAGCAGTGTGGATACCACCACCATATAGCCTCCGGCCAGACGGCCTTCCGCTTCCTCCGGATCATACCGCAGGCAGAAGGTGGGCAGAAAAGACGCAACCGGCATGGCGAAATAAAACAGCATGGAGCGGACGATCTCATGGTCCACCCCCAAAAGCAGGAAAAGTCCCAGAGCAAACGCCGGCATGACAAGCAGTCTTGCCAGGGAGACCGCGAACACGCTGGGGTATTTGAGCGCGCCCTTCCACTCCGCGTCGGCGATGATGGCCCCGCACAGCATGAGTCCCAGGGG
Source organism: uncultured Oscillospiraceae bacterium (assembly GCA_905234425.1). Taxonomy (GTDB): domain Bacteria; phylum Bacillota; class Clostridia; order Oscillospirales; family Oscillospiraceae; genus HGM13006. The sequence goes on along the minus strand of CAJOHR010000049.1, from coordinate 5,905 downwards.
AGACGCCATATTTCCCAAGGTCTCCAGCACATCGGTGACAAGGGACGGAAGCGGAAGCTGGGTCAGGTACAGCACAAAGCCGATAAGCACGGCGATGACTGGCTCGCAGAAGAACTTTTTCAGCAGTTCCTTCTTCCCCATCTTCTGTCCGTTTCCCAACAGCACAGCCGCGCCGCCGTAGAACATGATCCGGATGGGCAGGGTGAACACTACGTAGTAGAGCATCCCCTGGGAGCCGTAGAGCTCACTGACCACGGAAAAGCCGAAAAAGGTGAAATTGGTGAACATGAGGGCAAACCGTGCCGAGCGGGCGATCCCGGTTTTTCCCATCCGAAGATAGACAACATGGGCCAGGCAAAAGGCCAGGGCCATGGAAAGGACGGAAAAGCCCATGATCCTGGGAAATGTCAGCAGCAGATCCAGGTTGAGGTCAAAGCCCAGAAAGGATTTCATGATCATGCAGGGCAGCGGGATGGCCATGACGAATTTCGTCAGCATCCGGTCAAAGCCGTCGGGCATGACCTTGAGCCGCCTTGCCACGCAGCCGATGGCGATGTACAGTACGATTTTTGCAGCAAGATGCAGCGCAGTCACGGTCTCTCCCCTTTTCGATCATACAGGCATTGATAGGATTCGAAGTGATTATAGCCTGTTGCGTCCCCAAATGCAAGGCATTTCCTGCGGGAAGGATGTTGCAATTTGGAAAGGCTGCGGTATAATGGAGGAAATACAGCGCAAGGAGGCTGTTCCCATGCGGTTTCTGAAAAAGATTCAGTACAATTCCCCCGTGGTTCTGACCTTTGCCGCCATATCCCTGGTGGCGCTGATCCTGGGCTATCTCACCGGCGGCGCCAGCAATATGGCGCTGTTCAGCGTCTATCGGGCGTCCTTTCTGAATCCGCTTACCTATATCCGGCTAATTGGCCATGTGCTGGGTCACGCCAACTATCAGCACTACATGAACAACATGCTGATGATCCTGGTGATCGGTCCTGTGCTGGAGGAGAAATACGGCAGTGTTTCCCTGCTCCGGGCCATTCTGATCACGGCAGTCATCTCCGGACTGATCCAGATGGCCATTTTCCCCGGCTCCGCCATTATGGGCGCCAGCGGCATTGTATTTATGATGATCGTCATGAGCTCTCTGTCCGGCATGGAGGAGGGACGGATTCCCCTGACCCTGATCCTGGTGATGATTTTCTACATCGGCGGAGAGATCGTTAACGGATTGTTTCAGGAGGACAACGTCTCCCAGATGGCTCACATCATCGGCGGGCTCTGCGGCGCGGCCATCGGCTTCGCCCTGGAGCGGAGACGGAGCAGAAAGCCTGCCGCGGAGTTATAGAACTGCATATTGACAGACACGGGCAGAGGATTCTTCCATCCCCTGCCAGTGCTTCTTTTTCAGCCTGATACAAAGTCCTGCTCCGTCATGACCTCAATCCCCGCGTCCAGCAGCATCTGCGTGAAAACGCCGTTCCCCGGCACAAGGCCGCCTCCGAATGTTCCGTCATGGATCTGTCCAAATCCGCAGGAGGGACTTTTGGATTTCAGCACGGCGCACGTGCAACCGTGCTCCTTGCAGATACGGAAGGCTTTCTCCGCGCCATTGATAAAGGCCTCCGTCACATCCGCTCCCTTCTGCGTGACGACTCTTCCGTTGCGGATCTCACTGGGACCACGGGGCGTGGGAAGGCCGCCGAGGACCTCGGGGCATACAGCCACAGCTTTTCCCTCGTCCACCAGCTTCTTGATTTCCGGTATCAGCTTGGATTTCCCGTCCATCCGACAGGGTACGCCGGTCAGGCATTCGCTCACAAGGATCATTGTTTTTCCTCCCATGCGGCCGAAAATCAATCCCCCAGCTTTTTCACCAGGACCTTCAATTGCTCCATCATACAGTAGGTAAAGCTTCCCTTGGCAATCAGCTTGCCGGTAGCGTCGCTCTGGATCACCGCTTCACAGGTGGTGAATCTGTGCCCCGGCTTCAGGATCGTGGCGGTGCAGGTCAGGGGCTCCAGGGGAACCGTTGGCCGCAGAAAGTCAATGCTGCCGTTGACCGTGACAACACCGTATCCCGTGGTGCATGCGGCCAGGCCGCCCAGCTGATCCATGACGCCGAACAGCGCGCCGCCGTGGACGATTTTCCTGGGATTCACGCTGGTCTCGATAAACTCGATTTTGCCAACGGCCTTCCCTTCCGTCAGTTCGGTGACTTGCATGCCTATGTCCTTCGTCAGATTTCCGGGCCGGTTGGAGCGGTCCATCAGCCGTTTGAACAGCTCGTTTTGTTCCTCCATTTTCGTTCCTCTGCTTTCCTTTTGCCATATTGATTGCCGCATACGGCTGCGCCCTCCATATTCAGGAGCCATCGCTTTTTCTCAAGTCCGCCCGCATAGCCCGCGAGACTTCCGTCGGCACCAACCACCCGATGGCAGGGGATGATCAGGGAAATCGCGTTGTGTCCCACAGCGCCTCCCACAGCCCGGGCGGATACGTTGGGACCTTGCTCCGACAAACGTTTTGCAATTTCCCCGTAAGTTGTGACCGAACCGTAGGGAATCGTCAGCAGGATTTCCCATACCGCTTTCCGGAAATCCGTGGTTTTCATGTTAAGCGGCGGTGTAAAATCCGGCGCTGTACCGCCGAAATAGATGTCCAGCCACTGACTTGTCTGCCGGAAGATTATCAGGTCTTTTTCCCCATGCGCTTCCTCCAGCGTAGCCGCATAATACTTCTGCCCTTCGAACCACAGGCCGTTCAAGGCTGTCCCGTCGCTGGCCAGGGTGATTCCGCCGATGGGAGAATCATAGCGGTATGTATATTCCATGCTTACTCTGCCACAGGCGGGTTTTCCGCCACATAGGCGAATCTTCCCTGCTCGTTTTTCCTGACGGTCAGATTGCACTGCACATTCTGGGTGGGATCGGGATGGCCCTCCCAAAGCTTGAACAGCGTGGGCAGAAACTCCGGCCACCGGGAGGACTCAAAGCCGCTGTGATCCACCAGGCCGTTGACCTTTCCGTCCGGACCCGGCTGCGGAACGGGAGGCTTTTCGTCCGGGCCGCCCTGGGCCGCGACCTGCTCCAGCTTTTCCACCAAACGCTTGATGCAGTCCGGCAGTTCGCTGATGCGGGTATTTTCCATAGTGGTGCAGATATGGACGCATCCGCCGGGCACATCCTGCCACATGTGGATCGTGGCGTCGTTCAGCTCTCCCTTGCTGTTGTAGATACCCTCGCAGATCAGATGCTCCAGGCTCTCACCGAAGGGATACCATTCGGCGGGGTCCAGCCGGCTGATCTGAATCCGCATCATGACAGGCCCCTTGGGCTCCACGATCTCATGGGCGGAATTCAGGAAGCCGTATTTCCAGGGGGCCTTGAGCCAGCGGAAGCTCTTGTGCGCGCCGGGGGCCCAGAGATAATAGCATTTCTCCATATTGGCCCAGAACCAATCCAGCATCTCCGCCGTGACGCCGGGCAAAAACTCCTGCCGCCAGGTTTCCCCGCAGGTAAATCCCCGCTCCCGAAACTCCGGGAGCAGCTCCAGGGTGATGGGCAGCTCCGGGTCCGGTGTTTTCAGCGGGATATAGTCCGGCACCGTTCCATAGCAGCTTTCCTCCGCGGGAATATAGGTCTGGCCCGCATTCGGTTCGTAATTCTCGATCATGGTATCGCATCCTTCCAATCGTTCATGATTCACTGTACTATATCATATTTCCGGGAAAACATCCAATCATTCGTGGTTATGGTCTATAACCGTTATGTTTTTTTTAGCAGGCTCTGCCGTTTCCATGCTCCGGAACAGAAGTACACCGCACGGATCATACCAGCGGAGAAGGGCGCAATCCCATACGTCATCCCCTACAGAACGGATCAGAACTGATGGGTCACGGAATAGGCGTCTCTCGTGCCGGTATGGATATTTCCCACGCTGCGGCAGTCGCCGATCATATAGAAATCATCGGCACAGACATAGAGGGCCATGGCCTCCTGCTGATGGGCCTCCATGCCGCCCAGGGCTACCACGCTGTCGCATTCGATCCGATGGGTATTCCCGTCGGAATCCTCATAGGAAACCCATCCATCCCCGATCTCCTTGGCGCTGACACGGGGGATATAATCGAAATTGGGCAGCTCGGCATAGAACTCCTGGATTGTCTCCCGGTAGTGGATGGGCGTAGCGTCCATGGCCAGTCCCTCCTGACGGGTCAGCACCGTTACATCATGGCCGTTTTCCGCCAGGTAGAGTCCCGCTTCCGTGCCGGATTCGCTGCCGCCGATGACCACGCATTTCCTCCCGAACTCCGCCTCATGGCCGAAGGTCTCAAAGACAGTTCTGGCCTTTTCAGCGCCGGGAATGGGGGGCAGCTTGGGGGTGGCGCCCAGGGCGGCGATCAGCACATCATAATTCTCCGGAATCAATATCTCCGGCGTGGCCTTCGTGTTCAGAATCACCCGGACTCCGGCATTTTGCAGCTGCCGGATCAGATACTCCCGGTAGTTCACCAGGGGCCACTTGAAGGTCGGGGTATCCATGAGCTTCAATTGCCCGCCGAGGCGGTCGGACGCCTCATAGAGGGTCACATCATGGCCCCGTTCCGACGCATAGAGTGCCGCGCGCATTCCGGCAGGACCGCCGCCCACCACAGCAACCTTTTTCGGCTGTCCGGCCGGCCTTGTCAGCTTATCCAGCTTGTGGGCGATGCCGATCTCCGGGTTCACGGTGCAGAAGCTGAGCCAGGTTCCGGTCAGAGAAGGCACATGGCACTTGTTGCAGCGAACACAGGGCAAAACGTCCTCGCCTCTCCCCTCCTTGGCCTTCCGGTAATAATCCGGGTCCACAAAGAAGGCTCTTGCGCCGCCGATCAGATCCGCTTTTCCCGAGGCAATGATCTCCTCGCAGTCGTCAAGATTTTGGAAGCCGCCGATGGGCTCGCAGAGTATGGAGGTTCCGCTGGCCTTAACCTTGGCGCAGGCATCCAGGGTGTAATACTTGTGAAGGGCGGAATTATAGCCGGTGGGATGATTCTTGTTGGCGTCGGACGCCCGGAACTGGAAGATATCCGCCAGGCCCTCGCAGAGTTTTGCCAGCTGGATGGTCTCTTCAATGGTGGTGCCGCCCGGCTCCTCCGGGGTGATCTGGATCTCAATGGGGAAGGATTTTCCGCAGAGCTCCTTGATACGTGTGCAGAACTCCAGCAGGAAGCGGGCCCGATTCTCCATGGGACCGCCGTACCCGTCAGTCCGCTTGTTGGTGATGGGCGAAAGGAACCGGGAGAACAGCGTGGCCCGATAGGCAAAATGGAGGGTGCACATGTCAAAGCCCAGGGTCTGATAATAATGGATCCGCTGGGCATACTGTTCGATGATATCGTGGATCATCTCCGGCGTCAGTTCCTTGGCCGCCTGACCGCCCCGCAGCATCACGCCAACGTTGTAGTCCACCTGTCCGTCCCGGAAGTTGGTGCTGGTGGCACCGGACATATCCACTGCCGGCACCGCGTACACGTCATACATGGGGTCCGGTGCAGCGAAGGGCATAATTGCCAGGGAAATATAGGAGCCGTAATAGTGGACCTGATCCGCCAGCTGACAGATATAGTTCTCCACGCTGGGGTCCTTGTCCAGATTGAACATGGGGAACCGGCGGCCGTCTTCGTTGAAGGAGGTCCGCTGATTCTGGTTGGTCCAGTCGGCAAAGGTGACGATGGCTGCGCCGTTTCTGGCACAGGACGCCACATGGTTGATGACGCTTTCAGCCGGATAGGGCTCCGGTCCCTGCAGAAAATGGGGAAGCGAATTTCCCGAGACAAACCGGCTTTTCAGCACCAGATTCCCCACCCGGATGGGGGAAAGAACATTGGCGTACTTTTTCACATATATCCATCCTTTCCATTCGA
>CAJOHR010000048.1:10750-23327 GCA_905234425.1 uncultured Oscillospiraceae bacterium | reverse complement strand
GGACCTGACCTGGTGGTGCGAGACCATCGAGCATCAGATCCACACCGAGGGTACCGCCACCGTGGAGCTTCCCTCCCGTGCATAAAAATCGACCCGGAGCTCTCATGCTCCGGGCGCTTTTATGATCTCCCAAATCGTTTTCCCGTCGATGAGGGGCTGGGAAAACAGCTCCTCCGCCGTTTCCCGGGAAACCCCGTCGAAGATGTCGAAGAACGCCCTGCCCAGGCAGGCAGGCTCCGGGGCCGTGCGCCACAGGCTGAGATAGTTCCAGCCCTTGTTGTTCTCCTGCTGGATCAGGTAGTTCTTTCCTCCATGGGAAAATTCCGCCACCCGGCCCGCCAGAACCTGGTCCATAAGCTGTTCCATCTCAGAGGATCTCCATCCAGGAGCTGTTGTTCAGGGTCCGAATGGCGCAGTCGGCGCATATCTCGTCCCGGAAGGCGTCCATGGCGAAAAAGCTCGTTTTTCGCTGTTCGATGTATTCCTCAAACCGATCCAGCTCCTCCAGATAATCGAAGCTCCTCCCGCAGCAGAAGCATTTTCCCGTCCGCGCTGTGAGCGCCGGTCCCTTGGCCGCATACTCCGCCTGAAACGCCGAGCTCTTCCGCCGCTCCAGAATTTCCTCCACACACGACATGGCGATTCCTCCCCAAACGTTTGTTTTCCCCTATTTTACCACAGGGCGGCGGGATGCGCAACACCCCATCCGAATGTTGACAGCCCCGGTGCTTCCGCTTTATAATAAAGCCCAGGTAACTGTTCACCTGAGCGTAAGCGAAGGATCTTTACCTGAAATCGTGAATAATGCCAAGATTCTTCGTCACTTTGTTCCTCAGAATGACAGCGACTGAACAGATACAAGCCCAGCATAAAAAGGAGGGACCATAGATATGGCATGTACCACAGTTCTGGTGGGAAAGGGCGCTTCCAATGACCGATCCACCATGATCGCCCGGACAGACGACGGGCATTTCGACGTGAAAAAGCTGATCGTGGTGGAGCCCAAGGATCAGCCCAAGGTGTATAAAAGCAAGATCTCCCATGTGGAAATCCCCCTGCCGGAGAACCCCATTCGCTATACCGCAAGCCCCAGCGTGGACCCCAAGGAGGGAATCTGGGCCGCCACGGGCATCAACGCGGCCAACGTAGGCATCACCGCCACAGAGACCATCACCTCCAATCCCAGGGTTCTCTCCGCCGATCCCCTGGTGGAGTACAAAAAGGCCAAATCCCGGCGGGAGAAGGACGTGCCCGGCGGCATCGGAGAAGAGGACATTGTGGTTCTGGTGCTTCCCTACATCCGCTCCGCCCGGGAGGGCGTACTCCGGCTGGCTTCCCTGCTGGAGCAGTACGGCACCTACGAGTCCAACGGCGTCGCCTTCAACGACGAGAACGAGGTCTGGTGGATGGAGACCATCGGCGGCCACCACTGGATGGCCCGGCGGGTCCCCGACGAAGCCTGCGTCATCGCGCCCAATCAGTTCGGCATGGATTCCTTCGACCTCGACGACGCCTTCGGGGCGAAAACGGCCCATCTGTGCTCCGCCGATCTCCTGGAATTCATCGAGAAAAACCACCTGGACCTGAACCGGAACGGGGCCTGGAATCCCAGGGACATCTTCGGCTCCCGCTCCGACATGGACCACATCTACAACACCCCCAGAGCCTGGTTCATGGGCCGGTATCTGGCGCCCTATTCCCACACCTGGGAGGGCGAAGCCCCGGAATTCTCCCCGGAAAGCGACAACATCCCCTGGGCCCTGGTCCCGGACCGGAAGGTCACCGTCGAGGATGTGAAGTATCTGCTCTCCGGAAACTACCAGGGAACGCCCTACAATCCCTATTCCAAGGGCGCCGCCCCGGGAAAATACCGCTCCATCGGCATCAACCGCACGGGCGTCACCGCCATCTGCCAGATTCGCTCGGAGGTCCCCGATCCCCTCAAGGGCGTGGAATGGGTCTGCTTCGGGTCCACCACCTTCAGCGCCGTTCTGCCCCTCTACACCGCCGTATCCAGGATGCCAAAATATGTGAGCGCCGTGACCCTGGACGCCTCCACGGAGAATCTCTACTGGTCCAGCCGGCTCCTGGGCGCCCTGGCGGACCCCTGGTATCATGACTGCATCCAGGACATCGAGCGCTACCAGACCGCCGTCCTGACAGAGGGCCGCCGGCTGATCCTGGAATACGACAAAAGGATGATCGAATCCGGAGACTTCACCCTGACGGAAAAGGCCAACGACGCCCTCTGCGGCATGGCAAAGGAGCAGACCGTAAAGGCCCTGAACAGGATCCTCATGACCGCCAGCGAGCACATGAAAAACGGCTTCCATCTGGCAGACAACTGAAAGCCGTCCACACGCGGAGACCGCAAACGTCTCCGCGTGTTCTTTTTTCCGGGTTTGCCCCGGTTTTTTCCCCTTTCCACTTTTTTTATCGGAAAAGCTGTGATATAATAGGCGATTAGGATGGGATTTTGTACCCGTCTGATATTACGCGATTTACTCGGAAAGGACTTATTATATATGGGTTTATTCTCCAACACCATGTCGAAGATCTTCGGCACCCATTCCCAGCGGGAGGTCAAGGCCATCACCCCCACGGTGGACAGGATCGAGGCCATGGCCGACCGGTACCGGGCCATGAGCGAGGAGGAGCTCAAGGGACAGACGGCGATTCTCAAAAACCGGCTGGCCCAGGGCGAAACCTTGGACGACATTCTCCCCGAGGCCTTTGCCGCCGTCCGGGAGGCGGCGGACCGGGTCCTGGGGCTCCGGCCCTACCGGGTCCAGCTCATCGGCGGCATCATCCTGCACCAGGGCCGCATCGCCGAGATGAAGACCGGCGAAGGCAAGACCCTGGTGGAGATCCTGCCCGCCTACCTCAACGCCCTGACGGGCAACGGCGTCCATATCGTCACCGTCAACGACTATCTGGCCAAGCGCGACTCGGAGTGGATGGGCAAGGTCTACCGCTATATGGGCCTCACCGTGGGCCTCATCGTCCACGGGCTCACCAACGATCAGCGCCGGGAGAGCTATGCCGCCGACATCACCTACGGCACCAACAATGAGATGGGCTTCGACTATCTCCGGGACAACATGGCCATTTACAAGTCCGAGATGGTCCAGCGTGGTCACGCCTTCGCCATCGTGGACGAGGTGGACTCCATCCTCATCGACGAGGCCCGGACGCCCCTCATCATCTCCGGCCGGGGGGAAAAGTCCTCCGTCCTCTACGCCCAGGCCGATCAGTTGGTGGCAGGCATGAAGAAGATGGTCTTCGTGGACACCGACGACAAGGAGGCCCAGGACGACCTGAACTGCGACTATATCGTCAACGAAAAGGACCGGGTGGCCACCCTCACCGCCCGGGGCATCGCCAAGGCCGAGGCCTTCTTCGGCATCGACAACCTCTCCGATCCCGAGCATGCCACCATCGCCCACCATGTGAACCAGGCCATGAAGGCCCGGGGCATTATGAAGCGGGACATCGACTACGTGGTCAAGGACGGCGAGGTCATCATCGTGGACGAGTTCACCGGCCGTCTCATGTACGGACGCCGGTACAACGAGGGTCTCCATCAGGCCATTGAGGCCAAGGAGGGCGTGGACGTGGCCAATGAGTCCAAGACCCTGGCCACCATCACCTTCCAGAACTACTTCCGTCTCTATGGTAAGCTCTCCGGCATGACCGGCACGGCGCTGACAGAAGAGGACGAGTTCGTCCAGATCTACAAGCTGGACGTCATCGAGATCCCCACCAACAAGCCCGTGATCCGGGAGGACCACCCCGACGTGGTCTACAAATCCGAGGCAGGCAAGTTCCGGGCGGTCATCGCCCAGATCCGGGAGGCCCACGAGAAGGGCCAGCCCGTGCTGGTGGGCACCATCTCCATTGAGAAATCCGAGGTCCTGTCCCATCTTCTGAAGCGGGAGGGCATTCCCCACAGCGTCCTGAACGCCAAGCACCATGAGAAGGAAGCGGAGATCGTGGCCCAGGCCGGCAAGCTGGGCGCCGTGACCATCGCCACCAACATGGCAGGCCGCGGCACCGACATCATGCTGGGCGGCAACCCGGAATATATGGCGAAAAACGACCTCCGGAAGCAGGGCATGGACGAGGAGCTCATCAACGAGTGCACCTCCTTCGCCGATACGGACAACGAGGAAATCCTGCATGCCAGAGCGGAATATCAGCGGCTCTACGAGCAGTACAAGCAGGAGACGGACAAAGAGGCCGGGCAGGTCCGGGCCGCAGGCGGCCTCTACGTCATCGGTACGGAGCGCCACGAATCCAGGCGTATCGACAACCAGCTCCGCGGCCGGTCCGGCCGGCAGGGCGATCCGGGCGAGAGCCGGTTCTTCATCAGCCTGGAGGACGACCTCATGCGGCTCTTCGGTTCCGAGCGCGTCTCCGCCATGATGGACCGGATGGGCCTGGATGAGGACACCCCCATTGACCAGAAGATCCTTTCCGGCGCCATCGAAAACGCCCAGAAGAAGAAGGAGGGTCTGAACTTCCAGACCCGGAAGAACGTGCTGGAGTACGACGACGTCATGAACACCCAGCGCCAGGTCATCTACGGCCAGCGCCAGCAGGTTCTGGACGGCGAGGACGTGGCGGGCTCCCTCCGGAACATGCGCAAGACCGTGTTCCAGGCGGAGATCCACGCCGTCATGGGCGAGAAGGGCTACCTGGACAGCCGGGAGGAGCTCCAGGAGATCCTGAAGACCATGGAGGGGCTCTATTTCCCCAAGGGCGCCTACGCCCCCGACGACCGGGAGCTCAGTTCCCTCACCGCCGACAGTCTCCTGGACAAGCTCATGGAAAAGGCCGACGCCACCTACGCCGGGAAGGAGGCCGCCTACGGCTCCCAGCTCATGCGGGAGGCCGAGCGGGTCATCCTGCTTCGGGTGGTGGACGAATACTGGATGGACCAGATCGACGCCATGCAGGATCTCCGCCAGGGCATCGTGCTCCGGGCCTACGGCCAGAACGATCCGGTGGTGGAGTACAAGCGCGAGGGCTACGCCATGTTTGAGGACATGATCCGGGCCATCCAGGAGGAGACCACCCGCCGGCTGTTCCTGTTCCGCATCCAGCAGAACGAGGCTCCCAAGCGGGAGAAGGTGGCCCAGGTCACGGGCGCCGGCGGCGACGGCACGGTGAAGAAGGCGCCCATCAAGAAAAAGGAGAAGGTGGGCCGGAACGATCCCTGCCCCTGCGGCTCCGGCAAGAAATACAAGAACTGCTGCCTGGACAAGGACATGGCAGCGGGCAAAAAGACCGATTCCTGACGGATGGAGACAGTATTATTATGAGCTTTCATGAACTGCGGCAGGACAGCCTGCTGTGCTATCAGAGCGATTTCCTGACCCTGCGCCACGGCTTCACCACGCGCCTCGGCGGCGTGTCGGAGGGGCATCTTGCCTCCATGAATCTGGGCCTTCGCCGGGGCGACGTGCCGGAAAACGTGTATCAAAACTATGACATTCTGGGGTCTGCCCTGGGCTTTGATCCCCACAGGCTGGTGGGCGCGGTCCAGGTCCACGGCGACGCGGTCCGGCTCTGCACCAAAGACGACTGGGGCAAGGGGCTCTACGCTCTGACGGATTACGAAGCCGACGGGCTGATCACCCGCGAGCCAGGCACGGCCCTCATGGTCTATTCCGCCGACTGCGGCACGGTGCTTATCGAGGACCGGCGGACCGGGGCAGCGGGGGCCTGCCACGCCGGATGGCGGGGGGCGGCCCTGGGCATTGCCCAAAAAACCGCCGAGGCCATGATCCGGGAGCTCGGCTCCCGGCCCGAGGACCTGTACGCCGCTCTGGGCCCCTGCATCAGCCCCTGCTGCTTTGAAACCGACGGGGACGTGCCCCGGGCCGTCCGGGCAGGGCTGGGCGCGGACGCGGAGGCCGCCATCACCCCCGTGGGGCGGAAGTTCCATGTGGACATCAAATACGTGAACAGGACCTATCTGCTCCGGGCGGGGCTTCTGCCCGGGCACATCGACGTGAGCCCTCTCTGCACCGCCTGCGATCCGGACGTCTTCTGGTCCGCCCGGCGGCACGGAGACCGTCGGGGCTCTCTGGGCGCCGTGGTGGTCTGCGGAGGCGGCGCATGACCCGCCGTTTCCTTAGTCTGCTGCTGGCGCTTTGTCTGCTTCTGCTCTCCGGCTGCGGCAAGGGCGCGTCGGAGCCCGCGGCGGCAGGACCCGGGACCTTCGGCGCAGGCTCCGAGGAGGAGACCTCCGCCGCAGAATCCGAAGAGGCGGCGCCCCTTCGGACCACCGGCTCCTTCGCCATGCCCTGCAACGCCGCCTATGGCTGGGACCCCTTTTCCTGCGTGGGCATGGAAAACCGGGCGGTCATGGAGCTGCTCTACGAGGGGCTCTTCTGCCTGAACAATCAGTTTGAGGCGGAGCCCGTGCTCTGCGAGAGCTGGACAGTCTCCGACGACGGCAGAACCTACACCCTGGACCTGCGGAAGGCCTCCTTTTCCAGCGGTAAGGAGCTGTCCTCCGACGACGTGCTCTACTCCATGGAGAAGGCAGAGGAATCGGAGCTCTATGGAGGGCGGTTCGACGACGTGGCCTCCTACTACGCCTCCGGCTATACCTCGGTCGTCATTGAGCTCTACCGGCCCAACGACCGGCTGCCCTGTCTTCTGAACTTTCCCATTGTGCCGGCCTTTTCCCCCACGGAAAATCCCCTGGGCACCGGTCCCTTTGTCCGGACCATGGATTTCCTCTCGGTGAATCCCCAGTGGTGGAGAGGTGCGGAGCACATCCACTTCCAGACCATCTCCCTCTATTCCAGCGCCTCCTCGGAGGACACCCGGGACAACTTCGAGATCGACAGCGTCCATCTCGTCTACAACAATCCCAACGCCTCCACCGCCGCCACCTACCACTGCGACTATGAGCTCTGGAACAGCCGTGGCACGGTGATCCAGTACATCGGCTTCAACTTCGGCTACGGGATCTTCCAGGACCGGACCCTGCGGGCAGCCGTGACCCACGCCATCGACCGGGTGGGTATCGCCGAATCCGTCTACCATAACTTCGCCGATCCGGCGGTTCTGCCCGTGGCCCCCTCCTCCACCATGTATGACGAGGAGCTGGCGGAGCAGTTCGCCTTCACCTCGGCCAAGGCGGCCATGGAGGAGCTGAAAACCTCGGAGTATTTCGATCTGCCCGCGGGCTACGACCCCTCCGGCCGGGTCCCCAAGGTCATTGTGGGCACCACCGGCATGGCCGAGGAGAGCCAGGACGAGGACTATGACGACTATGACGGCGAGGACGGGGAAACGGAGGCCGTTCCCTCCCCCACCCCCTCTGCCGCCGCCTCCTACAACAAGATCACCATGCTGGTCCGGGGCGGCAACGTCCATCGGGTGGCAGCCGCCCGTCAGGCGGCCCAGCATCTCACCGACGTGGGCTTCACGGTGACCCTCCGGGAGGTGGACGCCGAGGACTTCTACTACGCGCTGAACAACACGGAATGGGACCTCTACTACGGCGAGGTGACCCTTCAGCCGGATTTTGACCTGCGTCCCCTGCTGAGCATGGACGGCTCCATCACCTATGGCAGCTACGGTGGCTCCGGAGAACTGGAGGATCTTCTCTCCGGCATGCGGGAGAACAGCGGCAACAGCTACGACGTCTTTCAGTATGTCATGGAGCGGGGCTATCTCTGCCCTGTGCTCTTTGTGAACAACGCGGTATTCACCACACGCGGCGTCTTTACGGGGCTGGACCCCTCGCCGGACAACGTGTTTTACAATCTGGACAACGTATACGTCAACCACAACTAAAAACCACGGAGGGAAAAAGTATGGATCAGGTGTTTCGCTGTTTTGTGGAAAAGCGCCCGGGCTTCCAGGTGGAGGCGGACAGGCTCCTCAAGGATCTGCGGGAGCAGCTGGGGATCGACGCTCTGGAGGCCCTCAGGATTCTTCACCGGTATGACGCCCAGGGCATCAGCCGGGAGGTCTATGAAAAGGCCCGGGAGACCGTGTTCTCCGAGCCAATGGTGGACGTTTGCCGGGACGAAAATCTGCCGGAGCTGGGAGACTGCACGCTCCTGGCCGTGGAGGCCCTGCCCGGCCAGTTCGACCAGCGGGCGGATTCCTGCGCCCAGTGCATCGGCATTCTGACCTGCGGCGAGCGGCCCCTGATTTCCGCCGCCACGGTCTACGCCCTGTACGGGGCTCTGACCCCGGAGGATCTGGAGAAAATCCGGGGCTATGTGATCAACCCGGTGGAGTCCCGGGAGGCGTCCCTGGAGAAGCCCGAGAGCCTCGTCCAGACCTACCCCATCCCGGACTCGGTGGAGACCCTCACCGGGTTCATTGCGGCCCCCGAGGAGGCCCTGCCCGAGGTGCTGGAGCGCTACGGCCTTGCCATGGACCTGGACGATCTGAAATTCTTTCGGGACTACTTCCGGGACGGGGAGCACCGGGACCCCACGGTCACCGAGCTCAAGGTGGTGGACACCTACTGGTCCGACCACTGCCGCCACACAACCTTCTCCACCCACATCGACGAGGCGGTGCTGGAGGACGCGGACGTGCTCCAGGCCTACGACGCCTATCTGGCGGCCCGGCAGGAGGTCTACGGCGAAAAGGCCGCAGCCCGGCCCGTGACCCTCATGGATATGGGCACCATCGCCGCCAAGGTGCTCAAAAAGCGGGGCGTCCTCCGGGATCTGGACGAGTCCGAGGAGATCAACGCCTGCTCTGTCCGGATCACCGCCGATATGGACGGACAGCCCGAGGACTGGCTGCTCATGTTCAAGAATGAGACCCACAACCACCCCACGGAGATCGAGCCCTTCGGCGGCGCGGCCACCTGCGTGGGCGGCGCCATTCGGGACCCCCTCTCCGGCCGTAGCTACGTCTATCAGGCCATGCGGGTCACCGGCGCCGGCGATCCCACGGTCCCCATCTCCGAAACCCTGCCCGGCAAGCTGCCCCAGCGGAAGCTGACCACCACGGCGGCGGCGGGCTATTCCTCCTACGGCAACCAGATCGGTCTGGCCACAGGCCTGGTCCATGAGTTCTATCACCCCGGCTACATCGCAAAGCGCCTGGAGATCGGCGCGGTGGTTGGCGCGGCCCCCGCCTCCAATGTGGTGCGGGAGCGTCCCGCCCCCGGAGACAAGGTGATCCTGTTGGGCGGCCGCACAGGCCGGGACGGCTGCGGCGGCGCCACGGGCTCCTCCAAGAGCCACACCTCCGTCTCTCTGGAGACCTGCTCCGCAGAGGTCCAGAAGGGCAACGCCCCGGAGGAACGGAAGCTCCAGCGGCTTTTCCGGGACCCCGAGGTGACCCGTCTCATCAAGCGCTGCAACGACTTCGGCGCAGGCGGCGTCTCCGTGGCCATCGGCGAGCTGGCCGACGGTCTCGACATCGACCTGAACACCGTTCCCAGGAAATACGACGGTCTGGACGGCACGGAGCTGGCCATCTCCGAATCCCAGGAGCGCATGGCCGTGGTGGTGGGTCCCCGGGACGTGGAGACCTTCCTGGCTGCCGCCGCCCGGGAGAACCTGGAGGCCACGGTGGTGGCCGAGGTGACGGAAAAGCCCCGGATGGTGCTCCGGTGGAACGGCACGGCCATTGTGGACCTGAGCCGGGAATTCCTCAACTCCAACGGCGCGGACAAGCACACCCGGGTGTCCGTAGCCTCCATGGCCGCGGAGCCGGAGACGGTCCGGGAAGCCCCCGCCCCCTCGGAACGGCTGCGGGACCTGGCAAAGAGCCTCTCCTGCTGCTCCCAGCGGGGTCTGGTGGAGCGGTTCGACGGCTCCATCGGCGCGGCCTCGGTGCTCATGCCCTTCGGCGGAAAGTATCAGCTCTCCCCCACCCAGGTCATGGCGGCCCTCCTGCCCTCGGGCGCCAAGGAGACCACCACCTGCTCGGTCATGGCCTTCGGCTTCGACCCCAGCCTGTCGTCGAAGAACCCCTTCCTGGGGGCTGCCACCGCCGTGGTGGAGTCCGTCAGCAAGCTGGTGGCCGCGGGCTGCGACCCGGAAAAGGCCTACCTGTCCTTCCAGGAATACTTTGAGCGGCTCCGGACGGACCCGGCCCGCTGGGGCAAGCCCTTTTCGGCCCTGCTTGGCGCCTTTACGGCCCAGATGGGCCTGGGGGTGGCCGCCATCGGCGGAAAGGACTCCATGTCCGGCTCCTTCAACGAGCTGGACGTGCCTCCCACCCTGGTTTCCTTCGCCATCGCAGCCCAGAACGCCGGGAAGGTCCTGACCCCCGAGTTCAAGGCGCCCGGCCATCCGGTCTATCTCTTCACCGTTCCCGGCTATCCCGACTATGAAACCACCCTGGACGTGTTCCGGCAGGTCCACAGGCTCAGCGATGAAGGCAGAATCCTGTCGGCCTGGTCCCTCACCGCCGGCGGCGCCGCCGAGGGCATCCTCAAGATGGCCCTGGGCAACGGCGTGGGCTTCCTGGCGGAGGACGGCCTAGACCTGGAGCTGCTGTTCCGGCAGAGCTACGGCTCCATCCTCTGCGAGAGCGAGGGGAAGCTGGAGGGCGGCGTCCTGGTGGGTTACACCACCGCCGACGGGAGCATCGACCTGGGAGACGGCCCCGTGTCCATCGACGAATATCGAGCCCTCTGGGAGGGCACCCTGGAGCCCGTGTTTGCCACGAGAGCCGGCACCACCGAGTCCGTGCCCACGGTGCTCTATGACCAGCGGAACGACAAGGCTCCCGCCTTCAAGCGGCTGAAGCCCAAGGCCGTGATTCCCGTGTTCCCGGGCACCAACTGCGAATACGACACCGCCCGGGCCATCGCCCTGTCCGGCGGCGAGCCGGAGATCATCGTGGTGAGGAACCTGACCCCCGCCGCCCTCAGCGAGACGGCCACGGCCATGGAAAAGGCCATCCGGTCCGCCCAGATGATCATTCTTCCCGGCGGCTTCTCCGGCGGCGACGAGCCCGACGGCTCCGGCAAATTCATCGCCTCCTTCTTCCGGAATCCGACACTCACCGACGCGGTCCACGACCTGCTGCACCAGCGGGACGGCCTGATGCTGGGCATCTGCAACGGCTTCCAGGCCCTGATCAAGCTGGGTCTGGTGCCCTTCGGCGAGATCGTCCCCATGGACGAAACCTGCCCCACGCTGACCTTCAACCTCATCGGCCGCCACCAGTCCCGGTACGCCACCACCCGGGTGGCCTCGGTGAAATCCCCCTGGATGATGCACTGCAACGTGGGCGACCTGCACAATGTGCCTGTGTCCCACGGCGAGGGCCGGTTCGTGGCCACGGAGGAGATGCTCAGCCGGCTGATTACCGGCGGCCAGATCGCCACCCAGTACACGGATCTCCTGGGCAATCCCTCCATGGACATCGCCTTCAACCCCAACGGCTCCATGCTGGCCATCGAGGGCATCACCTCCCCCGACGGACGGGTTTTGGGCAAGATGGGCCACACGGAGCGGGCCGGCGCCCTGGTGGGCAAAAACATTTACGGCAACAAGTATCAGCCCATTTTCCAGGCGGGCGTGGACTATTTTAAGTAATAGTGAAAAGTGAATAAGTGTGGTGTCCGGCAAAGCCGGACGAATTGAATTTATTATTTTTTCCTGAGCGTAAGCGAAGGATCTTTTACCTGAAATTGTGAATAACGCCAAGATTCTTCGTCACTTTGTTCCTCAGAATGACAGCGACTGAACAGATACATTTTTTCACACTCACACATACAGGAGGGATATCAGTGGATCACATGGAACTGACAACCACAGTCCAGCAGATCAGCGACAGGGTCTACGCCTTTGACCAGGGAATGGTCCGGAGCTTTCTGATCCTGGGAGAGGAAAAGGCTCTGTTGCTGGACACGGGAGCGGGTCCCTGCGACATGAAAGCCATGATCCGGGAGCTCACGCCCCTGCCCGTCATCCTGGTTCAGACCCATGGGGACGGGGACCACACCGCAAACAGCGATCAGTTCCCGGAGATTTTTGCCCATCCGGCGGAATTCGACGTGATTCTCCGGTTCCGGACGGAGCTTCGGGAGAAGCTGCGCCCCGTCACCGAGGGCCACGTCTTCGACCTGGGGGGCAGAGCTCTGGAGGTCATCGAGGCCCCTGGCCACACCCCGGGAAGCATCTGCCTCCTGGACCGGGAGAACCGCATCCTGTTCTCCGGGGACACGTTGTCCTATGGTCCCGTGTTCCTGTTCGGGGGACACCGGGACATCCGCAGCTTCCGGAAAACCCTGGACAAGCTCCGGGACCTGGGGGGCTTCGACGTGATCTATCCCTGCCACAACACCTGCCCCGTGACGCCCAAGGTCATCGGGGCGCTGGCGGCGGCAGTGGACGGGGCCCTGGACGGGACCCTGGAGGGGACAGCCTCGGATATGGGCCCCATGCCCGGAGAGGAAAAGCCTCTGTGCTACACCGTAGGCGACTGCGGGATCCTCTACTGCTGAACCTGAACGCCCTGCGTTGACAAATTGGGATTTGTCGGGGTCATTGAGCACCCCTGTCATTCTGAGGAGCGCAGCGACGAAGAATCTTGCGTCAACCGGGAAGGAAAGATCCTTCGCTGC
>CAJOHR010000048.1:0-10730 GCA_905234425.1 uncultured Oscillospiraceae bacterium | reverse complement strand
CCAATTAGAAACACAACACTATGTACAAACTAATTGTAAAGGAGAACTGTTATGAATATTCGTTTTGACGGTCAGGTCTGTGTCGTCACCGGCGCAGGCTCCGGCATCGGCTTCACCTGCGCCAAGCTCATGGCGGAAAGCGGCGCCAAGGTGGCCATGGTGGGACGGAACCCCGAAAAGATCGCAAAGGCCGCGGAGATGCTGGCAGGCAGCGGCGAGGTCTATCCCTACGCCCTGGACGTGTCCGATATCGACGCCATTCCCGGCGTGGTGACCCGGATCCGGGAGGAGCTGGGCGAGATCCGCTTCCTGATCCAGGCGGCGGGCATTATGGCCGGCGGTCCCGGCGTGGACCTGGAGCCCGCCGAGTGGGACCGGGTCATGAACACCAACGCCAAGGGTCTGTTCTTTATGATGCAGCAGTGCGTGAAGCAGTCCATGCTGCCCATGAAGTTCGGCTCCATCGTGAATATCGCCTCCATGGCCGGCATCCGGGGCATGACGCCCCCCATGTGCTCCGCCCACTACTCCGCCAGCAAAGGCGCAGTGGTGGCGCTCACCATGCAGGCAGCGGTGGAATGGGCTGATTGCAACATCCGCGCCAACACCATCGCCCCCGGCGGCGTCATGTCCGGCGGCGCAGGCGTCCATCTGCCTGAGGCCGGCAAGCCCGGACCCGGCGGTCCCGGCGGCCCCGGAGGTCCCGGCGACGGCCCCGGCGGTCCTCCCACCACCGGCGTGCCCACAAACCGGCTCAGCGACCCGGAGGAAATCGCGGGCATGGCCGTCTATCTGCTCTCGGAGTACAGTGAGAACACCACCGGACAGGTCATCGTCATCGACGGCGGCTCCACGGCTGTGGGCTACTGATGATCACCCAACTGGATCTGGCGATCCTGGACTGGATCCGGCATACGCTCCACTGCGGCTTTCTGGATTTCCTCATGCCGCTGATCACGCTTTTTGGGGAGGACGGGATCTTCTGGATCGCCATGGCCCTGATCCTGACCGCCATTCCCAAGACGCGAAAAATCGGCTTCGGCATGGTCCTGGCCCTGGCCCTGGACTATCTGCTCTGCAACCTGCTTATAAAACCCCTGGTGGCCCGGCCCAGACCCTGGACCCATCGCCCGGGACTGGAGGAGGAGCTGAAGCTGCTTGTGAAGCTGCCCACGGACTACTCCTTCCCCTCGGGCCACACGGCGGCTTCCTTCGCTTCCGCCTCCGCCATCTTCTTCCGGACCCGGAAATGGGGCGTTCCCGCCCTGATCCTGGCGGCCCTCATCGGGCTGAGCCGGCTGTATCTCTACGTCCACTTTCCCACGGATGTGCTATGCGGCGCGCTTCTGGGGATTTTGTGCGGATTTGCGGCAGTCTGGATGGTCCGGCAGCTCCGGCAGGACCGGAATCTGCAGGAATCATGAGACGTGGCCTTCCATCCGGGCCCGATCCGTCCAAAACGTACAAAACAGGCCCGGAAAACCTTGAAATTTCAGTGAAAATAGCGTCCATCCCCTGCTTGACGCAGGACAAAAATCTGTGATAAAGTATGGACATACTGTGAAGGGACGAAGTGTCCCTCTTGCAGAAAAATGTCATCTATTGGAATGAATGGAGGAAAACCAACATGAACATCAAGAAGCTTCTTGCGGTGCTTCTTGCCGCCGCCATGGTCCTTTCCCTGGCCGCCTGCGGCTCCAGCACCGACGCCGCCGCCTCCAGCGCGGCGGAGAACACCGGCTCCGAGGCCGCTGCCTCTGAGGCCGCCCCTGCCGAGGCCGCTTCCGGCGCCGCCATCAAGATCGGCGGCATCGGACCCACCACCGGCGCCGCTGCCATCTACGGCACCGCCACCATGAACGGCGCCCAGATCGCCGTGGACGAGATCAACGCCCTGGGCGGCGTCCAGTTCGAGCTGAACTGGCAGGACGACGAGCACGATCCCGAGAAGTCCGTCAACGCCTACAACACCCTGAAGGACTGGGGCATGCAGATGCTGGTCGGCACCACCACCACCGGTCCCTGCGTGGCCGTTTCCGCCGAGTCCAACAACGACCGGATCTTTGAGCTGACCCCCTCCGCCTCCTCTGTGGACGTGATCGGCGGCCAGACCGACGGCATCGCCCGGAAGGACAACGTCTTCCAGATGTGCTTCACCGACCCCAACCAGGGCACCGCTTCCGCTCAGTATATCAAGGAGCAGAACCTGGGCACCAAGATCGCCATCATCTACAACAACGGCGACGCATACTCCACCGGCATCTACAACAAGTTTGTCACCGAGGCTGAGGCCCAGGGCCTGGAAATCGTCTACACCGGCACCTTCACCGACGACTCCGCCAACGATTTCTCCGTCCAGCTGGGCGACGCCAAGAGCGCCGGCGCGGACCTGATCTTCCTGCCCATCTACTACACCCCCGCTTCCCTGATCCTGAAGCAGGCCAAGGACATGGACTATGCGCCCACCTTCTTCGGCGTGGACGGCATGGACGGCATCCTGACCATGGAGGGCTTCGACACCTCTCTGGCCGAGGGCGTTATGCTCCTGACCCCCTTCTCCGCGGACGCCACCGACGAGAAGACCCAGAACTTCGTCAAGACCTATCAGGAGAAGTACGGCGAAATCCCCAACCAGTTCGCCGCCGACGCCTATGACTGCGTCTATGCCATCTACAACGCCGTGCAGGCCAATGGCGTCACCGCCGACATGTCCAACGCGGACATCTGCGCCAAGATGATCGAGACCTTCACCGGCTCCTTCACCTTCGACGGCATCACCGGCACCAACGTGACCTGGAGCGACAACGGCGAGGTCTCCAAGGCCCCCAAGGGCATGGTCATCCAGAACGGCGCCTACGTGGGCATGTAATTCACGGACGAGACAAAACCGAACACTTGAAACCCGGGGGCTGCCCTCATCGGCAGCCCTCGTTTGGGTTTCAGGGCAGTGCCGCATAAATGCTGTGCGGTTCTGCCCTGGAGCCCACAAACTACAAAAAGAGGGAGGCACGCGGTATGAATCTGCTTTCCAATCTGATCAACGGCATCAGCCTGGGAAGTGTGTACGCCATCATTGCGCTGGGCTACACCATGGTCTACGGCATCGCAAAGATGCTGAACTTCGCCCACGGCGACGTGATCATGGTGGGCGCGTACATCTGCTTCTGCGCCATGAGCTATCTGAACCTGCCGCCTGTGGCGGGCGTGCTGATGGCCATGGTGGTCTGCACGCTTCTGGGCATCGTCATTGAACGTCTGGCCTACAAGCCCCTGCGGCAGGCCACATCCCTGGCGGTGCTGATTACCGCCATCGGCGTCAGCTATTTCCTGCAAAACATTGCCCTGCTGATCTGGAAGTCTGACCCCAAGGTCTTCACCTCCGTGGTGGAGGGCTGGGGCGGCCTCACACTCTTCGGCGGAGAGCTGCGGATCACCGCTGTGACCCTTGTCACGGTGCTGGCCAACATCGTCATCATGGTGTGCCTGACGCTGTTCACCTCCAAGACCAAGAAGGGCAAGGCCATGCGGGCGGTGTCCGAGGACAAGGGCGCGGCCCAGCTCATGGGCATCAACGTCAACAGCACCATTTCCCTGACCTTTGCCATCGGCTCCGGTCTGGCGGCCATTGCCGGCGTGCTGCTCTGCTCCGCCTATCCCACCCTCATGCCCACTACCGGCTCCATGCCCGGCATCAAGGCCTTCACCGCCGCCGTGCTGGGTGGCATCGGCTCCATTCCCGGCGCCATGCTGGGCGGCATTCTGCTGGGGGTCATTGAGATTTTCGGCAAGGCCTATATCTCCACCCAGCTCTCGGACGCCATCGTGTTCGCCGTGCTGATCATCGTGCTGCTCATCAAGCCCACGGGCCTGCTGGGCAAGAAGATCAGCGAGAAAGTGTAGGTGGCCGCCATGAAAAAACTGAGCAAAACCACACGGGACAACCTCATCACCTACGCCATCGTGATCGTGGCCTTCGCCATCATGCAGACCCTCAGCGTCACCGGACATGTGTCCAACTCCCTGGCCGGCCAGCTGGTGCCCATCTGCGTCTACATCTGCATGGCCATCAGTCTGAACCTGACCGTGGGCATTCTGGGCGAACTGAGCCTGGGCCACGCGGGCTTCATGAGCGTAGGCGCCTTCACCGGCGTCATCGTGGCCATGAGCTTTTCCGGCCTTCCCGGCTGGCTCCGGCTGGTGCTGGCCATTGTGATCGGCGGCATCCTGGCCGCCGTGGCCGGCGTCATTGTGGGCGTGCCTGTGCTCCGGCTTCGGGGCGACTACCTGGCCATCGTCACCCTGGCCTTCGGCGAGATCATCAAAAACCTGCTGAACAACATCTATGTGGGCGTGGACGGCCACGGCCTCCACTTCTCCATGAAGGACACCGCCTCTCTCGGCATGGACGGCGGCACGGTCCTGATCAACGGCCCCATGGGCGCCCCGGGCATCCAGAAGCTCTCGACCTTTGTGGCGGGCTTCATTCTGGTGCTGATCGTGCTGACGGTGACCCTGAATCTGATCCGCAGCCGCTCCGGCCGGGCCATCATGGCCATCCGGGATAACCGGATCGCCGCGGAGTCCGTGGGCATCAACATCACCAAGTACAAGCTCATGGCCTTCGTCACCTCCGCCGCTCTGGCGGGCATGGCCGGGGCTCTGTACGCCCTGAACTACTCCTCCATCCTGCCCAAGAAGTTTGACTTCAACACCTCCATTCTGGTGCTGGTGTTCGTGGTCCTGGGCGGCATGGGCAACATCCGGGGCAGCATCATCGCCGCCACGGTGCTGACGATCCTGCCGGAGGCCCTCCGGTTCCTGAACGACTACCGCATGCTGATCTACGCCGTGGTGCTGATCCTGGTCATGCTGGTCACCAACAATCCCACCCTGAAGGCAGGCTGGGAGCAGATCAAGGAGCGTCTGGCCTTCTGGAGAAAGCCGGCGCCTGCGGGCGCGGAAGGAGGCGGGTCAAATGAGTAAGATGGTACCCTATCCCAGCGACAGCATCATCCCCGAGCGGGACCTTGACAAAACGCCTGTGCTGGAGGCCCGCCATTTAGGCATTGACTTCGGCGGCCTCACCGCAGTGGACGACTTCAACCTGATCGTGGGCCGGACGGAGATCGCCGGTCTCATCGGCCCCAACGGCGCCGGGAAAACCACGGTCTTCAACCTGCTCACCAAGGTCTATCAGCCCACCCGGGGCACCATCCTCCTAAACGGCAAGGAGACCTCCCGGATGAACACCGTCCAGGTGAACAAGGCCGGCATCGCCCGGACCTTCCAAAACATCCGGCTCTTCTCCAACCTGTCCGTGGAGGACAACGTGAAGATCGGCCTCCACAACGCCATGCGCCAGAGCATGGTCACCGGCGTGCTCCGGCTGCCCGGCTACTTCAAGAGCGAGCGGGTGGCCCATGAGCGGGCATTGGAGCTCCTCTCCATCTTTGATATGCAGGACCTGGCGAACCATCAGGCCGGTTCCCTGCCCTACGGCGCCCAGCGCCGTCTGGAGATCGTCCGGGCCCTGGCCACCAATCCCAGCCTTCTGCTGCTCGACGAGCCGGCGGCGGGCATGAACCCCTCGGAGACGGCGGAGCTCATGGAGAACATCCGGAAGATCCGGGACACCTTCCAGATCGCCGTCATGCTCATCGAGCACGACATGAATCTGGTCATGGGCATCTGCGAGGGCATCGCCGTGCTGAACTACGGCCGGATCATCGCCAAGGGCACGCCCCAGGAGATCCAGAGCAATCCCCAGGTCATCGAGGCCTATCTCGGCAAACAGAAGGACAAGGAGGCGGGACAATGAGCGCAATGCTGGAGGTCCGGGATCTCCATGTCTATTACGGCAGTATCCATGCCATCAAGGGGATCTCCTTTGAGGTCAACGAGGGGGAGATCGTCACCCTGATCGGCGCCAACGGCGCCGGAAAATCCACCACACTGAACACCATTACCGGGCTTCTGAAGCCCCGGACCGGCGCCGTGACCTTTGAGGGGACGAATATCGTGGGCGTTCCCGCCCATAAGATCGTCTCCCACGGCATGGCCCTGTGCCCTGAGGGACGGCGGGTGTTCCTCCAGATGACCGTCCAGGAGAACCTGGAGATGGGTGGCTATACCCGGCCTGCCAGTGAGATCGCCGATTCCCTGGCGGACGTCTATGCGCGGTTTCCCCGGCTCAAGGAGCGGCAGAAGCAGACGGCGGGCACCCTGTCCGGCGGCGAGCAGCAAATGCTGGCCATGGGACGGGCCCTCATGTCCAAGCCCCGGCTCCTGATGCTGGACGAGCCCTCCATGGGCCTGGCCCCCATTCTGGTGGAGCAGATCTTCGGCATCATCCGGGAACTCCACGAGGCGGGCACCACCATTCTTCTGGTGGAGCAGAACGCCCAGATGGCCCTGTCCATCGCCGACCGGGCCTACGTGCTGGAAACGGGCACCATTTCCATGAGCGGAAGCGCTCGGGAGCTGCTCACCGACGAGCGGGTCCAGAAGGCCTATCTCGGCGGCTGACACCCTGCAATACCGACCCACGCGCGCTGCCTCAGCAAAGACTGGGGCAGCGCTTATTTTTGCCTTTTCAAACAGGCCTACCTGTGATAAGATAATGCGGAAAACACAAAAAATGTTGAAGGGAGGGCGCAGCCATGGAAAAAGCGCGGCGGAAACAGATCCTGATCGGAATTCTCAAGTGGGCCGCATTGGCGCTCATGGCCGGGTTTGTCCTCTTCGGCGCCCTCTCCCGTGGGACCGGGAGCCGGACGCCCTACCCCCAGGTGGAGGAGGCCGTCCTGACCGGGCTGGATATGAGCCAGATGACCGAGGGCGACAACCAGATGGTCCGGCGGCTCTACGGCCTGAACCCCTCGGATTACGAAGGCGTCACTCTCTACTATCCCTCCACCAACATGGGCACCGACGAGCTGCTGCTGGTCAAGCTCAGGGATGTGGGGCAGCAGGAAACCGTAAAAACGGCCATGGAATCGCGCATCCAATCCCAGATGGACGTGTTCGAGGGCTACGCCCCGGCGGAATACGCCGCCCTGGAGCAGGGAATCATCGAGGTTCGCGGAAATTACCTGCTTCTGATCGTGTCGAAGCAGCAGGAATCGGTGCGGCAGGCCTTTCTGAAGGTCCTGTGACGGTGGGCAAAGGAGCTGATGGTGTGAAACGCATAATATCCATGGTCCTTCTGCCGATCCTGGTGCTGTTCGCCCTGTCCGGCTGCAGCGGGTCCGGGGCCCAGGACAGCGCTGCCGGCGTTGACGCAGGCGTTGCCTATCTGAAAGCCCTGGAGGCCCGGGACCCGGCGGAGGTGGATGCGGCCCTGAAGGCCATCCGCCGACAGAACATGCTGGAACAGCGGGAGGAAATGCTGGGGAAGCTCCAGTCCGGGGAGATCTCCGTCTGGTCCCTGTTCGAGGACTACGTGATCATGGGGGACTCCCGGGCTGCCGGCTTTGAATACCTGGAGATTCTGGACAACAACCGGCTTCTGGGCCTCTACGGGGAGAGCACCGACGAAATGCCCAACCACTACCAGGCCCTCCGGGATCTGAACCCCTCCTATCTCTTCCTGTCCTACGGCCTCAACGACATGCTTCTGGAGGGCAACGAGACGCCTGAGGCCTTTGCGGAAATCTACCTGACCCGTCTGGAAGCTCTTCAAGCCCAATGTCCCCAGGCGAAAATCTTCGTCAACAACATTTTCCCCTGCACGGACCCGGCCTTTGACAGCAAGCCCGGCCGGGAAAAGTGGCGGGAAACCGAGGCCTACAATGAGGCCATGGAGAAGGTTTTGCGCGACACGGACTTCTACTACATATCCAACGACAACATCACCGACTTCTCCCAGTATTGGGTGGATGACGGCATCCACTTCAACCGGGATTTCTATCAGCTCTGGGCCGCCAACATGATCATGGCCGTCTACGACGTGGAAATGGGGCTGGACAAGCCGGAATCAGAAGAACCCGACGTCCCCGAAGAGATCAAAGAACCATAGAAAGAGGCACGAATCATGTCCTTTTCCACCCTGTTTTTTCTGTTTGTATTTCTCCCGGTGAGCCTGATTCTGTACTATGTGTTCCCCAAGCGGCTCCGAAACATCCCTCTGGTGGTCCTCAGTCTGGTGTTTTACGCCTGGGGCAGCCCGGTCTACCTGATCCTTCTGCTGCTGAGCATGGCCTTCAATTATTTCAGCGCTCTGCAGATCGCATCCTATCGGGAAGCGGGACGGGAGAGACTGGCCAAAGGGGCCATGGTGGTGGCCGTAGCCGCGGACCTGCTGCTTTTGGGCTACTACAAGTACTTCGGCTTCCTCCTGGAGACCCTGAACCTGATCCCGGGACTCTCCCTGTCCGCCCCGGACACGGCCCTGCCTCTGGGACTGTCCTTCTACACCTTCACGGTGCTGTCCTATGTGCTGGACGTGTACCGGGGCCGGGCGCCCGTGCAGAAAAATGTGCTGTCCTACGCGGTCTACGCCGCCTTTTTCCCGAAAATCATTTCCGGCCCCATCGTCCAGTACAAGGACATGGCGGCCCAGATCGAATCGGAGCGCTCCATTTCCCCGGAAAAGCTGGGGAACGGCCTGGGGCTGTTCCTCATCGGCCTTTTCAAGAAGGTCCTGCTGGCGGACAATCTGGGGACCCTGTTCGGGGCCATCTCCGGCCAGACCGCCATGAGCGTGGGTACGGCCTGGCTGGGCATGGTGCTCTACAGCTTCCAGCTCTATTTCGACTTCAGCGGCTATTCCGACATGGCCATCGGCCTCTCCGCCATGCTGGGCTTCGACCTGGGCAAAAACTTCGACTATCCCTACCGGGCCAAAAGCATCCAGGAGTTCTGGCGGCGCTGGCATATCTCTCTGGGGGCCTGGTTCCGGGAATATGTGTACATTCCCCTGGGCGGAAGCCGCTGCTCCAAGGGGAAGATCGTCCGAAACCTGCTGGTGGTCTGGCTGCTGACAGGCCTCTGGCATGGGGCGGCCTGGAGCTTTGTGCTCTGGGGCCTCTGGCACGGGGCCTTCGCCATGCTGGAGCGCTTCGTCATCGGCGACAGACTGGATAAAATCCCCGATCCCCTGCGGGTCCTGGGCACCTGCCTGATCGTGTTCCTGGGCTGGGTCATGTTCTTCTCCGGCTCCCTTTCCGGCATGGTCCGCTATTTCGGCCAGATGTTCGGGGCGGGACACATGGGGCTCTTTGACGGGACCTTCCGCTACTACCTGGGCAGCAGCGCGATTTTGCTCCTGTTCTCCCTGGTGGGTTCCGGCCCCACGGTCCACCGGCTCCACCAGAACCTGATCCTCCGCCGGGGCGGCGCGGTCATCTATGTGTCCGCGGCAATCTACGCCCTGCTGCTGATCCTGAGCGTGGCATCCATGGTCAGCGCCACCTATACATCCTTCCTCTACTTCCAGTTCTAACGAAAGGAGGCGTGTGCCTTGGACGAAGCCCAAAAGAAGGCAAGGCGGCAGATGGCCGCACGGCAGCGGATCGCCAAAAACCGGTTCCGACACAGTCTCCTGCTGACGGGGATCGCGCTGGTAATGCTTCTGGTGATCCTGCTGGGAAATCTGATCGTTAAGGACCGGCCCTTCTCCGACACAGAAAACCGGTCTCTGGCCCAGCGGCCCTCCCTCTCCCTGTCTGCCATCACCGACGGCAGCTTTTTCACCCGTCTCACCGACTGGTACAGCGACCAGTTCATGGGCCGGGACGGTTGGATCTCCCTGCACCTCCGGGAGCTCCGGTGGCTGGGGCAGAGGGAATCCGGCGGCGTGTACCTCGGGAAGCAGGGCCGCCTGCTCTCGGAGCCGGAAACGCCCGATGAACCTGCCCTGGAGAACACCCTGACCGCGATCAATACCTTCTCCGCCGCCCATCCGGAGCTG
The DNA here is from genome assembly GCA_905234425.1 of uncultured Oscillospiraceae bacterium. Taxonomy (GTDB): domain Bacteria; phylum Bacillota; class Clostridia; order Oscillospirales; family Oscillospiraceae; genus HGM13006. Next base: position 820 of record CAJOHR010000048.1, on the reverse strand, counting down.
CACACCCGCATGATGCTGGTGCCGGGGGCCGCCGCCGTCATGCGTTCGGCCCTGCCGAAAAACGCTCCGGTCCGGGATCAGCTGGCCGATATCCGACAGGTCCGGGATGGGCTGGACGGAAGCATTCAGTGGCTGGAGGCGGGAGACGTACTGCTCCGTCACGCCGGCGAGGAAATCTTCTACAAAACGGATCACCACTGGACCTCCTACGGCGCTTATCTCGTCTATGCGGATACCTGTCCCGCTATGGATCTGACCCCGGGAATCTTCACGATCTACACCGTGACAGAGGATTTCGAAGGCACCCTGGCCTCCAAGAGCGGCAGCCACGCCCAAAGGGACGCCATTGAAATCTACGGCCTTCCGGACGACAGTCTCCAATACTACGTCACCTACGGCGAGGACACCGCCCGAAGCTGCTCCATCTACCGCCGGGAAGCCTTGGAGGAAAAGGACAAATACACTGTGTTTTTCGGGGGCAACCACGACAAAGTTGAGATTCGGACCACGGCCAACACGGGAAAAAGCCTGCTGCTATTCAAGGATTCCTTTGCCAACTGCTTTGTCCAGTTCCTGCTGCCGGGCTACGACCGGATCACCATCATCGACCCCAGGTACTACTACGGGTCCCTGGATTCCATTCTGAACGGCGGCGTCACCGACGTGCTGTTTCTCTACAGCGCGGACACTCTCCTGACCGACGCATCCCTGGCCGACGTGTTAAGGAAACGCTGAATAAAGCACGGTGTGCGGACTGGCGAGCAGATTTTTTCTCTGACAATGTCGAAAAATCGCAGGAATACTATGTGTATTTCAAGAT
>CAJOHR010000047.1 GCA_905234425.1 uncultured Oscillospiraceae bacterium | reverse complement strand
CCGCCCACAGCGGTATTGTGAACTGCATCGTGTTGGAGGATTGATCAGGAGGCGTGTGTGGATTGAAACCGATGAAGTTGGATAAGGCGTCCCGGAAGATTGCCTATCTCCTGCGCCATGCGCCGGACTTCACAGACGAGCATGGGTATGTGGAAATAGGGACGCTGATCAATGCAGTACGGGAAACCTATCCCGATTTTACAAAGGAATTGCTGGATGAGATCGTCCGCACCGATGAAAAGGGCCGATATTCCTATGATGAAACCGGGCGGCGGATCCGGGCCAACCAGGGCCATTCTGTTCAGGTTGACGTTGGCCTGGTAGAGCAGGAGCCGCCCGCTGTTCTCTACCATGGAACCGCAACAAGATTTCTGGACAGCATCTTCCGGGAGGGCCTGACCGGACAGACCCGCCTGTACGTCCATCTCTCCAAAGATGAAGAAACCGCAATTAAGGTCGGCGCCAGGCATGGGAAGCCCATTGTGCTGAAGGTGCAAGCAGGGGAAATGCGGAAGGCTGGCTATGTCTTTTACCGTTCGGAAAATGGCGTGTGGCTGACAAAGGCAGTTCCGGTCCGGTATCTCAGTGCGGAATCATAATGTCACAGTTTTTTTATTTTAGCGCTATCTATACTGTCCTTTCAGCCGGTTTACCTCTTTGGCAATCAAATGAGTTTTGAGCTGACCGGTACACCAACGAACCCGAATACCTGGCCAACCGTTTCCGTAGGGCGGAACACCCATTCGTTCCCTGCGCGCCAAGGTGCCGGGCTTATTTTTGGGTTGCTCTAACATCAGATACTCAAAACTATGGGGATTTTTGAGTATGGTCAAGTGGATCCCGCGTTCCCGGAACAGATGCTCGTCTACTTTTGCCATGTGATCATAAAACCTATTTAGGCATCCGGAGCAGGCCGTTGCTCCGGATGCCTGCGATTTCTTTCTGCTTGCAAAATTTGAGGGAGTCTGTCTGATACTATGATCCCGGACAGGAGGAATCGCTATGAAGGAATCATCATTGGAACGGGAGAAGCGTGCGGCTCGCGCACGGGCAGAGCGTATCTATGCCCACGCCATGCGTGAAAAGCCAAGAGGCTTCTTCCCAGTGGAACTCGACGGCGAAATCGTATGGACGGCATCCATCCTGATCAGCAAGGCGGAGCAGGCCGCTGCTGCACGGGGCGTTTATGTCCCGGAGGTCGGCGTTGAATTCGACTCCCTGACCTATGTGCCGGGAGAAGTCATCTATGCCTGGAACGGCCTCGACATTGGAGAATAACAGAACGCAGAGGTGATCACTGTGACAGCAAATGACAACATCGACTGGGATCAGGCCCATCTGGCCCTGTTCGGAACAACGTCGGATCTTGGGGAGGCACAGATCTCGCCGTCAGCCCTTACTTCCCGTATGCTGGAAGCGATGCAGGACCGGGACGAACCCAAAGCGCGGGAGTTGCTTGCGCAGATCGTCCGGGTAGCGCCGGGGCAACTGGACGGCGCCCTGGCCGGCAGTGTGATCCAGGCGGCACTGGACAGTTCAGCAGCGCTGTTTGAGGCCGTTCTGGAGCATGTAACGGACAATCCCCTGATGATCTACCACTTTCGGGACCGTCCTGCCCAGGCGCGGTTTGAAACATACACCAGGGTGCAGGGTACGCCGCCCGTTATCGCAGCGGCCCTGAACAAGCCAGAGCATCTCCGCGTCCTGCTGGAGCGCGGATACGACTGCAACGGGGATGAAACAGAAAATGCGATAAGCAGCTACAGCAGATGGAATGTGCTGCAAGGCGAGACGCCGGCATACAGCCTGCTGCCCCCGGGCTGTCTGGCCCCATACAATCAATGCTATATCTTACCTGAGTCTGAGGAATGGCCGTTGCTGGATTTAAGCCTGAATCATGTCACGCCTCTGGCCGCAGCGATTATCTTCGGCAGCGAGGCGTGTGTCAGAGTGCTTTTGGAGCAGCCCGGCGTATGGCTTACGGAGACGCCCTCGGTATGCCAGGCCCTGGCCATGGGGCTTCAGGGCCAAGACAGCGCCCCGTCCCCCGCGGCGGCGCTTGTTTGGAAACAGGCGGAAAACCGTCCGTTCCTGCTCGCGGAGACGGCGGAGGAGTGCAGTACTGACGCTCTGAAGGAGCTGCTCAGAAGGCGCGTCTTCCCGGCAGAGGAACTGAAGCGGACGGTTCAAAGCCTGGCGAGAAGATATATTCTAGATTCGGATTCCCGGCGGGAAAAGCTGCGCCTGCTGGGGGAAATCTGCCCGGAGGCGTTGAGGACCGGCTGTGTTCCGGAGCAGTTGGCTGTGCTGTCCCTGACCGCCCCGACGGACATGGCGTTCCGAGCCTTGGCATCGGACAACTGTCCAGAGGTCATAGATCTGAGCCCATACGCAGAACTGCTCTGTCGTGAAGAGCCAAAGTCCTTGGAGCCGGCTTTGGAGGCATGGAAGCAATGCCATACCCTGGTCATGAGCCGGGATTCCGTTCCCGAATTCACACGGAGCCGGGTCCTGCGCATACTGATCCGACAGGTGTCCTTCTTGCCAAGTGGTCTGACGGAAGGGCTCAGTGGACTGACCTGCGCGATCCTGCGCACAGGCAGTACATCTCTGATGAAATACGCCCTGAACCGTCAGGTAATCCCGGCGGAGGAATCCGTCGGGGACATCCTGACCTATTTGCGGTTAAATGGCGACAGCGTGGAAGCAAGGGCGCTGTTTCTCGCGGCCCGGCGGCCGTCGCTGGGAATTTCCCCGAAGCCGCCGGAGATCGATCCCGAAATTCTGTACGCCGAGACCGCCATCGGGCTGATCGAGACCGCGGACCCCATTCTGCTGGCCTGTATGCAGGGCGGGAAGGACGCAGCGGACGCGGCGGCAGAATTTGTGTCGGCCTGCCGGGGATCTCCGGGGGTCCTGGGCCGGGTCAGGCTGCATCGGGATACGGGTGTCTGCTCAGACGGATGGTTTTACCTGAGTCCCCTGTGCGCGGCGGCTATGGCGGGAAAAACCGGTGTCGTTAAAGCGCTGCTGGATATGGGCCTGGACCCGGAGGAGCGGGATGCAGGGCATCCCAGTCAATTTATGCTTTCAAATTGCTATACGCAGTGGCCCATGTCCCCCCTGGCGGCGGCGGAGGCCTTCGGGCACTCGGAGACGGCGGCGGTGCTGCGGAAACATGGCGCAAGCCTTAATATGGAGGGGCGGATGTACACAGAGCTCAGTGCTTTGCTGAAGCCGTCCCACACGCAGGACGTGGATGGAAAATGAACCGTGGAAAACACCAGTGATGAAAACCTGATTTCCCGGGTGTTTGGCAACGGATCCTGTTGTGGAGCTCCCTGGACCGCAGTCATGACCGGCCTCCGGACATCCTATCTGGAGGGTGCCGGAAGCGGCCGGGACGCGTTGTCACATATCGGATATCCCCTTTTATATCTCTGCTGTGGAACTGCTCCGGACCCGGCGTCCCTGTACTGTGTTCGACCCCCTTCTTGCGGAAGCGCTCCGGGGCGAAAGACTCCGGATTGGGATCGACCACGGATATATCACCCCGGAAAACGCCGGGGCGGATCTGGATCAGTCCAAGGACCCGGCGGATCGTGCGCGTCTGCTGATGCGCATGGGGCGCGGTTTGCGTTGACAGACCGCGTCTCTGATGATAACATAATATGGAAAGATAATGAAACAGGATGTGAGGCTGTGTTCTACTTTTCCAAATCGAAATTCTGCCAGTGCTGGCAGTGCCCGAAAATGCTCTGGCTCCACAAAAACAAGCCCGAGGAATATGAGATTGGCGAAGACGTGCAGGAGCGGATGCGGATCGGCAACGAGGTGGGCGACCTGGCCATGGGGATTTTTGGGGACTTTGTGGAGGTCACCGCAAAAAAGGAGGACGGCAGCCTGGATTTGACGGAGATGATCCGCCGGACAGAGGAGGAAATGCAAAAGGGCGCAAAGGTAATCTGCGAGGCCTCCTTCTGCCACGAGGGAAAATACTGCGCCGTGGACATTCTGCTCCGGGGGAAAAAGGGCTGGATCATCTGCGAGGTCAAGAGCGGCACCCATTACGACAAGGACGTTTATTACATGGACGTGGCCTATCAGATGTACATCCTGGAGCAGTGCGGCGTCCCTGTCCAGGACTGCTGTCTGATCTGCCTCAACCGGAGTTATCGCTTCAGCGGAACGCTGAAGCTGAACGAGTTGTTCTATGCCACAAGGATCACGGATGCGGCGGAGCACTTGCAACCGAAGGTTCCCCAGATCCTGGCGGAAGCGGATTGGGTGCTTTCTCAGACTTCTGAGCCGGACATTCCCCTCTCCGTGGGTTGCCGCGCCCCATATCCCTGCGGGTTCTGGAACTACTGCGCCAGAAATCTGCCCTCCCCCTCAGTCTTTGACCTGTACCAGATGAATTTCGATGAGATGCTGCGGTACTACGACGCAAAGCTGACGGATTTCCCGTCCCTGCTGAGCTCCAAAAAGATCACCAATGCCAAGCAGCTCCGGCAGATGGAGCACGCGGTCCATCCCCAGCCGGACTATGTGGACAAAAAGCAGATCCGGGCATTCCTGGAGGAACTGAAATATCCCCTGTATTTCCTGGATTTTGAGACGATCCAGCCGGCCGTCCCCCGGTATGTCGGCACCAGTCCCTACGACCAGATTCCCTTCCAGTATTCCCTGCACATCGCTCAGGCACATGGAGATTTGGAGCATCGGGAGTTTCTGGCGGAGGCCAAAAAAGGCCAGGACCCCAGGCGGGCCCTGGCGGAGCAGCTCTGCCGGGACATTCCCGAAAACGCCTGCACCGTGGCCTACAACAAGGCTTTTGAGTGTACCATGCTGGAAAAAATGGCGGCCATCTTCCCGGATCTGGCGGAGCATCTCAGGAGCATTGCGAAAAATATGAAGGACCTGCTGGTCCCCTTCCGGAAGGGATACTACTACAGCAGGGCCATGGGAGGCTCCTTCTCTATCAAGCGGGTGCTGCCGGCTCTGTTCCCAAACGATCCGTCGCTGAATTACGAAAACCTTCGCGGCGTCCACAACGGCGCTCAGGCCATGAGCGTTTTCCCAAAGATGGAGGACATGGAAGCCGACGAACTAGCCGCAGCCAGAGAGGATCTGCTCCGGTATTGCGAGTTGGACACCTACGCCATGGTAAAGATCTGGGAAAAACTAAAGGACGTCTGCAAATAATTACGAAAACCGCCGGTCTCTGTGTGAGACCGGCGGTTTTCCACTTATGATAATACAGATCGGCTTTGATTGCCAGTATAAATTGCGGAAATTTAGTTTCCTGTTTAATAAAATCCGATTTTTCGTTTTGTGGTCGGCTCCGGTTCCTGGGACAGGAGCAGCTTTGCGGCGGCGGCGAAGTCCTCGGGAAGAAAACCCTCCTCAGCGCCCTGATCCACCACTCGGAGAGACTGTTCCTCAAAGGCCGTCTGGAGCAGCAACCGGGCCTCCCGACCGTTGCCGAAGCGGTCTCCCTTCTGATCCCGCAGCTTTTGAAAATACGCATTGCACACCCGCTCCGCCTGGGGCGGGATTTCCATGTTCCGGTCCGAAGCCAGCTTCCGGAGGATGGAGAGCAGTTCTTCGTCGGAATAGGCCTGGAACTCCAGCACCTTGGTCACCCGGCTGGAGAGGCCCGGATTGGAGGCCAGCAGCGCCCGCATTTCCTCCGTGTAGGTGGCGAAAATTACCACGGTCTCCGGGTGCAGTTCCATCTGACGAACCAAGGCGTTCACCGCTTCCTCGGCATAGCTGTCGCGGTCACCCGGGATCAGGGCCCCGGCCTCGTCGATGAACAGCACACCGCCCCTGGCCTGCTCAAAGAGCTTTGCAATCTTGGGGGACGTGTGCCCCAGATATTGGCCGATCAGATCCTCCCGGCCTGCCTCCACAAATCGTCCCGTGCCGCAGCCTTTCTCCCGTAGGATCCGGGCTACCAGCCGGGCAGTGACGCTCTTGCCCGTGCCCGGGGCCCCGGCAAAGGCCAGGCTCCGATAGACGGCGCCTGTTTCCCCCCGGCGCTGGCCGAGAATGTAGGCCGCAAGCTGCCGCTTTAAGGCCGATTTCACGTTTTTAAGGCCGATCATGCGGTCCAGCTCCTCTGAGGCGGAGACATCGTTTTCCGTCACCAGCGCACAGGGGTTGTACAGCAGCTCCGCCGATCCAAGCGGCTTGCCCGGGTCCCGGAGAAACCTTGCGAAATAGAAGAGATCCGCCTCGTCGAACAGCTCACCCCGAACGTTCCGCAGCTGGCGGAGGGCTGAGGAGAGGTCCGCCCTTGACGACAGCTTCAGGCCGTGTGCAGTCAGCTGTTCCCGGAGTATCCGGCAGAGATATTCTTCCGTGGGGGCTCCGATCCGGCACACCTGGAACCGATGCCGGAGCCGCAGCTCCTCCAGCAGCTCCAGATCCACCTGGCTTGTCCTGAGACCGATGTACACGTCCTTTTCTCGCTCCATGACAGGCTCCAGGGCCTCCAGCACCTTCCGACTCAGGACCGGCCCGGACTCGGCGGCCACCAGTACAGCCGGCCCTTCAAACTGAGTAAGGTTCGCTCCTTGGACCTCCATGGTCTGGAGTGGGCGTCCCTCGACGCAGCTTCCCCCGTCGATGTCCGGATCCAGGATCCTGGGGGAGATGACGGTCAGGCAGTCCTCATCGCCCACCGCTTCCGCATCCTGTGCGCCGTCCATGCCCAGCAGCTCCATAAGCTCCAGGTCAAAGGGATCGGGCTCCGGCTCCGGCATATCGTCGCCGACCCGGCGGATGGCCGTGAGATACGAAGCGGCCTGACGGGCGTAGTAGACGCTTTCGCTGAGGAACAGGACCCGCAGCCCCTCTCCGGCATGAGACAACAGATGCTCCGCTTGGATGCCGGAAAACTGGGGCGCGCCCCGGAAGGCATCGAATAATTGATCCTTCGGACCGGCAGGAAGGGGACACAGAGCCACATCCTGCTTGGAAAAGGGTTCGCAGCGCCGGAGCAGCGACGGGGCGCAGCAGGGGGGCGCTTTCTGTTTGCGCGCCTTTTTCGGCGCGGGTTTTCGATTTTGTAACGCGACAGGTTCCATGACAGTCGCCTCCTTTTTGTGTTTGGCAACAGTTTACTCTACATGCTTCCTCAAATTTTGTGAGCGGGGAATAATCGGAATCCAGCCGTCATCCAATTCACACGATCTCGCACGTCTTGGCGGCATATTTTCCCGCTGATTTCGTCTCAAAATCTTGAAATACATAAAGTATTCCTGCGATTTTTCGACTTTATCAGGAGAAAAATAAGCTCGCCAATCCGCACACCGTTCTTTATTCATCGTTTCCCTAAGCTGAATGGATCTGGAAAAAGTCGAAGTTCCACTTTGCTCTCAAAATTTGAGGAAGTCCGTCTGTTATCATGGGGCCAAATCCATCGGGGAGGCGATAAAATGGAACCCAATCTGAATGAGGCGGTCAAACGGATTCTGGAGGCGGCCAGGCGAAAGCTCGCCGCTGACCTGCCGGAGCTCATGCCCGCTATCTACATCTTGAGGGACGAGCCCGTGGAAACGCCGGGACCGTTCCTGACCGACGGAAAAACGCTTATGTACCATCCGGAGACGGTGGCCCGCGATTATCTGAAAAACAGACAGTCCATCGCCGAGCAACTGCTCCATGTAATCGTCCATGGCCTGCTGGGCCACTACAGCAAGCGGGAGGGACAGATCGAAGTCCTGTTCGACGCTGCGGCGGATATAAAGGCCGCGGACTTCATCTCCCGGCTGGCCCCTTCCTACATCCATCCCAGGTCCCTGAGTCGTGAGGTCCGGGAGCTGCTGAAGGGGTCCGGGCAATGCTCCCTGGAGCAGCTCTACGGCCTTCCCAGGTCCTCCGATCAGGCAGGGAACATGGTGATGCTTTCTCAGGAGTTGGCCCGGGACAGCCATGTTCTATGGTCCCGGCCCACAAAGAATCAAAGCGGAAACCTCACGCCCACGGAAGGGATCTGGATCGCTGCGGCCCAGAAGGTGGCCCAGCAGCTCATGTCCGGTTCCCGCAGCGGCAGGGGTGATTTGGCCGGTGAACTCTCCGAGGTGTACCGGGACACGGAGGACAGCGGCGTCAGCTATAAGGAATTCCTCCAAAGGTTCATGCGGATCGAGGAGCTGGCCATGGTGGACCCGGACTCCATCGACCGGATCTGGTATCACACTGGCCTGACCCTGCTGGGGGACGTGCCTATCCTGGAGCCAGATGAGCTGCGGGAGGACGCGGAGACTCTGGAACTGGCCGTGGCCTTGGACACCTCCGGCTCCTGCCAGGGAGAGATTATGCGGGAGTTCCTGGGGGAGCTTCTGGCTATTCTCCGGGACGGCGGCGGTCCGAAAATGAAGCTGACCCTGATCCAGTGCGATGTGAAGATCCAGAGCATTACCGAGATTACGGGGGAGGACGACCCGGCGGAGCTCCTGTCCGATCTGAAACTCCTGGGCTGGGGCGGTACCGACTTCCGGCCGGTGTTCCGGTACCTGGATGCCTGTCAGGAGGGGAAAGTCGAGGGAAAGCGGTTTCGGGGCCTGCTCTACTTGTCTGACGGCATGGGGGCCTTCCCCGATAAGCCACCTGATTATCCCACAGCGTTTTTGTTTCCAAGAGAGCAGAGGGCGTGGGAGGAGCAGTTTTACAACAACATTCCAGATTGGGTGATCCAAGTGGGAATCACTGAGGACAATTCCCTGGTGATCCGGGAGAACGAACATTAAATATGTGAAACCACACAGGAGGTTATGATTATGAAAGCGCAAGTTACCGAAACCGTTACCATCGCCCAGGCCAAGACCGCCCTGGAGCAGACCGCCGCCCTGTACTTCACCAAGGACGAAGCCGGGCGCTACCTCATCGACCGCCGCCGGGCACGGCCCGTGTGTCTCATGGGACCGGCGGGAGTGGGAAAGACCGAGATCGTCCGGCAGGTGGCGGAGGAGCAGGGCCTGGCGTTCCTGTCCTATTCCGTCACCCACCACACCCGGCAGAGCGCCATCGGCCTGCCCCGGCTGATCCAGCGGGAACTGGACGGGAAATCCGTATCCATGACCGAGTACACCATGAGCGAGATCATCGCGGAGGTCTACCGGACCATGGAGGAATCCGGGAAGCAGGAGGGCATCCTCTTTCTCGATGAATTCAACTGCGCCAGTGAGACCCTCCGGCCCATTATGCTTCAGCTGCTTCAGGCCAAGACCTTCGGCCCCCATGCCATTCCCGAGGGCTGGATGCTGGTGCTGGCGGGGAACCCCTCGGAGTATAACGCCGCTGCCACGGCCATGGACGCGGTAACAGCGGACAGGATGCGGCTGCTCTGGCTCCGACCGGATTACGCCGCCTGGAGGGAATACATGACCGGGAACCGGATCCACCCCATAGTCCTGAGCTATCTGGACGACCACCGGGGCCACTTCTATCAGTATGAGCGAGGGAAGGACGGAACGGCTCTGGTGACGGCCAGAGGCTGGGAGGATCTGTCCGTCATGCTCCGGATGATGGAGGCCAAGGAATACCCGGTGGACCTGCCCTTTATCGCCCAGTTCATCCAGTCAGCCGCCGTGGCCCGGGAGTTCCTGACCTGGTACAGCCAGTACGCGGAGCTGGTTCAATCCGGTATTGTGGAAAAAATCACCGGCGGTAAACACACCGCCGCCTTGAAAAAAGAGATCGGAGCCATGGATTTCATGAAAAAATGGGCCTTGACATCCGTGCTTCTCATGCGGCTGGAAACCGTGTGCGACGGCGCCCTCAAACAGCAGGAAGCCCTGGAAAAGCTGGACAACGTCTTGAAGCTCTATCTGGAGCTGTTCTCCGGTCAGCATCAGCTGGAGTTCCTGGTAAACGGCGTCACCGCCTGTGACGGCTGCGTGAAGCTCATCGCGGAAAATGACAGTCAGACCTATCGAGAGGCGGCGACCCAGGTCTATTTCCAGAAAGACACCCCCTCCAGCGCCGTCCTGAGGAAACTGCTGGACAAGAAGAGGGCATAAACATGGGAGCGATTTTTTCAATATCCACCGACGATCGGGTTGCGCATCATCTCCGAAGCAACGACGTGCTGTCGATCCTGCGGGAACTGGACGCCTCAGACAGTGGGGAACAGACCGAGATCCTGTCCGCCATGATCCACGCGGATTGCCCCCTGGAAATTCTTCGGAAGGTGCTGGAGCACTGTGAGAAAGGAAATTACGGGGCGGCATCCAGAAACCTCCGGGGAATCAATGCTGCCGGGATGCCGGAAGTTATGGTCCAGGGGATGCTGCCGGTGCTCGCCGCGGCGGAGGACCGGCCGGAGCATCTCCGAGTGCTGCTGGACTGGGGCATGGACTGCAACTGCGGCTCTATGGAGGCAGCGGAGGCCCTCAATGATCCGGATACCTTATTCCTCGGGTACCGGGCGCATTCCCCGGGCACATATATTCCCTGCACGAACAGCGCCATATCCTGGGATGCCTGCGGGTATTCCGCCACGTTCGACAGTACCAATCTGCTGGAATCCGTGACACCCCTGGCCGCCGCCATTTTCTTCGGCAATCCCGACTGCGTTCAGGTGCTGCTTGAGCGGGATGGCCTCTGGACTACGGAAACGCCATCGGTGAGTCAGGCCCTGGCCATGACCTGGGAATATCCGGACGGCGCCTTTGCGGAGGTGCGGAACCTGTGCCGGAATCCGGACGGAACGCCCTGGAAACCGGCCCTGGGGGACGCGGTGACGCTATGCACCTGCGACGCTATGGCCGCCATGCTGGAAGCCTTTTCCTGGTCTGAGGAGGATGTCCGGCTGGCAGCCCTGACGATCCTGGCTGATCCCGCGGAGGAGAATAGCCTATATCCGAGGCGGGTCCTGTGGGATTGGGAGAGGAAACTCTGGATGCTGGGGCGCGTGGATCTCCGGGCGCTGGAGCATCCGAAGGTGGCCGGACATCTGGCCTCCAAGGTCCTGTGCCGTCCCGAAAAGCGGAGCCTTCGGGTCCTGGCCCACCAGTGCTGCCATGGCCGGGTGGATTTGAGCTATGACGTAGAATTCCTGGGCATGGAGGACACGAAGGCCCTGGAGGATGCCATGACTGACATGGAAAAGCACTGTGTACTGGTGATTTGCCGGGACGCGGTGCCGCCCCATACGCCGTCTCAAAAGCTTCGGCTGCTGATGCAACACACGAAGCTGCTGCCCAGCAGCCTTTTCGGGGGCGTCAGCGGTATGACCTGCGCGATCCTGAACACCGGCAACATCCGCCTGACGGAATACGCCCTGCGCCGGGGCCTGATCCCCGGGGAGGAGACTGCGGAGGCCATGCTGAAATACGGGAAGGCGCTGCCCTTGGCGATCCGGGCCTTGCTGCTGACCACCGGGCGGCCGGGTATGGGGACCGGACCCAAGGCTTGGGATCCGGAGGACGTGTATCATTTTGACCCGGAGGTGCCCATGGACCCGCCGGAGGAGGCTGCGTCCGACGAGGCGGTACGGCAATGGATGCTCTGTGTCAATATGCTGCCCGCCTGGCGGGGTGATGGGCCCGGCTATCCGGTGCGGACCTCCCTGGGCGTCCTGTACACCGACGATTCGATCGTGGCCTGCGCCATGCAGGGAAGGACCGAAGTCCTTCTGGCATGGCTTGCCGCCCAGCAGTCCTCCGCACCCAAAATGGAGCGGGATATCGGCCTGGTCTGGTCCGAGGACGCGGAGGGACCGGCCCGCTTCAAGCGCTGTATCCTGACGCCCCTCTGCGCTGCCGCTCTCTGCGGGCAGACGGAGACGGTGGAGGCGTTGTTGGAGGCGGGACTGGACTCGGACGAGCGGGACGTGGGAACACCCAGCCGCCTGTTCAGCCGGGGCCGGGATACCCAGAGCCTGGTGCTGACGCCCCTGACGGCCGCGGATCTCCACGGCCATGAGGAGACGGCGCTGGCGCTGACGGCCCGGGGGGCGGACCGGGAGATCTCCGTGCGAACCATGGCAAGACTATGGAAAGAGGAGGTGCGGCATGAATAATATCTTTACGCTCCCGAAGGACATGGAGTGGCCAGAGGTGACGCCGGGCAGGAACAGTGTTTTCAATCTGGACCTGAGCGCAGAGGAAGCGTCCGTCATAAAGGCGCTGGAGCAGTACCCGAAACTGGACGTCTCCGAGGCGGGTTGCCTGCTCCGGCAGATCTTTCAGGAGGACATGTCTCCGGCGCTGCTGGAGGCGGTACTGTCCAGGAGCCCCCGTCTGGAATACAAAGCCTGCTGCGAGTACACCACCAGCGGTCCCCAGGAAGGCGCCTGGATCGTGGATACATACACGCCATACATTCGGCTTCCGGACTTCATCGAGGAGGGCTTTTGGGTCACGGGCACATTGGTTGTCATCGCCGCCGTGTTGGGAAAAACGGAGCATCTGCAGCGCCTGATCCAATGGGGCATGGATGAAAACGCCGGGGCTCCGTGCATGGAGCATGAATATACATCCGCCATGTTCGGCAAATCAGAGCTGCGGCTTGGGACCCGTTGGGCCATGAACGGATGCAGCGTGGAGCTGCACCTTCCCGGACATATGCCAGAACGCGTGGAGAACGCGACGCCGCTCTGCACCGCCATCCTTTTCGGACGGATGGACTGCGTCCGGCTTCTGCTGGACCGGCCTGGGGTCTGGACCTGGGAGAACCCCTCGGTACACAGCGCGATCGCCATTGCCTGGGGGCACGAGGATCCTGCGGTCCGGGAAGCCGGAAAACTGGTCTATGAACACATCCGGGAGACAGGACACAGACTCGACCTCCACGCGGTGGCGGAATACCTGTCGCCTAAAACCCTGGAGGAGCTGCTGACCATAGATGACTACACGACCGGGGAGCTTCGTGTCTTTGCGGCCCAGCTGGTACCCGAGTGCGGCCATGGTTTTCGTGAGCTCAGCCTGATTAAGATTCTGATGGACCGTGACCCCGCGGTGCTGGACACGCCGGAGCTCATGAGCGCCCTGGCCTGCAGTGTCCTGGCCTGGCCCTATGATGAGGATGCGGCGGTGCTGGCGGAGTGCGTCTGCCACGGGACCCTGGACCTGGGCTTCAACGCCCGATGGGCGGATCGCAGCAGTGCCAGGGAGCAGGGAAAGTTCATGAAGCGGCTGAGAAAGCGATGCGAGCTGGTCATGAAGCGTGAAGCGTTTGCAGAAGCTTTCAATCTGAACCTGTCCCGCCTGCGGAATCTCTATCGATATATCCGGCTGCTGCCTTCCGCAGAGCCGGAGGAGCTCAGCGCGCTTACCTGCCTCATTCTTGCCTCTACGAAAAAGGACCTCAAAATGTTGGAATTCGCCATAGAAAAGGATATGATCCCCGAACCTCTGGAGGACATGCTCCTGTATCTGAAGCGGATAGACGCCCCTACGGCAGCCCGGGGCATGCTGCTGGCGGCCCGTGGCGAGGAACAGAAAACGGCCCCGACCGCTGTCGGGGAACCGTGGGAGGCCCCCGACGTGAACGATTTTCTTGATTTCGGCTTTTGCTGTACCGCCGAGACGCCTGCGGGAAGTGCGGACTGCGACTCCGCCCTGATCAGGCTATGCCTGGAGGGGCGGACAGAACAGGTCATACCGGAGGTAAAGAATTGGATTGACCAAGGCGCCATGCCGGCAGAGCGGGTACTGCTTCATTCGAACGATCATGATTACCTGCTCCATTCCTTTGCGCTGACGCCCCTGTGCGCCGCCGCCATGGCCGGAAGAACGGAGACGGCAAAGGCACTTTTGGCTATGGGTCTGGATCCGGAGGAGCGGGACGCGGGGACGCCCGGTCGGTACAATAGCGGCTTCTGTGCGGAATACGCGGTAACGCCCCTGGCCCTGGCTATCCTGTTTGGCAAGCCGGACACGGCGGAGTTGCTGATTGCTTATGGGGCGCGGTGTGATATGAATTCCAACTGGTTCCGGAGCCTGCGGAGGGAGATCATCGGCGGGAAACTTGACAGGGACTCCGACGAATGGTAAAATTTTTGGGAAAAAGGCAGGAGGGAGTTCAACGATGGCGGGAAATGCAGGAAGGGACAAGGGATACAGCAAATCCGTGGAGAGTCAGATCGCCGTCTGGCGGGTGTTGATGCGATATGCCAGCCGGGAAAACCCCATGTCCGTCCGGGACATCTGCGACAAGCTCGCGGCGCTGTATCCCGAAGGCAGCCGGCCTTCGGACAGCACCGTGGCGCGGATCCTGCCGGCTCAGACCGAAGTGCTCAACCTGCTCTCCCCCACCCTGATGGTCCGGCAAAAGGATCTTCCCCAGATCGGCCACGTTTACGTCTCGGACAACAAGCTCCACGTGGTAATTGAGGATCCGGAGGGAACGGTCTTGGGGGCAGGAGACCTGTCGGTGGTGCTGGAGGCCCGGACAGAAGGAAACCCCAGCTACGGCACTGTGGCAAATCTCCTGGGCAGTCGAGCGGAAACGGAGAAAACCGACGCTGTGGAGGGCGTTCCCCTGCGCCTGAAATGCCTCATGCGGACCACCAGGAACGGAAAGCCGGAGTTCATCCCCTACGAGGACTGGCAGGCCCGATACAAGCTGGACGGGGAACCGAAGAACCAGCCCCGGTATTACTATCTGAACAGCGCCCTGACGAATGCGGAGTGGTCCGTGCTGGCGGATGTGATTAAGGTCTATCCTTACATCACCCAGCCCCAGACGGACAAGTTTCTGGCAGCCATCAACCGACTGGTACCGGGGCTGACCTTGCGCATGGACCGGCGCTACGCCTTCAAGCACGAGGACAACGAGAAGATCTTTCAGCACATCGGCCTGCTGGATCGGGCCATCCGGGAGCATCGGGTGGTGGTCATCCGCTACGGAGAATACGGTCTCCGGCAGACCGTCACCGGCCTAACGCCGGAGCTCCGGGAGCGGCAGAGCCGCGGGACCCTGCGGTTCGAGCCCTACGCCATGATGTGGTCCAACGGGTATTACTACCTGGTGGGAAAGCAAAAGGGCATGATGAACCTCCGGGTGGACCGGATACTCTCTCTGGCGGAAAACGGGGAGACCTTTGAGCCGGACCCGAATTTCAACCCCTTTGAGTACCGGGACAAGTCCCCGGTCATGTATCCGGGAAAGCCGGAGTATGTGCATCTCCGTGTGAGCCTATCCCTGATTGGCACTGTGCTGGATTTCTTCGGCCCCCAGGCCAAATACGGCTGTCTGGACGAACAGGCCGGCACGGTGGAGGTCACGCTGAACGTGGCCGCCGCCGGGGTGAAGCTCTTTGCGCTCCAGTACGCCGACCGGGTAGAGGTCCTGAAGCCGGACGCCCTGCGGCAGTCCGTGAAGGAGACCATGGAGGAAGCGCTGAAAAAGTACAAATGATTGTAAAAAGGGCACCCGCGCAGGTCATGCGCGGGTGCCCTTTGCTAATGATGGAATAATGGGCAGACGGCTTTCCGGAGATCATCTCCGAGAATGCGATTTCCGTCTGCGTCGGTGATCCCAAAGGTGTTGTAATCCGCCTGGGCGTCCAGCAGAGATTCGTAGCACTGCTGGTCCTCCGTGCCCGGCAGGAAGAACAGGGCACGATGGAGTCGGGGGAAGCCCTCTTCCAACCAGTTCGGATCTGCGGGCAGGAACCAGAGCGGGTACAGCCCTCTCTCCCGCAATTCTGCCAGACGGGACCTGTCCCACCCCAGAGCCTCGTAGGCCGTATCCATCTCTGCAAAGCACCTGGAGACAGTGGGCGCCCGGCGTCCTGAAGTCTTCCAGATCCAGTACGCCTGCCGGCGCAGGGTCAGGGAGCCCCGGCGGTCCACCCGGCCTTCCTCCTGGACCATGGTGGTGAGCTTGGAGGGCACGGACCAGTGGAAGATCGTATCGCAGTAGTTATGTAGGTTGACCCCCTCCTGGGCGGTCTCCGACGAGGTCAGAACAAACGGATAAAAGGGAGACTGGAACCGCTCCATCAGGTAGGACAGACGGTTGGTTGTGGTGCATTTATTGCCGGTGTCAGACTCGTCATGGGCGCTCTTGTCGGAATAGTCTGCGGTATATCGGTCGGCATAGGTGCAGGGATAACCAGTGCCCTTCCAGTCCGGAAGCACCAGCACCCGTGTCCGGTCCTCATCTTTCCAGTCCAGGGCGCTGATCAGCGTGGGAAGCAGTCTCTCGAGCGCTTCTCCCTCCGGAATGCCGGTCAGCTTGTTCAGGCATTCCAGATACTCCGTCAGCATTTCCGTCCAGCGGTATTCCCGGCAGTAGTCCAGCAGGATTTTATCCATTCTTTCCGTTATCGGGGAGGAACCCTTCGATACGGCCCAAGCGGTCAGGACGCGGCGGGCATAGGTGGTACCGAAAAAGGTGCGGATCGCGGCGGCAAGGTCTTGCGTGATCTTCTCGGACAGCCCTGTCCATGGGATCAGTTCTTGAACGGTCTCATCAGTAATGTCGAGCTTCAACGGGATCTGGTTCGGCCCGATCCGATCCAGCAGCCGCCGCTGTGCCTCCATGGACAGCAAGGCTGCCACAGCCCGGGTCGATACCCGATAGTGGGCAAACACCAGAGTCTTTGCGAAGTCCTCCTCCGCCGAAACCGGGGGCACCCACAGCCGCAGCTCGCCGCCCTCCGGCATGGCGCGCTCCAGCAGGGCTTCCCACTTGGCGTGGCCTCGGAGCGCTTCGGAAAAAGAAGGATCCGGTTCTTCTTTCCCGTCCGTTCGGGAGATGCGGCAGCCACTTTGCAGCAGGAGAGAGGAAAAGGAATCCCGAAGATCATCAACCTTTGCGATTCCTTTGCTTCCTTTGGTGATGGTTCTGTATCCGTCCCCAAACTGGGCATACTCCGGCGCCTCATCCAGGTAGGAGCGCAGGTTGCCGTAGCTCTGGATACTATCGGATCCATTGGCCTTTGTCAGTGATTTGCTGTCTAAAACACGGTTTATGCACCGCGGATCGGCACGTTGATATGGACCGATCAGCGTCAGAGAGCGCTGGTACTCATCCCGGTATTTCAGATGTGGCATGAGCCGCGCGCAGGTGCGGAAGTTGGGCTGGAGCGGGGAACCGGCGCGGGGATTATAAGGCCAGGTGCACAGATCGTGGGTGGGAATGTCCCGAGCGTCTCCCTGGAGCCATTTCCGCTCAGTACGGCAGAGAAAATGGTTATAAATGACTTCGCTGTAATCATCATTATACCATGGATGTTGGTTCTCGGAGCTTATCTGCTCAGGAACGCCATTCAATGCACATATATACGCGCATAACTCGGAAAAATCCTGGAATGGGCTTGATTCATTTTCGTCATCGTGGGACGATTCCCCTTCGTAGGTCTTGCCGTCCCGGTTTATGTAGTACTGATAGGGCGTGGCGGAGAGCAGCATGATCTTGACATTCTCCTTCCGCCTTTTCTTCCGATCTTCGTTGATCGTTTTGATCAACTGATAAAGGGAGTAATGCTGCTGCGCTTTCGGATTCAGCAAATCATGGAAACGATGGAATTCGTCGAGAATGATCAGATCCGGATCAAATGCGACTACCGCCTGGTCATTGAATTTTTTTCTGAATATTTCGATATTATTGCGTAGTATATCATTGCACTCTTGACACGGCTTATCCTTGATGTGTTTGCCGCACTGATTATTATGCTTGCATTTACTGCAATAGAAATCCCGTTCCGCCTGATTCCCTTCGGGAGAGCCGCGGCCAGTGAAGGTCGTGGCCGGGGAAAGCGGGTAAACCACCGGCTTGTTGAAATCGGTGCCCTGCTTTTTCTTGACCGCCTCTTTATTATACATGGAGAGCCGGTCTATCGTGCTGATCACCTGGGGATACACCTTTTTTCCCTTTAGAATGACGGCTTCCGCGTCGATCAGATCCGGCCCGTTGGCCTTGGCGATCTCCGTGTTGGAGGCAACGTAAAGAATCCGTTTGTAACCCATTGCCTGTATCAGACCTTTGGCTACATAGGTTTTGCCCATGCCGACCTCGTCGGCCACCAGATATGCGTCCTGGGTGGCAAAGACTTTTTTCAGATGGTTTACCGTAGCCTGCTGATAGGTCGTCAAACCGCTGCCGACCTCGTCGGCCGCCAGATATGCGTCCTGGGTGGCAAAGACTTCTTTCAGATGGTTTACCGTAGCCTGCTGATAGGCCGTCAGACCGCAGGAGGGCTGCGCCGGATCGGACAGATACTTCAGAAGCTGCCAGAGCGCGGCCCGCTCTCGCTGGGGCATGTTCTTTTCTTCAAGCCATTCCTTCAGGGCCGGATCGCCGCAGTCCTTTTGATCCAGGATGGCCAAGACGTTTTTGATCCGGGCACACAGGGCCTTATAAGCCTCGGGCGCGAAGCCCCAGCTGGCAAGGTATGCCTCCACTCGCTCTGTCAGACAGTCTCTAACGTCGGAAAATCCTGTATAACGGCACTTAGGGACAGCATCCCTGGCATACAGCTCATCAAGCATGGTGATCAGGGGCGTCGGCTCTGCGAAGCTCGGATCAGATCCTGTCGGAGTCAGCGGCATACAGCCGGATACGGAGACTTCCGTCCCGTTGATCTTGGCCTTGGCCGTGTAGGGCAATATGGGGCCCA
>CAJOHR010000046.1 GCA_905234425.1 uncultured Oscillospiraceae bacterium | reverse complement strand
CGAGGTGATTCGGTCCACGATCCTGAATCTATAAATCGGGTGAAACCCCTGACACCCTCCGGGGGCCAGCCCTTTTCTACTCGTGTAGAAAAGGCTGGACAAAAGACACGCCCAAGGGGTTCCCCCCTTGGGAATCCCCTCCGACGCCATGGGTTCGTTGGGTAGTCATTGAGCGCCCGTAATCAGGTTTTCTGGCGGTTGCGCCGCCACCGGCTGGCGTCGCCCCGCTACCCACTTGCTGCGTCGCTCGTTCCCACGCTCGGACGTTGGGTGCAGGGCGCGCGAAGAAACGCTGGTGGACCAGACCGTAACGATGGGAAAACGTATGTGCGGCGAGGCCCCAGCCGGTGTGGGCCGAGACCGCCGGGAACGTTTCGAGACGAGCTCAGACGGCCACACCACCTGTCAATAATAGAGGCGGGAGAATTCTCAAGGGGGAACCCCCTTGAGCCGGTTCTTTCCCCCTTTTCTTGCCGGAACAAGAAAAGGGGCCGCCGGAGGCATATCGACAAACCCCAATTGTCACAGTTACTTAAATCGTCAAAAGCCAACACAACGGAGGGAGAACGGACCATGGAAAATGAGAAAAAACGGGGAAGACGGGACTGGGTGAAGAACGCCGTCATCCTCTTTCTGGCGCTGATGCTGGTGCTCATGTTCTTTTCCAATACGATCATGAACCGCTCCCTGCCCGAGGTGGCCGCTCAGTATCCCCAGTCCGGCGCTGTCACCACCAGAATCCGGGGCAGCGGTACGGTGGAGGCCGCCAAGACCTATAATGTCAGCGTTCAGTCCATCCGGACCGTGGCCTCCGTGGACGTGAAGGCCGGGGACCACGTGGAGGCGGGCGACACGCTCATGACGCTGGACGGCGCGGAGAGCCCGGAGCTCACCCAGGCCAGAGAAACCCTGGAGGCCCTGGAGCTGGAGTACAGCAAGCTTTCCGTGCCCAAGGGCGATCAGACCCACGCCGCCTGGGAGGCCTGGTATCAGGCGAAGGACGCCGTCACCAGAGCGGAGGAGGATCTTGCCGCAGCCAGGGCCTATGAGTCAGGCCTCACAAGCTGCCAGGATGCGGTGACCACCGCCCAGGGCAGTCTCCGGTACTGGACCCGGGAGAAGGAGACGGCGGACGGTCTCGTCACCTCGCTGACCTCCCAGATCGCCATGGTGGAAAGCAGCAATGCGGCCTATCTCAGCGCCAAGCAGCGGGTGGAGCTTTATCCGGAGGATGCGGCCGCCAAGGAGGAGCTCCAGCGGATCTACGACGAGGAGATCGCGCCCCAGGTGGCGGAGCTGAACCGGCAGCTGCTGGAGGCCCAGCAGGCTTCCGACGACGCGGCCGTTCAGGTCTCCTATGCCCAGACGGCTCTGGAGGACGCCAACAGCACCCTGACCCAGTTCCAGACGGACAACGCCGGAGCCATGTCCGTGGACGCCGCGGAGACTGCCCTCCAGAGCGCCAAGGACGCGCTCAGCACCATGGAAGCCAGCAATTACGACGCCTACGCCCAGATGCAGTACGACGACGCTCTGGCCGAAATCGATCTGGAGGCCAAGGCCCGGGAGGTGGAGGACGCCAGAGCCCTGGTGGAGGATCTGGAGGCCAAAACCGGGGCTGCCAAGGTGGTCAGCCGGTACGCCGGAACGGTCCAGACCGTCAACGTCACCGCCGGGGAAAAGACCGACCCGGAGACGCCTGTGGCTGTACTGGAGCTGACGGACCAGGGCTATACCCTCACCGCCACCGTGACCAGGCAGCAGGCCAGAACCCTCCACGAGGGCATGAAGGCGGAGATCACCAACCTCTGGAACAGTGACCTTACTATGACGCTCCGCTCCATCACCACCGACAAAAACGACCCCTCCAACAACCGGATTCTGACCTTCTCCGTGCTGGGAGAGGACGTGACCATGGGACAGCAGTTGAGCTTCTCCGTGGGGGACAAGGATCAGAGCTTCGACGTGGTGATTCCTTCCGCCGCTGTCCACACCGACGCCGACGGCACCTTCGTCTACACCGTAGCCGTGAAGCAGAGCTCGCTTGGGAATCGCTACACCGTGAAGAAGACGCCGGTGGAGGTGCTGGCCTCGGACGATACCCGCTCCGCCGTGTCGGGCGAGCTGAGCACCGCCGATTTCGTCATCGTCACAGCCACCGTACCACTCCAGCCGGGAGACCGGGTCCGGATCGCGGAGTGACAGCTCTATGAAACACGTTAAAATCTGGCTGCCGGTTGCAGTCTTCCTTACCTGCCTTCTGGCTCTGGGGCTTCTGGTCCATGGAGACGCCTCCATGACCGGCCATCTGACAGCCCAGAACGCGGCCAAACGATGGCAGACCACGGAAAAGCCCTGTGCGATGGCCTCGGTATTCCTCTCCCCCGGCCAGGCCATCCCGGACGCAAAGCTGGGGGAGGTCTATGTGGGACTCGACAAGGCGCTCACCACCGCCGGTGCGGGGGATCAGCGCTGGTATCT
The DNA here is from genome assembly GCA_905234425.1 of uncultured Oscillospiraceae bacterium. Lineage (GTDB taxonomy): Bacteria > Bacillota > Clostridia > Oscillospirales > Oscillospiraceae > HGM13006. The sequence goes on along the minus strand of CAJOHR010000046.1, from coordinate 9,043 downwards.
GGCCGCCTCCGGCCGTCAGGACGCGGTGCTCCGCAGCGGGGACCGGTCCGTGAAAACGGAGCTGTTTGCCGTGCGGGGAGACTTCTTCCAGGCTCACAGCATGACCTTGCGCGCCGGAGCTTATCCTCAGGACGGGGACGTGATGCACGACCGGATCGTGCTGGACCGGGAGACGGCCTGGGTCCTGTTCTACGGAGACAATGTGGCGGGCCAGTACGTGGAACTGAACGGCGTCACCCTCCAGGTGGCGGGGGTGGTGGACCGGGAGCCCGGGCGGGACAACGCCCTGGTCCGGGAAAACACCTGCTGGGTCCTGTGGGACTGCCCCGCTCTGGAGGCCCCCCCAGGCTACACCTGCCTGGAAGCCGTACTGCCCCAGCCCGTGAGCGGCTTTGCCGCCGGGGCTTTGACCACGGCTCTGGGCAGCATGCTGCCGGAGGGCGCCACAGTCACCGACAACGACCGCCGATTTTCTCTGAAAAATCGGATTTACGTTCTCCGGCACCTGGCCCAGCGGAGCGTTGGAGACGGCGAGCTAGGGTATCCCTACTGGGAAAACGCCGCCCGGATCACGGAAAACAGACTGGCCCTGCGGCTGATTCCCGAGGCCATTCTGGCCGCTCTGCTCCTGCTGCTCCTGGCGATCCAGCTGCTCTGGTGGAACCACCGCAGGACCTGGGGCCTCCGCTCTCTCCGGCGTCTTTTTGAGGACGCGGTGGAACGCAAGCGGCGGCGGGACTGGGACAGGACCCACGGCGGCACATAGACATACGACCAATCCACATGGCAACGGAAGAAAGGAGATTCCTATGAAGAAGAACACACTGCGCCTGATTTCGCTGCTGCTGGCGGCGATCCTCTGCCTCAGTCTGACCGCCTGCGGCGACAAGGCAGCCTCCGCACCCGGATCGGGAAACGAAACGCAGACCAATGCCGCAGCGAACAACGGCAGCGCCGGAGGCGCCGGAGACGGCGTCGCCCCCACGGCCCAGGAGCTGGGCTACGGCTACCTTTCGGAGTATTCCGATCTGGAGGGCATAGAGCTGAACTACATTGCCTCCGCCAACGTGGCAGGCGGCAAGCTCTACCTCCGGGGCGATTACTACGATGAGGCCGGCAGCGACAACGGCACCCGGCTCTACGAACGGGATCTCGCCACCGGCGTGACCAAACGGATTTCTCTGCCGGAGCTGGTCCAGGAGGAAAACACCAACGAGTACATCCAGCAGATGTCCATTCTCTCCGACGGCAGCGGCTATTGGCTCCTGACCGATCAGTACACCTTCGATCCCAGCCTCTGGGAGGAGGACCCCATCGTCTTTGAGGACGAGACGGCGGAGCCCACGGAGGACGCGGAGCCTGTGGAGGTTCCGGACGTTCCCGAGGAACCGGAGGCTGAGGGCCTCCGTGCCGGCGGAACTGCGGAATACACCGTGGCGCTCCTGTCGGACCTGGTGCCCATAGACCCGGACGACGGCAATCTGGTGCCGGTGGACCCGGAAGAACCTGTCCAGGAGCCGGACATCCCGGAGACGCCGGAGGAGCCGCCCATCTTCGAAAGCAACGAGACCTATTATCTCAAAAAGTGTGATATGACAGGCAAGGTGCTCCTGGAGAAGGACATGACCGAAGTCACCCGGGGCATGGACTATTTCTATTCTCAGGCCATGGCTCTGGACGGCGAAGGCAACGTGTATATGGCCTGCGATCAGACCATTCTGCGGTTTGACAGCGACGGCAATCGGCTGGAGGACGTGGACGCCGGGGATATGTATGTTCAGTCCATGGTGACCGCCGGCGACGGCACGGTGCTGGTCAGCGGCTGGGACATGGAGTCCGGCGGCCTTAAAATCTTCCGGGTGGAGGGCAGCGGCCTGACGGCTCTGGAGATCGAGGGTCTGAACCAGAACGGACGCTGCGACCTGTTCCCCGGCAGCGGCAGCAGCATTCTCATCAACGACGGCACGTACCTGAGCGCTCTGAATCTGGAATCCGGAACCCTGGACCGGCTGCTTTCCTGGCTGGATTCCGACGTGAACGGCAACAACATCAGCGCCATCGCCTCCCCCGACCAGGACACGGTGCTGGTGCTCCTGGGCAGCTACCGCCGGTCCATCGAAGAATTCGTATTTGAGATGGGGACCCTTCACCGGGTGCCCGCCTCGGAGATCCCCGTCCGGACAATCCTCACCCTGGGCGCCCAGTATCTGGACAGCGACATTCAGGACGCCATCATCCGTTATAACCGGGAAAACGATACCTATCGGATCTCCCTGGTGGACTACAGCCAATATAACACCGAGGACAACTACAACGGCGGCGCGGAGCAGATGGAACGGGATATCATCTCCGGGGCCTGCCCGGACATCCTGTATCTGAGCTCCATCGGCAACGCGGAGCGGATCATCAGCAAAGGGGCTCTGGCCGATCTGACGCCCCTCATGGAGCAGGACGGGGAATTCAGCATGGCGGACCTGATCGAGGCGCCCTTCCGGGCATATAGCCGGGACGGCAAATACTACGGTCTGCCCTGGTCCTTCAGTCTCAGCACCATGTACGCCAGCGCCAGACTGGTGGGCGACCGTGAAAGCTGGACCCTCTCGGATCTCAAGGAGATCATCGACGGTCTCGACCCGGATGTCCAGGTCATGATGTGGGCCACCCAGGCGGACTTCCTCAATTCCATGGTCTACTACAACATAAACCGGTTCGTAAATTATGCCGACAACACCTGCGACTTTTCAAGCCAGGAATTCATGGACCTGCTGGAGATCGCAAAGCGTCTGCCCGAGGATTACAGCTTCTATGACAGCGGCATGGACGGGGCCGAAATGGCCTATTCCTCCTCCGACGAGTTCTCCATGCTTCAGGCGGGAGAGCTGCTCATGGCCAACGGCTACGGCGGCGACGACAGCTATTCCATCCGGGAGATGTACCGGCTATATACCCGGGAAAACGGCATCGTCCGCATCGGCTATCCCACCTCCGAGGGCAACGGCGCCATGCTGAATGTCTACAACGCCATGGCCATCAGCGCCCGGTGCGCCGATCCGGCGGGAGCCTGGTCCTTCCTCAAAACCATGCTCTCCGACGAGATCCAGGAGAACCTCTGGTCTCTGCCCGTGAGCCGCAAGGCCTTTGACAAGGTGCTGGCCCAGGCCATGGAGCGGGATTCCTACCAGGACGAGAACGGGGAGACGGTGTACATCGACTCCACGGGCTATATCGGCAACACGGAGTATCCCATGGGCGAGCTGACCCAGGAGCAGGCGGACGCCTTCCGGGCCTATGTGGACGGCGCCGGGATCATGGGCAGCTACGACGTGGATATCATGGAGATCATCACCGATGAGGCCGGGGCCTTCTTTGCCGGAGACAAGACCGCCCAGGAGGTGGCGGACCTGATTCAGAACCGGGTGACCATCTATCTGGGAGAGACCGGATGAACATGCTTGAAGGGGGCGCTGCGGCGCCCCCTCATTTCATGGATCGGAAAATAATAACCGGTTGCATATTCCCGCAAAAAGTGTTACAATGTTTGTAATTGTTTTTATTTTTTCGTAACCGGGAGGAGATCACTGTGGGAAAGCGATGGTTGGCGGTCTGTCTGTGCCTTGCGCTGACGGTTACTATGCTCTCTTTGCCCATTCAGGCATGGGATTCCGATGGGCAAACAGACGATTCCGTGATTTACATACCCGAGAAGGACGTAGCCCCGGGAGAGGTCATCGGCGTCTCCAATCCCCTGCTCGCCGCCGGTCCCAGCACCTATGACGACGCCAATCCCCGGCCTCTGCGCAGCGGCGAAACCCTGCGGCGGGGCATCGACGTGTCCGCCTGGCAGGAGAACATCGACTGGAAAAAGGTGGCCGACAGCGGCGTGGAGTTCGCCATCATCAAGGTCTGCGGCCGGGGCTACGGCATGGCAGGCTCCCTCTATGAGGACTCCAAATTTCGGAGAAACATCGAGGGCGCTCAGGCAAACGGCATTCTGGTGGGAGCCTATGTCTTTTCCCAGGCCATCACCGTGACGGAGGCTCGGCAGGAGGCCCGGTATCTTATAAGCCTGATCCAGGATTACGATATGGACCTGCCCCTGGTGCTGGACTATGAGGAAGCCTATGCAAATGGGGACCGTTCCACAGGCCGGCTCTCCAACGCTCTGGACACCTGGCTGACCCCGGAGGATGTCACAAAGATCTGTCTGGCCTTCTGCGAGGAGGTAGAGGACTACGGCTATGAGAGCATGGTCTACACCTACAAGTATTTCTTTGAGCGGAAGATGAAGGCCGGGGCCCTCTCCCGGGTGTGGCTGGCCCACTTTGTATCGGAAACAAACTACGAGGGAGACTATGAGTTCTGGCAGTTCTCCTCCAGCGGCGCCATTCCCGGCATCTCCGGGGATGTGGACAAGGATTTCTGGTTCGACTCCGGAACGACAAAGGGTCCCTATCGGGCCTACCGCCCGGTGGATATGTCCGTGGAGGACAAGCCCGATCCGGAGCTGCCGGAAGATCCTGAGGAACCGGATGCGCCCGACGTCCCCGTGCGGGTCATGAATTTTCCGGACGTCCGGCCCGGCGACTGGTTCTATTCCGCGGTGAAGGCCGCCTATGAACGGGAAATCGTCAACGGGAATGATCTTGGCACCTTCGATCCCCTGGGCAAAGTGAGCCGGGGCCAGATGGTCACCATGCTCTACCGGATGGCGGGCAGCCCCGCCGTCTCCGGGCGGACCAGGTTCCTGGACCTCGATCAGGACTACTATAAGAAGGCCGTGCTGTGGGCCTGGCAGACCGGGGTCATGGGCGGCTATTACGACGACACCTTTGCTCCTGCGGACAATATGACCCGGCAGGATCTGGCGGTGGTGCTCTATCGGATGGAGGGCCGTCCCGCCATCTCCGGCAATCTGGTGGGCTACCGGGATTTCGGCGAGACCGCCGACTACGCCCGCAGCGCCATGATCTGGGCCGTAAAAAACGGGCTTCTGGAGGGCGCCTACGGGGAGCTCCGACCCCGCTCCGGCTGCACCAGAGCCGAGGCCTGCGCCATTCTGATCCGGTATCTGGAGAATATTGCGTAATACACAAACAGGACCCGGGAGCGCCGCTCCCGGGTCCTGTTTTTTCGTTTCATGCCGCGTTTTCCTGTTCCTCGGTCACCAGCTCCAGGCCGTAGGATTCTACGTTCCCCTCCACGGCGTCGCAGATCCAGTCCAGGAAAACCTTGTCCCCAACAAGGGCCTCCCTGGCGTAGCTGGACACCAGAACCGTATGGCGCGTCAAAGTCTCCCCCTCCTCCTCAGAAAAGGGCACACAGTCCCAGATATAGAAGCCGGCCTCGGGGATCTCCCGGCGAATGTCTGCCACCATACCCGTCAGGCTCTCTTGAAAAATATCGCCTGCCGATTCGTCCCGCCGCCCCTCTCCCGTGTCCACATAGGCCTGGAACCGGGCCAGCTCCGCGTCCCGGAGGGAGCATGTGTAAAGGATCTTCACCTTGGGAAGGTCCCGGTGGAGGGCTGTGAGGCCGTCGAGGACGATGTTGTCCGAGGTCACCCGGCCGGCGATCTCGGCAGGGGCGTTCCAGAAGTCCCTGGCTGTCTCCGGCCAGTCCGGCTTCCGGAGCAGGGCGCTGTCAAGGCAGAGCGTCACATTCTCCGTCTCCGGAAACCTTCCCGCCACATCCTCCGCCAGCAGGGAGGCGCCAAAGCCTCCGGCGCTGGTGCCTGTGATGAGCAGGGCCTCCGGAGAGCCCACCAGATCCCGGACCTCGTCCATCATGGCCTCATAATTGTCGTAGCCGTGGAAACGGACCGTCCTGGTTTCCCCGTTTACCATGGTGCATTCAAATTCTCCCCGGCCGATGTGGATATCTCCCGTGGTGTAGGGAATCGCCACAATGCTCCAGTCCCGGAAGGGCGTATAGGCCTCTCTGTTGCCGAAGCCCCAGGTGGCCTGATAATCCCGGAGCTTTGCCTCCGTATCGTAGTAGTAGCCGTTTTCGGGGTCCAGGGAATAGGGACTTGCTGCCGTCACAGGGTCCAGGGCCAGACCGCCGCCGTAGAAATACACCACCACTTTATTCTCCGCGCCAAGCCGGAACATGCCATGCCAGCCGGAGCCGTCGGCGGAGACGGTTCCCTCCGGATAGACCCGATACCACACCCCGATTATCGGCTCTCCCTTCAGGGTGGGGAAATTGTAGGGATTCTCAATGCTTTTCCAGTGCCGGTAGATCAGGGCGCCCATCATCAGAACCAGCGCCGCCAGCAGGATCCCCACCGCCGCCAGCAGGCGCCGGGGGATCCGTCTCAGTAGGGCCCTCACAGCTCATTCAGCCGCGCCACGGTCTGGTGCGGCTGCTCCATCCGGGACATACTGCCCGGGCGCATGAGATATTCTCTGTTTTTCTCAGGCATACTTCTCGCCTCTTTCCGTTTCTCTTCGACCGATCCTATCATATCACACTTTCTTTCCATGGTCAAATTACAAAAAGGAGACAATGACAGCCCCGCTATAATTGTGCACAATCCACAGAGTTCGTTTCTTTTCCAATGTCGCCTGTCATGCGACCACAGCGCATGAAAAAACGCCTATACTGTGGCTGTAAGGAACACAAGCCACACAGCACAGGGAGGTAATGACCGTGAAAAAGAATCTGACAGAGCTGGTATTCATTCTGGACCGCAGCGGCTCCATGAGCGGCCTGGAATCCGACACCATCGGCGGCTTCAACGCCATGATCGAAAAGCAGAAGAAGGAGCCGGGAGAGGCCTATGTCTCCACCGTTCTCTTTGACAACGAGTCCCGGGTCCTCCATGATCGGGTGAACCTGACTGAGGTGCCGAAAATGACGGACCGGGATTACACCGTGGGCGGCTGCACCGCCCTCATCGACGCCATCGGCGGGGCCATCCGCCACATTGCCGGCATCCACAAATACGCCCGGCCCGAGGACGTGCCGGAGAAGACCATGTTCATCATCACCACCGACGGCATGGAGAACGCCTCCCGCCGCTTCTCCAGCGATCAGGTGAAGCGCATGATCGAAAAAGAGAAGTCGAAATACGGCTGGGAGTTCCTTTTCATCGGCGCCAACATCGACGCGGTGGAGACAGCCAGACACTTCGGGATCGAGCGGGATCGGGTGGCAAACTACGTTTCGGACAGCCGGGGAACCAGCATTCTCTACGAATCCGTCACCGAGGCCGTGAGTCAGGTCCGGCGGCGCGCACCCCTGGCCAAGGGCTGGAACAGAAGGATGGAAGAGGATAAAATGATGCGCGGATAAGCAGTGTTCGGCCCCGATTACCAATCAGGCAATCGGGGCCGAAATCTGCACGTTTTATACTATTATCCGATTAAAACATTTCATGTTTTAATCCAGCGGCCTATAGCCGCTGCCCTGCATGAAATGCAGGGGGATAAGTTGTGCGTTACTACCGCAAGCAAACTATTTGTTTGCTTGCGGCGGCGACAGCCGCATCTGATAAAAACCTGGTTTTTATCAGATAGTAGTATTAAAATTTGGCGATCTCTTCCTCGCTGATGAGCTCGATGCCGCCCTCGGTCAGGATCTGCATGGCCTGCTCGTTGTCCTGGACCCTGAGCACCACATAGGCGCTGGTGCCGGACACGGAGACGAAGGCATAGAGATACTCCACGTTGATGGTGTTGTCCGCCATGAGCGACAGCACCTTGGCCAAACCGCCGGGGCAGTCCGGCACCTTCACGCCCACCACATCCGTGATGGAGAAGATGGTGCCGTTGGCGTCCAGAAGGGCCTTGGCCTTTTCCACGTCGTCCACAATGAGCCGGAGGATGCCGAAGCCCTGGGTGTCCGCCACGCTGAGGGCGCGGATATCCACGCCGCCCTCCCCCAGCGCACGAATCACATCCAAAATGCCGCCGGAGCGGTTTTCTGCGAATACGGAAACCTGTTTGATGGTCATGCCGATCCCTCCTCAGTTCTGATAAAGATTTCTGCGGTCGATGACGCGGACCGCCTTGCCCTCGCTGCGCTCGATGCTCTTGGGCTCCACGATCTTCACAACCGCATAGATGCCCAGGACGCTCTTGAGGTCGGCCACGACCTCCTTCTCCTTGTTGGCCAGATCGCTCAGGGTATCGGTGAAGAACTCGGGGGTCATCTCCACCCGGACCTCGATGGAATCCGTGGTGCCCTTCCGGTCCACGATGATCTGATAGTTGGAGGTCAGGCCGTTGTTCAGCAGCACCATCTCGATCTGAGACGGGAACACGTTGACGCCCTTGACGATGAGCATATCGTCGCTGCGGCCCATGGGCTTGGACATGCGGACGTGTGTCCGGCCGCAGGAGCACTTGGTCCGGTTCAGGACGCAGATGTCCCGGGTCCGGTAGCGGATCAGAGGGAAGGCCTCCTTGGTGATGGAGGTAAAGACCAGCTCGCCCTTTTCGCCGTCGGGCAGCACCTCGCCCGTCTTGGGATTGATGATCTCGGCAATGAAGTGGTCCTCGTTGACGTGCATACCCGCCTGCTCGGAGCACTCGAAGGAGACGCCGGGGCCGGAGATCTCCGTCAGGCCGTAGATGTCAAACGCCTTGATGCCCAGCTTTTCCTGAATGTCCCGGCGCATCTCCTCGGTCCAGGCCTCAGCGCCGAAAATGCCGGCCTTCAGCTTGATTTTGTCCCGAAGGCCCCGCTCCAGGACGCACTCGGCCAGATAGGCGGCATAGGAGGGGGTGCAGCAGAGGATGGTGGCGCCGAGATCCGTCATGAACATGAGCTGCCGGTCCGTGTTGCCCGAGGACATGGGCAGCGTCAGGGAGCCCACCTTGTGGCTGCCGCCGTTGAGACCGGGACCGCCGGTGAAGAGGCCGTAGCCGTAGCACACCTGGACCACGTCCTCGTTGGTGCCGCCGGCGGCCACGATGGCCCGGGCGCAGCACTCATCCCAGAGGTCGATGTCGTTCTGGGTGTAGAAGGCCACCACCCGCTTGCCGGTGGTGCCGGAGGTGGACTGGATGCGGACGCAGTTCTTGATGTCCGTGGCCAG
>CAJOHR010000045.1 GCA_905234425.1 uncultured Oscillospiraceae bacterium | reverse complement strand
TCGTCGTCCACGACCTCGTAGTCCGCATCCACCACGCCGTCGTCGTTCGGGGCGGCGCTCTGGGCGCCCGCAGCGCCGGCGTCCGCCGCCTGCTGCTGATAGAGCTTCTCGGAGATGGAATAGAAGGCCTTCTGGACCGCCTCGGTGTCGGCCTTGATGGCGGAGACGTCGCTGCCCTTCAGGGTCTCGCGGAGCTTCTCCACGGCGGCCTGGACGGGCGCCTTCTCGCTGTCCGTGACCTTGTCGCCCAGATCCTCCAGGGTCTTTTCGGCCTGATAGATCATCTGGTCCGCCTCGTTCCGGGCGTCCACCTCTTCCTTCCGGGCCTTGTCCTCGGCGGCGTACTGCTCCGCTTCCTTCACGGCCTTGTCGATGTCGTCCTGGCTGAGGTTGGAGGAGGCGGTGATGGTGATGTGCTGCTCCTTGCCGGTGCCCTTGTCCGTGGCGGACACGTTCACAATGCCGTTGGCGTCGATGTCAAAGGTGACCTCGATCTGCGGCACGCCACGGCGGGCCGGCGCGATGCCGTCCAGATGGAACTTGCCGAGGGTCTTGTTGTAGGCCGCCATCTCCCGCTCGCCCTGGAGCACGTGGACCTCCACGGAGGTCTGGTTGTCGGCGGCGGTGGAGAAGATCTGGCTCTTCTTGGTGGGGATGGTGGTGTTCCGCTCAATGAGCTTGGTGAACACGCCGCCCATGGTCTCGATGCCGAGAGACAGAGGCGTCACGTCCAGCAACAGCAGGCCGCCGTCGGTCTCCTGGTTCAGGATGCCGCCCTGAATGCCGGCGCCCACGGCCACGCACTCGTCGGGGTTGATGCCCTTGAAGCCCTCCTTGCCGGTGATCTTCTTCACGGCCTCCTGGACCGCGGGGATCCGGCTGGAGCCGCCCACCAGAAGGACTTTGCTCAGGTCGGAGTTGGAGAGGCCCGCGTCGGACATGGCCTGCCGGACGGGCACCATGGTCTTTTCCACCAGATCGGCGGTGAGCTCGTTGAACTTGGCCCGGGTCAGGGTCACGTCCAGATGCTTGGGACCCGTGGCGTCGGCGGTGATATAGGGCAGGTTCACGTTGGAGCTGGTTACGCCGGACAGCTCGATCTTGGCCTTCTCGGCGGCCTCCTTGAGCCGCTGCATGGCCACCTTGTCGGAGCGGAGGTCGATGCCGTTGTCCTTCTTGAACTCGTCGGCCAGGTAATCCATGACCCGCTGGTCGAAGTCGTCGCCGCCCAGATGGGTGTCGCCGGCGGTGGCCAGGACCTCGATGACGCCGTCGCCGATTTCCAGAATGGAGACGTCGAAGGTGCCGCCGCCCAGGTCATAGACCATGATCTTCTGCTCTTCCTCCTTGTCCACGCCGTAGGCCAGGGCCGCGGCCGTGGGCTCGTTGATGATCCGCTCCACCTGGAGTCCGGCGATCCTGCCGGCGTCCTTGGTGGCCTGACGCTGGGCGTCATTGAAGTAGGCGGGCACGGTGATGACCGCCTGGGTCACGGGGCTGCCCAGATAAGCCTCGGCGTCCGCCTTGAGCTTCTGCAGGATCATGGCGGAGATTTCCTGGGGTGTGTAGTTCTTGCCGTCCACGGTGACCTTCTGGTCCGTGCCCATCTTCCGCTTGATGGAGGCGATGGTCCGGTCGGGGTTCTGAATGGCCTGACGCTTTGCAACCTGGCCCACCATCCGCTCGCCGGTCTTGGAGAACGCCACCACCGAGGGGGTGGTGCGGCTGCCTTCGGCGTTGGCGATGACAACGGGCTCGCCGCCCTCCAGGACAGCCACGCAGCTGTTGGTAGTACCCAGGTCGATACCGATAATCTTACTCATAATGAATTCCTCCTATATAAAACCTAAATTTTTTACTGTTTTATATCTATGCCCCAAGTTCGGGCATAAAAATCAGTTTGCCGTCTGCACCATGGCGAACCGGACCACCTTGTCTCCGAGCTTGAAGCCCTTCTGGAAGACCTGCATGATCTGGCCCTCCTTGGCGTCCTGGTCCTCGATGTGCATGACCGCGTTGTGGAGCGCCGGGTCGAAGATGTCTCCCGGCTCCCCGAAGATGGTCACATCCAGCTTTTTGAGGATTTCCTCCAGGCCGGTCATGGTCATCTCCACGCCCTTTTTGTAGGCAGCGTCCGCCGTCTCCTGCTCCAGGGCCCGGGACAGGTTGTCGTAGACCGGCAGGAACTTCTCTATGGTGTCCGCCTTGGCGTCCCGGTAGATGTTGTCCTTCTCCTTCTGGGAGCGCTTGCGGTAGTTGTCGTATTCCGCGGCCAGCCGCAGGTAGGTGTCCTGGACGACCTTCAGCTTTTCCTCGGCCTCCGCCAGGGGATCCGGGGCGGGTTCCCCGGTTTCTGCCTCCGGGGCTTCGACGGCCTCCGCCTCGGCTTCGGGGGTCTCCACAGTCTCGGGCGTCTCCTGCTCCGTCTGTTCCATCTTCTCTTCGTCTGTCATTTAGCCATCCTCCTCCTGTATGGGGGCCTCTGCGCCCGGAGACGGGGGCAGGGCTTTGGAAAACATTTTTCCCAGACCCTCCGCAAAATAGGAGAGCCGTGCGGCCACCTGGGCGTAATCCATGCGGGTGGGTCCCACCACGCCCAGCATGCCCTGCATGCCGTCGCCCAGATCGTACCGGGCCATAACCACGCTGGTGTCCTTCAGGGCCTCGGACACATTCTCCGGGCCCACCAGGATCTTGACGCTGCCCTCGGACTCGGGCACCGGCAGATTGGAGATGGTCTCCTCGTCCAGGGAGCCGATGAGGGCCGTGGCCTTGCCGATATCCCGGTATTCCGGCTGGCCCAGAAGCCGGGTCTGGCCGGTGACGTATACGTCCTTTTTCTGCTCCTCCTCCAGGGTCCGCACCGTGAACTCGATGATGGTGGGGGCCAGGGAGGCCGCCGTGCCCGCGTTCCGCTGGATCTTCTCCAGCAGGATGGGGGTGATCTCCTGGGCGGAGAGGTCCGTCAGGGAGGCGTTGAGCATGGCCGTCAGGCTCTGCAGATCCTGGGGCAGGGCGTCCACCGGCAGCTTGATGAGCTTGTTGTGGACCGATTCCGTGTTCAGAAGCAGCACCAGAATGAAGCTGTAAGGGCCGGTCTGGATCAGATCGAACCGGGACGCGGTCACCGCCCGGCTTCTGGTGGCCACGGCGTAGGCCGGGAGATTTGTCAGGGACGAGATCATCTGCCCCACCTGGGCAATGGCCTTGTCGAATTCCTGAAGCCGCTGGTCCATGGCCTGGGATAAGCTCTGGGTCTCGTCCCGGGAGAGCCGGTAGTCCTGCATGAGCTCGTCGATGTAGAGCCGGTAGCCTGCGGGAGAAGGAACCCGTCCCGCGGAGGTGTGAGGCTGCTCCAGGAGGCCCTGCTCCGTCAGAAAGGCCATTTCGTTTCGAATGGTGGCGGAGGAGAAGTTCATGTCCGGCTGGGCGGCGATGGCCTTAGAGCCCACCGGCTCGGCGGTGGACACGTAGCTGTCCACCACAGCCCGGAGTATTTTCTTCTGCCGCTCGGTCAGTTCCATGGGATGTTCCTCCTTGTGAGTGCTAAATAAAATGTACCACTCCCGGCACCCAATGTCAATAGCCGATTGTGAACAAATTAAAAATAATGCAAACCCGCCCGGCCTCCCAGGAGGCCGGGCGGGTTTGCAAGATCAGTTATTTTTCGGATGCTTCCGCCGGGGCCGGGTTTTCCGCCCGGGGCACGGCCAGATCCCAGAGGGCCGGGAGCTGCCAGAGCAGGAAGCCGCCGTAGAGCAGCGCCGAGGCCAGGGAGAAATCCATAAGCCCATCGGGGACGGCGGCGGCGCAGAAGAACACAGCCCCCATGGCGAAGAACACGGTCCGCCGGGGCTTCCCCTGATCAAAGACGAAGCCGGCGGCCAGGAAAAAGGCGATCAGGGCGAAGATCAGGGCGAAGAGCCGGAAGAGATAGTCCAAAATGATGGGGTCCGTGCTCCAGGCCTTGAAGTTGACCAGCAGCTTGATGAGCAGATAGGCAACGGGCAGCACCTCCGCCGGCTCATGGCGCTTCCGCTCCTGCCGCCGGTCTCCCGCCGCCACAAAGAGGCAGATCGTGGCCACCATGCCCACAAGGGCCAGAAGGGGCGCGGACATGGAGGGGCCGTTCCGCAGGGCCTCCAGGAACTCCAGAAGGGTCCCCAGGCCGATCATCAGGGCGGCGATCATGGCGCAGGCCGCGCCGCCCTTTCCGTAGTACAACACGTCGTACCGTCCGCTCCGGCCCTTCGACCGGTTTGCCACGATCACAGCCAGGACCAGATAGGCCAGGGCGGCCAGACTCAGGACGATGGTGGCGGGACCCATAACGGGCAGCCGGGATTCGTCCAGATCCGTAAGCAGCGCCCAGATCCGGAGTCCGGCAGCCACAGGCGCGGCGATCAGGGCGATCCAATAGGGCGCGGAAAAACGTCTTTCCATTTGAGAATGCCTCCCATGCAGGTGAAGTCGCCGTTATTATAGTAGATTTTTTATGAAAAATCCACTATAATCATGGAAACAACTTGTATGGGAGGAATCGACCCATGGAAAAGATCAAAATGACCACGCCCCTGGTGGAGATGGACGGGGACGAGATGACCAGGATCCTGTGGCAGGACATCAAGGATATCCTCATCACCCCCTTTGTGGACCTGAAGACCGAATACTACGACCTGAGCCTGCCCAATCGGGACGCCACCGGGGACAAGATCACCACGGAGGCGGCGGAGGCCATCGCCCGCCTGGGCGTGGGCGTCAAATGCGCCACCATCACCCCCAACACCGCCCGGATGACGGAATACAACCTCCACGAGATGTGGAAGAGCCCCAACGGCACCATCCGGGCGATTCTGGACGGCACGGTGTTCCGGGCGCCGATTCTGGTGGAGGGCATCAGCCCCGTGGTGCGGACCTGGAAGAAGCCCATCACCATCGCCCGCCATGCCTACGGCGACGTGTACAAGGCGGCGGAGATGGAGGTGGAGGCGGGCTCCAGGGCGGAGCTGACGGTGACCACCCGCTTTGGCGGCAAAAAGACCGAGACAATCTATGACTTCGAGTGTGACGGCGTGCTGACCGGCCAGTACAACAAGGCGTCCTCCATCGAGTCCTTTGCCAGGAGCTGCTTCAACTATGCCCTGGGCACAAATCAGGACCTGTGGTTCTCCGCCAAGGACACCATCGCCAAGAAATATGACGGCGCCTTCCGGGACACCTTCCAGCGGCTCTATGACGAGGAGTACGGGGCGCAGTTCCAGGAGAAGGGTCTCACCTACTTCTATACCCTGATCGACGACGCCGTGGCCCGGGTGATAAGGTCCGAAGGCGGCATGATCTGGGCCCTCAAGAACTACGACGGCGACGTGATGAGCGATATGGTCTCCACGGCCTTCGGGTCTCTGGCCATGATGACCTCCGTGCTGGTGAGCCCCCAGGGGAACTATGAGTACGAGGCCGCCCACGGCACCGTCACCCGCCACTATTACAAGCACCTTCAGGGGGAGAAGACCTCCACCAATCCCATGGCCACCATTTTCGCCTGGAGCGGGGCCCTGCGGAAGCGGGGCGAGAAGGACAATTTGCCCGGGCTCCAGGCCTTTGCCGAACGGCTGGAGGAGAGCTGCCTGGACGTGATCCGCTCCGGGGTCATGACGGGCGATCTCTGCCGGCTCTGGGAAAAGGGGGAGGCAAAGCAGGTCACCTCCGGAGAGTTCCTGGAGGCGGCTGCGGCGCGGCTAAGTCATACTACTATCTGATAAAAACCTGTTTTATCAGATGCGGCTGTCGCCGCGGCAAGCAAACAAATAGTTTGCTTGCGGTAGTAACGCACAACTTATCCCCCCGCATTTCATGCAGGGCAGCGGCCATAGGCCGCTGGATTAAAACATGAAATGTTTTAATCGGATAATAGTATCAGGGCGCTTAAAGCGTGCAAGCTGAATCAGAAACAAAAACGCCTGCGGCGCGTGCTGAATACGCGCCGCAGGCAAACTGTTTTCTTATCCGTTTTCCGCCGCGGGAAGGCCAGCGTCTGCGGTGCCGCCCACCATGGTTTCAAAGAAGGTGGCGCGAACGCTGACGGATACGCCGTCCTCGCTGCCGGAAAGCGCGGAATACTGAACGCTGTTGACAAGACACCGGTACTGGCTCCGGGAGAGCTCCACGATCATATTCCGGGCTGTGCTGTAATTCTTCGCGGTGAAGGACAGGCTGCACTCCCGGCGGATCTGATCGCCCTGTCGGGTCACATTGGCAAAGGTCACGGTGTAGTTGTCAGCGGAGGAGAAGATGTCGTTGAGCAGATCGATTTCCGCCCGGGCGTTGTTGTAGCTCTCCATCCGGCTGTAGGTGATACCGGAGCCCTCGATGGATTCCAGCTCCTGCTGCATGGCCCGGTATTCGGCCACCTTGGCGTCCACGGCCTGGAGCTCGATCTCCATGGCGTCCCGGGCGGAGTTGGCCTCCTGGATCTGGTCGGCGGTGTACCGCCATATAAACTGGTAATAGCCCAGGCCCAGCAGGATCACCAGCAAAACCAGCATCAGGATTCGCTCCGTGGTGGTGAAATCACGGCTGAGTATTTTCATGCGCCTGACACCTCCCTAGCCTTCTGCGCCTGTTCCGGCGGAAGCCACCAGGGCATCCCTGGCCTTCAGATAGATCACTACGTTGGCCGTCACCGGCTCGCTGAGATTCTCGTTGCTCTGGGTCGTGTTGGTAGCGGTGGTCACGGTGCAGTAATCCACGATCTCCTCTTCCTGCAGATCCTGAATGAGATCATTGACCTCCCGCAGGGTGCTTCCGGTGACGGTCAGGGTCAGGGTGTTCCCGTCCAGGGTCCAGCGATCTGCCTCAAAACGCTTCAGCACCACACGCTCCAGCATCTCCAGGACTTCGCCCCGCTCCACCAGAGACTGCTCCTGCTTGGTCATGCCGGAGAGGGTGTAGTGGGCGTATTTGTCGCTCAGGTCATCCATGCCGGCCAGCGCCTCATAGCCGGCGTCCAGCTGGTCCTGGAGCGCCGCGACCTCGGCCTGGGCGTCGTCCACCGCCTGGAACCGATCCACGACGCCGAACTTGGAAAAGACGGCGGCCGCCACAAGGATCAGGACAATGGCCGGAATGGCGATGCGCAGATCAATATGCTTTTCGTTGACAACAGCCAGGTTGATGGACCGCTTTTCCGGGATCTTGACCCGCCGCTCCGTCTTGCCGGGGGCGTCCTTTTTTCCCAAAACCAATGCCGGCATACGCCTCCACTCCTTATTACTGAATTACGCCATGGCAATGCCCACAGCCCGAAGGAAGCTGTGGGGGTCGGAACTTGCGGGCAAAAGCTCCCCGGCGCCGTGGATGTTCATATCCAGGGATTCGGCGATGGCCGCCCGCATGGGCTCGATCACGGCGCCGCCGCCGCAGAGCCAAACGTCCGAGAGCTGACTGTCCGGGTTGCTGAACCGGTAGAAGTTCAGGGCGCGCATGAGCTCCACGGTGATGTTTCCGTAGACGTTGACGGCGCTTTCGGAAGTCTGGACGTTTTCAAAGTTGGTCATGAAGTAGGTGTGGGCCAGATGCTCATCCACGCCCATGCTGTCGGCAATGACGCTGTCCAGGGTGCTCAGGCCGGTTCCCAGCAGACGGGTGGCCATGTGCTTTTCCCCGTGGAACAGATACATGCGGATGTCCTGGTAGCCCAGGTCGATGAAGCAGTATTCCCGGCTCTGTTCCCGGCCCGCTGCCTCCATCCGCCGGATCATGGGGATATAGACGCACTCCGCAGGGGCGGCGCCCACCATCTTGAGACCGGCGGCCCGCAGCATGCTCCTGGCCTCCTCCAGCAGGTCGTTTGAGACCGCGGCGGCCAGCAGTTCCATCCGGTTCTCCTCCGCGTCCTCCTGGGATTGGGGCAGAGTGGCGTAGTCGAAGGTATAGTTCTTCAGCTCGTCCATAATGTAGTCGCTGAATTCATAGGGGATGTTCAGCCGAAGCTGCTCCGCTGTCATGACAGGCACCGTCACCGTGCGGATATAGGTGCTTTCCTGGGGCAGCACGATGGCGGCCTGTCCGGCGTGAATCCCATGCTCCTTCATGGTTTTCTGCAGCAGCTCGCTTACGGATTCCGCCGAGGTGATCCAGCCGTCCTTGACCAGATTCGCCGGCATCTGGACCGCCGCGGTCTTTTTGACCGCGCCGCCCTTGCACAGCGCCAGCTTCAGGCTGTTGCTCCCGATGTCGATCCCGAGAATCGTTTTTGCCATAAGGTACCCCCCTTAGGATGGTGTCAGGCGTAAATAACAGTTGAATGATAAGGCCCGCGAGGCGCCGGCGTCCTCAGAACAGCCCCATGTACCAGTTCACCAGAGGCATGCCCCACAGGAGCATGACGCAGGCGGAAACGGCGATGGAGGGACCGAAGGGAAAGGGCTTTCCGCTGCCCCGGCGGGCAACGGCCGCGAAGGCCAGGCCCAGGATGCAGGACAGCAGCACCGCAAACAGGGTTGCCACGGGCCCCAGATAGAGGCCCACCACGGCAAACAGCTTGATGTCTCCGCCGCCCAGGCTTTCCCGGCCCAGGATCCGGTCCATGAGCAGGCTCAGACCAAGAAGCGCCCCCCCGGCCACAAGGCCGGTCAGAACCCTGGCCGCCGCGTCGCCCCAGCCGTTCCAGAGGAGAGGCAGGGTCAGGACCCAGACGGCGGCAGCGATCACAAGGCTGCTGTCCGGGATCACACAGTCCTCCAGATCCGTCAGAGTCAGAAGGAACAGGCAGCCCAGAAAGATCCAGTTCCGGAGGCAGAGCGCGGTCAGATCAAACCGCAGAAGGCAGAGCACTGTCACCAGGGCAAAGGCCAGCTCCGTCAGCATATACCGCAGGGCGATCCTCGTTCCGCAGTAGCGGCATTTGCCCCGGAGGGCGAGATAGCTGATGACCGGCACCAGGTCCCCGGGACCCAGCACATGGCCGCAGGAGGGACAGACGCTCCGTCCCCGCAGGGCGGTGCCGCCATGGACATACCGCCAGGCGGTGCAGTTGAGGAAGGAACCCAGGGCGGCGCCCAGAACGGTGGCCACGACCAGACAGTAGACCAGTGTCGGGGTGGAATCGTAAATGGTCAGCATGGCTCAGTCGCTCCATCCTTTGTCCGCCGTCCAGGTGAGGGCGTAGTTTTCGTCGGCAAAATTGAACCAGACCAGTTCCCCGTTTTCCAGGTCGTAGGAGGCAAGGGTGCCCTCCCGATCCATGGTGGCGTCCGTGCCGTAACGGAGGCCGTCCCGGAGCGGGTCCCGGACCGCCACAAGCTCCCGGCTGTTCAGGGTCACGGTCAGAGACACGGGGGCGTCGTTATTGTTGATCGTCTTCTCCCGGAGCAGGGCGCGCTCCACCCGCTCCAGGGTCCGGGCCGCGTTGAGCCTGGCCCGCTGATGGGTGTCGGGGTCGTGGAGACCGCAGACCACGGTATATCCGGTGGTCCCGCCGCGGATCAAATAGATTTCGCCGCCGGCAGGGCAGAGGTCGTCGAAGTCCTTTACCGCCTGGGTGGCGGCCCTTTGCGCCTCCGCCTCGGTCATCTCACCGTCCAGTATGTAGGTGTTGTCCAGCTTTCGCTGGGCAGACTTCATGGCTGTGGCGCAGCCCGTGTCCTCCGCCTGACTGAAATAGGGCAGGATCATGGGGACCAGGATGATCGCCAGCATTACCAGGATTGCAAGCACCAGGATCAGCGCCAGCCTGGAGAGCCCGGAGATTTTATGCAGTTTTTGCCGGACAGAAAGCATAGGACCAACTCCGAACCGATCTGGTTATCCGGAGGGTCCGGAAGTTCCGGGAATCCCCCGTTTTGTACCCTTCATATTACCATGCCCGCACCGAGAAATCAATGGAAAATCATGTAAGAGCTTCCGGGAGTTTTACACGCCGCCCTTTGCGGCACGCCGGGATGAATCAGACTTTTCCTGGGAAAAATTCATGGATAGGCGCCTCCGCAGGCGTTGATTTCATGAAGATTTTACGACAATCCGGCCCATAAGGCAAGACACTTCCGAAAAAGCGCAAAAAACAGGACGGTTTTGTGTGATTTCCCCTTGCAATTTCCAAAGACGGGATATATAATCGCGGAAAATCGAAGGGAGGCGCGTCCCATGTCCGAGGCGGTGTACAAGGAAGCCCTGAAGCAGGGGAAAAAGGAATACAGAGGCTGCGTGTCCCGGGGCGTCTATCCCTATCTTCCGGTGCTGGAGGAGCTGCTGCCCGAGGGGTCCGTCCCCGCGGAGAAGGATATGGGACTCCGGAACATTCCCACGGCCTTCATCGCGGGCACCAGACGTAAGGGCCGGGCCAATGTGTTCGCCCGGAACTACATGCCCCTGGCCGGGGAGAACTCGGAATTTGCCCGGAACCCTCTGCCGGTCCCATCTGAAGGAGGGCATCCGGGAGCCTGTCAAGGTCTACGAATATATGAACCGCTACTATGTGGAGGAGGGCAACAAGCGGGTCAGCGTCCTGAAATATTTCGACGCCGTCACCGTGCCCGCCCGGGTGATCCGGGTACTGCCGGAGAAGAACGATTCCCCGGAGCAGCGGCGGTACTGGGAGCTCATGGACTTCTACAGGCTCAGCGGCGTGGACTTTCTGGAGTTCAGCCGGTCCGGCAGCGCGCCGGCCTTCCAGAAGCTCATCGGGAAGGGGCCGGAGGAGCCCTGGACCGAGGAGGAGCTTCGGAGCTTTACCTCCGCCTATCACGCCTTTCAGGCAGCCTTCTACGCCCAGGGCGGAGGATCACTCCGTCTCACTGTGGGAGACGCCCTGCTGGCCTTTATCCAGGTCTACGGCATGGACTCCCTGCGGGGAAAGACGCCCACGGAGGTCCGGAAGGCGGTGGCCTCGGTCTGGGAGGAGATCACCCTCCGGCAGGAGGAGGCCCCCATCCAGGTCAAGTTCGATCCAAAGGAGAAAAAGCCGGGGCTCTTAAGCAAGGTCCGGGCGGCCACGGAGCCCAAGGTGCTGAAGGCCGCCTTTATCCACGACGGGGACCCGGAAATCTCCGGCTGGACCGCCGGTCACGAGAAGGGCCGGGAGCAGCTCGGGGAGACCATGGGGGACGCCGTGGAGACCTCCGCGTTCTTCCACGCCCTGGAGAAGGGGCCGGAGCAGGTCATGGAAACGGCGGTTCGGGAGGGAAACACGGTGCTGTTCGTCACCTCTCCCCGGCTTTTGCCCGCGGCCCTGAAAACGGCGGTGGCCCATCCCGAGGTCACGGTTTTCACCTGCTGCCTCAATTCCTCCCACCGGTATATCCGCACCTATTACGCCCGGATGTACGAGGCCAAATTCGTCTCCGGGGCGCTGGCCGGATCCCTGGCGGGGGCGGAGCCCATCGGATATCTCTGCGACTACCCCATTTTCGGCCAGATCGCCGGGATCAACGCCTTCGCGCTGGGGGCCCAGATGGTCAATCCCAGGGCCAGGGTCATGCTGGAGTGGTCCTCCGTGGGAGGCTCCGACGCGGCCCTCTCCCGGCTCACCGCCCGGGGAGCCCGGCTCATCTCCTCCCAGGACCTGGTGCGCCGGGGAGACGAGTGGCGCAGCCTGGGCCTGTCCCTGATCGACGGGGACAGCCGGGTGAACCTGGCCACGCCTCTTTGGCAGTGGGGCGTCTACTATGAAAAGCTGCTGAGACAGGTGCAGGACCGGTCCGAGGCGGAGGAATACCGGGAGAGCGGCAAGGCTTTGGGCTATTACTGGGGCATGTCCGCCGGGGTGGTGGACATCGCGCTCTCCGAGACCCTGCCCCCCGCCTCCAAAAAGCTGGCGGAGCTGCTGAAGGACGCCATACGGGCCTGTTTGCTGAGTCCCTTTCAGGGGCCCCTCTATTCCCAGGAGGGAAAGATCCTGACGACGGACTGGTGCCTCCGGCCCGAGCAGCTGATATCCATGGACTTCCTGGTGGAGAACGTGGAGGGTGAGATCCCGCCCTACGAGGCCATCAGCGACGTGGGAAAGGCCACCGTGGACCAGGTGGGCGTCCCGCCGGCCTTCCATTGATGCTTTTTCGCTTCACCCAATTCCCTTGTTCCGCCGCGTCATTGCATAGCGGCGCCGCAGCCGCTTCAGTGGAAATAAGCGGCGATTAATCCAAAATCCGGGGGCTTCCGGGCACAGGATCGGCGAAAGAAGCAAGAAACCGTTGCAAAAGGCACATGGTTGCGCTATAATACTACGTAAGTTTTTATTTCGGCAGGCATATCCTGCCCAAGTCAGGTGGAGATTTATGGATAATAAAAACAGCGCCTCCCCCCGGAGGGCCAATACAGCTGCCCCTCGGAGCGGCCAACGTCCCGCAGGGCAGCGCCCGCAATCCGGGACCCGCAGCGCCTCGGGCCAGCGGCCGGCCCAGCGGAAGCGCAAAAAGAAAAAGAGCCGCGTCAGCCCCCTGCTCATCACCCTGATCGTGGCCCTTGCCCTGGTCATCGTGGTGTTCGCCGGTATGGGCGTCTATGTCATGCGCTACAACAACTATGACAAGATCCTGCCCAACGTGTACGTGGCGGGTATCGACGTGGGCGGCATGACCAAGGAGGAGGCCAGGACCATCATCGAGTCCTCCCTGACGGAGACCACCCAGCAGAGCGTCAACGTGAATCTGCCGGACCAGACCCTGACCTTCACCCCCAAGCAGGACACGGTCCTGATCAATGTGGATCAGGCGGTGGAGGAGGCCTACGCCTACGGCCGGGCCAGCTCCAGTCCCTTTACCATGGCCCGGGCCATCCGGGCGGCGCAGCGGCGGCGGAACGACATCGACATCACCTCCGCCGTCCAGGTGGACGAGACCTACATCCGTCAGCTCATCGACGAGACGGCCGCGGCGGCGGAGACGCCCCTGGTGGAGTCCACCGTGTCGGCGGACCAGGCCAGCCGGACCATCACCGTAACCATCGGCTCTCCCAGCCGGTCCATCAACACCGAGGAGCTCTACAATCTGGTGTCCAGCGCTTTTGCCAACGCCAATTACGCCGACATCGACTTTGATTATGACGTGACATATCCCGCCACGGTCTCTCTGGACGAGTACTACGCCTCCATGACCTCGGAGCCCAAGGACGCCAGGTACAACCCGGATACGGAATCCATCGAGCCCGAGGCTGTGGGATATGTTCCCGACGTGGGCCTGGAGCAGGCCGCCGAGCAGCTGGCCATGGCCTCCGCCGGCGACGTGCTCACCTTCACCTTCAACGAGACCCTGCCCACTGTCACCGCCGAGGAGCTGGATTCCCTGCTGTTCCGGGATCTGCTGTCGGAGAAGGGCACCAGCTACGCCTCCAATGCCAACCGGACCCACAATCTGGATCTGGCCTGCGAGGCCATTAACGGCACCATCATTCAGCCCGGGGACGTGTTCTCCTTCAACGCCGCCACCGGGGAGCGTACCGAAGCCAAGGGTTACCGGTCCGCCACGGTTTTCGTGTCCGGCCAGTCCAAGCCCGAGACGGCAGGCGGCGTGTGCCAGGTGGCCTCCACCATCTACTGGTGCGCCATGTACGCGGACCTGGAGATCGTGGAGCGGACGGAGCACGCCTACATCGTGGACTACATCGAGCCGGGTCTCGACGCCACGGTCTACTGGGGCAGCCTGGATCTCCAGTGGCGGAACAACACTGATTATCCCATCCGGGTGGACGCCTACCTCTCCGGCGGCCGTGTCTGGATCGAGCTTTGGGGCACCAACCTCACCGGCCAGTATGTGGAGATCGACTATGAGCGCACGGCCACGGTGCCCTTCAGCACCGTTACGGTCAGCGATCCCGACGAGGTCCAGTCCGGCTACACCGGCTATACCTACGTCATCACCCGGTACGTCTACGACGCCGACGACAACCTGATCCGCACGGACACCACGGCGGACCTGGATCAGCTGGGCAGCAGCGGTCTGGGCACAAGCGTCTATGCCAAGCGGGACAAGAAGGTCTACGGCGGCGCCGATTATGACGATGACGACGACGATGACGAACCCAGCCCCAGTCCCAGCGACGAGACCAGTCCGTCGCCCTCGACAGAGCCTACCACGCAACCCACAACCGAGCCCACCACCGTTCCCGATCCTCCCGTGGAGCCCGATCCTCCCGTGGAGCCCGATCCTCCTGTGGAGCCCGATCCCGTGGTGGTCCCCGATCCCGGCGGAGACGGGGAAGAGGTGCCGTAAAGCGCATACGCGGAGTGCCGCACACGCGGCACTCCGCTTGTAATTTTGAGACTATTCACTGATTAAAACATGAAGTGTTTTAATCGGGGCGGAAATAGTTCCTTACTACCGCTTGCAGGCTGAAAGACTGCAAGCAGCGGCGCAGCCGCCACTGATAGAAATCAAGATTTCTATCAGTGAGCAGTATGAGAACAAACCGATCGGAGGGATCTCCTGTGAACGAAACCCCTGTCATAACCTTTGTCGGCCTGTCCGGTACGGGAAAGACTACCTTTCTTGAAAAACTGATCCCCGTACTCAAGGCACGGGGACTGCGTCTGGCGGTGATCAAGCACGACGCCCATCACTTCGAGATGGACAGGCCCGGGAAGGATACCTACCGCTTCTCCCAGGCCGGGGCCGACGTGGTGGCCATCTCCAGCCGGGAGCAGGCCGCCATTCTGGAAAAGCCCCCGTCGGAGTTATCCCTGGAGGACCTGATCGATCGGCTCCCGCCTGTGGATCTGATCCTCACCGAGGGCTACAAAAAAAGCAGATATCCCAAGGTGGAGATCCACCGGGCGGAGCTGGACCGGCCCCTGCTGACCCCGGCGGAAGAGCTGCTGTGCGTCATGACGGACGAGCCGCTGGATACGCCCGTTCCCCAGCGCCCGCTGGAGGATGCGGCGGGCTGCGCCGATCTGATTATGGCCCGGTTCGGGATCACCGGCGCTCGTCCGACGTGAGCTGACCCATCTCCTGGGGATCGCCGAACTGGCCCAGCTCCAGGATCAGATAGCTGCACAGGAGATTCACCGCCACCTTGTTGTCCTCATAGGGCAGACCGAAGATGTCGCTGATCCGGCTGAGCCGGTAGAGCAGGGTGTTCCGGTGGATGCAGAGGGCGGCGGCGGTCTTGTCCTTGTTGTGCATGTTGAAGGAGAAGGCCCGCATGGTCTCGTCGTAGGCCGTACCGTAGGTCTTGTCGTACTCCCGCATCTTGAAGATGATGGGGTGGATGAAGGTCTCCGGCGTGTCCTTTTCCAGCACCGAGAGGAAAATGGGCAGCGGCATGAGATCCGAGAAGGTGGTGGAGTCCGCGTTCCCGGTTTTCAGTGCCAGCCGGGCCGTCAGCAGGGCCTGGCGGTAGTATTGCCGGAGCTGCCTGGGGTCGGAAAAGCTGTCCGAGAGGCCGCAGACCATGTCGTGCTCCTCGAAAAACTTGAAGAGCCGGTCCGCCATGACCGTCTCCTTCATGGGCGCGCCGGAGCCGTGACGGCCCGCGCCGCCGTAAAGGGTGACGATGGCGTTGTCATAGATCAGGCAGATCACGTTCCGGTAGAGCTGCTGAAGCTCGAAGACGGCGTACTCCGCAAAGGCCCGCTGGGAGGCCAGCGCGCCGATGGTGGCCACGCAGACGGTGTATTCCGGGGGCATGGTCCGGGAGATGGCGTCGCAGGCCAGATCCTCCAGATGGGGCGGCGTATGAGGCGCCAGAAGGTCCTCCAGCTTGGTGGAGAGGGCCAGGTTCCAGCTTCCCATGGACCGGATGCGGCTGGAGATCCGGAGCTTGATGGCGTCCACGGCCATGGACACGATGGCGAAATCCTCCTGATCCGGAGGGGCGCCCTCCCAGAAGACGATGACATGTCCCTGGACCTTTCCGTCCTGGACCACCTCGGCAAATAGCTTGGGACTCTGGGCGCAGGAGCCCGTATCCGCGAAGAAGGGCTGATAAAAGGCCTCCTTGCCGGAAAGGAATTCGTCCAGGGTTCGGTAGATCTTGTCCTGGTTGATGAACTTGTTCCGGCTGATCTCGTCCCACTCCGAATCTCCCGTGGGGCCGCCGGGATACATGGAAACCACGTGGAAATACTGGTCCACAAACAGGGTCGGATGGCCCAGCAGCTCCCAGACGGCGGTGATAACCCGGTTTTCCTGGGCGCAGACAGCCTTGTAAAGGAGCTCATAGGCGTGTGACAGCTTTGCGGACATCATGCGGATCCCTCCCCGGTCCTGTCATATTGCACAGACAGAACACGCTTTTTTGTCATGATACCAAACTTACAGATCAATTTCAATCGGAGGCGCCATGAAAACAGAAAAACTCTACGATTTGGATTCCCATGTCCGGGAATTTCAGGGGACGGTGCTGGATTGCCGCCCCGGAACGGAGAAAACCTGGGCGGTGGTCCTGGACAGAACCTGCTTTTTCCCCGAGGGCGGCGGCCAGCCGGGAGACCGGGGGACCCTGAACGGGATGAACGTTCTGGACACACGGGAGGAGGACGGAGCGCTGCTCCACATCACCGACGGGCCTCTGGCGCCCGGTACCTCCGTGGCCGGGGCCATCGACTGGGAGCTGCGGTTCGACCGGATGCAGCAGCACTCCGGGGAGCACATGGTCTCGGGGATCGTTCACAGCCGGTTCGGCTACAACAACGTGGGCTTCCACATGGGCGCCGACGTGCTGACCATCGACTTCTCCGGCATCCTCACGGAGGAGGAGCTCGCGGAAGTGGAGCGGGAGGTGAACCGGCGGATTCTGCGGGACAGCCCGGTGAAGGTCTGGTATCCCGGTCCCCAGGACCTGGCATCCCTGCCCTACCGGAGCAAAAAGGAGCTGAAGGGGGATGTGCGGCTGGTGGAATTTCCGGGGACAGACCTGTGCGCCTGCTGCGGCACCCATGTGGCCCGGACCGGGGAAATCGGGCTTGTGAAGATCCTCAGCGTGGAGAAGTTCCACAGCGGCGTCCGGGTGACCCTGGTCTGCGGCGGTCGGGCGGAAGCATATCTGGACCGGGTCTATGAGCAGAACCGGGAGATCTCCCGGCAGCTCTCGGCCAAGCCCCTGGAGACGGCTGCGGCGGTGGAGCGCCTGGGGGCGGAGCTGGAGGCAAAAAAGCAGCGGATCTATGGCCTGGAGGCGGCGCTGTTTGCGGCGAAGGCCCGGGAGCTCCGGGACGCCGGGGACGTGCTGGTGTTTATGGAGGAGCTTTCCCCGGACAGCCTCCGGCGGTGTGCGGTACAAATTCAGGAAACCTGCGGCGGCAGGGCCGCCGTGTTCTCAGGAAGCGACGGCCAGGGCTACAAATACGCCGTGGGCCTTCCCGGGGGAGATCTGCGGGACTGGGGCAAGGCCTTGAATCAGGCCCTGAACGGCCGGGGCGGCGGAAAGCCGGGGTTTATGCAGGGCAGCGTCCAGGCCGCAAGAGCGGAAATCGAGGCGTATTTCGCAGAATAGAAAGACTTGGAGCGGGGGTGCTGAAAACCAGCACCCCCGCTCCGTTTACCGCTTTTATTTGTCCCGGAAGAAGACGCCCATGGCCTTGCAGGTCATGTAGCAGTCCAGCTTGGACACGACCTCCATGGGGGCGTGCATGGAGAGCACGGGCACGCCCATGTCCAGGGTCAGAATGTTCCGGTTGGCCATATACTGGGCCACGGTGCCGCCGCCGCCGGCGTCCACCTTGCCCAGCTCGCCCATCTGCCAGACCACGCCGCCCTCGTCGCAGAGGCGGCGGATCTTTGCCACAAACTCCGCCGGAGCCTCGGAGGAGCCGGACTTGCCCCGGGCGCCGGTGTACTTGCTGAAGCAGACGCCGCAGCCCAGATGGGCGTTGTTCTGCTTGTCGGAAACCTCGGGCCAGGTGGGGTCGAAGGCGTTGGTCACGTCGGCGGAGAGGCACTGGGAGTTCCGGAAGCACTCCCGCAGGCGTTCCGCGCCGCCGCAGAGCCGCTCCATAAAGTATTCAAAGGCCTGGGACTGCATGCCCGTGACGCCCATGGAGCCGATCTCCTCCTTGTCCGCCAGGCAGCAGACGGCGGTGTACTCCGGGATCTCCTCCAGCGCAAACAGCGCGTCCAGGGCCGCGAAGGAGCAGCTCCGGTCGTCGTGGCCGTAGGCGGCGATCATGCTCCGGTCGAAGCCCAGATCCCGGGCCTTGGACGCCGGGGTCATGGTCAGGTCCGCCGAGAGGAAGTCCGCCTCGGTGATGCCGTAGGTCTCGTTCAGATAGATCAGGATGGCCAGCTTCACGCTGTCGCTGCCCTCGTCCTCGGGCAGGGGCTCGGAGCCCACCAGCACATTGAGGTTTTCCGCCGTGACGCCGGTGGCAAGGGGCTTTTTCATTTGGGCCTCGGCCAGGTGGATCAGCAGATCCGTGACGATAAAGATGGGGTCCTCGTCCTTTTCGCCCACGCAGATCTCCACCACGGTCCCGTCCTTCTTGGCCACCACGCCGTGGAGAGCCATGGGAACCGTGGTCCACTGGTATTTCTTGATGCCGCCGTAGTAATGGGTCTGGAGGAAGGCCATGCCGTCGTCCTCATAGAGGGGATTGGGCTTGAGATCCAGCCGGGGGTTGTCGATGTGGGCTGCGGCGATCCGGGTTCCGTCTGCCACGGGCCGCCTGCCGATCACCGCCAGATTGAGGGCCTTGCCGTAAGTGGCCAGATAAACCTTGTCGCCGGGCTTCAGCTCCATGCCGGGCTCCAGCGCCCGGAAGCCGTGGCTCTCCGCCAAACGGACAGCCTCCCGGACGCATTCCCGCTCCGTCTTGCCCGCGTCAAGAAAGGCCATATACCGCCCCGCGTAGGCGCGTGCGGCCTCCTTTTCCTCAGGTGTGATCAGGGTGTGACCGTTCTTCACCTTGTAGAGCAGGGCCTCCCGCTCCGCTTCATACTTTTTGTCGCTCATGTTGCGTCATTCCTTTCCAGGGTCAATATTTCTTCCAGCAGCCCGCTGCACCGGCGGGCGAATTCCGCCTTGTCGGGGCTGTCGTTTACAAGGGTGATGTCGCAGCGGGCGGAGAAGTATTCCGCGGGCTGCTGGGCGGAGATCCGAAGCCGGGCGTACGCCTCGGAGATCCCGTCCCGGGCCATGATCCGCCTGACCCGGTCCTCCACCGGAGCCACCACGGCGATGGTGTACCGGCAGCGGGAGACCAGATCCGTCTCCAGGAGGTTGATGGCGTCGATGGCCGCCAGGGTGCGCCCTGCATCCTCCGCCGCCGCAAGCCGCCGCTCCGTCTCTGCGAGGATGCAGGTCCCGGTGATGGCGTTCAGATCCTTCATGGCGGTTTCGTCCGCAAATACGATCTTGCCCAGGGCGGGCCGATCCAATACCCCCTCCCGGACCGTGCCCGGGAAGCGATGGTCCAGGGCGGCGATCAGTTCGGGGGAGGTTACCAGCAGTTCGTGGTACACTGCGTCCAAATCCAGAACGCAGCCGTCCCTTGCCTCGATTTCCCGGAGCAGGGTGGTCTTGCCCGCCCCCGTGGGGCCGGTGACGCCAAGGATCATCATGGTGCGTCCTCTCCCTTCACGATCTGAAAGCCCGCGGCCTTCTGGAGCCGGTTGGCCACGGCCATGCCCACGCCGGTGGCCTCGGGACACCGGGCGTAGATGGTCTCCACGTCCTCCCGGTCCAGTTCCCGGAGGGCGGCAAACAGATTTCTCGCCAGGGTCTCCGGCTCCGATTCTGCCCCATAGGCGGACGCGGCCTCCGCCGGATAAAGGGCCAGCTCCTCGGCAAAGCAGAGGACCCGGTCCCGGGGCCCCAGCCGGGGCAAAATGTACCGGGCCGCCGCCGCGCCAGAGCCGGTGACGATGATCACGGTGCCTTGGGGGGAATAGTGGGTGTATTTCATGCCGGGGGCCCGCACCACCGCGTCCGCGGGGAGGATTCCCGTCACAGCCTCGTCCACGATCAGGTCTCCCAGAACCTCCCGCAGGCGCTCCGGGCCGATGCCGCCGGGCCGCAGGAGCCGGGGCCTGTCCCCCGTCAGATCCACAATGGTGGATTCCACGCCCACCCGGCAGGGACCGTCGTCTAAGATCGCGTCGATCCGGCCCTCCATGTCGTGGAGGACGTGGGCGGCGGTGGTGGGACTGGGCTTTCCGGACCGGTTGGCCGAGGGGGCCGCAATGGGGACTCCGGCCAGGCGGATGACCTCCCGTGTGATGTCGCAGTCCGGGCAGCGGACGCCGACGGTGGAAAGCCCTGCTGTGACCGCCTTCGGCACGGAGTCCCGGACCGGCAGGATCAGGGTCAGGGGTCCCGGCCAGAACTGCTCCATGAGCCGCTCTGCCGCCGCCGGAACCGTGCTGCACAGGTCCCAGATCTGCTCCGGCCCGGCCACGTGGAGGATCAGGGGGTTGTCCTGGGGCCGTCCCTTGGCCTCAAAAATCCTCCTGACGGCCGCCCCGTCCATGCCGTTGGCGCCCAGACCGTAGACCGTCTCCGTGGGAATGGCCAGCAGGCCGCCGGCCCGGATGATCTCGCTGGCCTTATGAACGGAGTCCGGCGCGGAGGCGGAAAGCAGGAGGGTCCTCATATGGTCTCCCCCCGCCGGAGCTGCTCGGCCTGATGGCTCGCGATCAGGGCGTCGATGATCTCGTCCAGGTCCCCGTCCATGATCTCGTTGATCTTATAGAGGGTCAGGCCGATCCGGTGGTCCGTGACCCGGGACTGGGGGAAGTTGTAGGTGCGGATCTTTTCGTTCCGCATGCCCATGCCCACCTGGCTCCGCTTCTCCGCCGAGAGCTCCGCGGCCTGGGCCTCCTGCTGGGCCTGATAGAGCCGGGAATAGAGGATGCGCATGGCCTTCTCCCGGTTCTGGACCTGGCTCCGCTCCTGCTGGCACTCCACCACCGTGTTTGTGGGGATGTGGATCAGCCGGACGGCGGAGGAGGTTTTATTGATGTGCTGGCCGCCGGCGCCGGAGGAGCGGAACACCTCCATGCGGATGTCCTTGGGGTCCAGCTCCACCTCCACGTCCTCCGCCTCGGGCATGACCGCCACGGTGGCGGTGGAGGTGTGGACCCGTCCGCCGGATTCCGTCTCCGGCACCCGCTGGACCCGGTGGACGCCGCTCTCGAATTTCAGCCGGGAGTAGACGTCGGCCCCGGAGACCATGCAGATGGCCTCCTTGATGCCGCCCAGCTCCGTGTCGCTGAGGGAGGTGAGCTCCAGGGTCCAGCCCCGCTTCTCCGCGTACATGCTGTACATGCGGTAGAGGGAATGGGCAAACAGGGCGCTTTCTTCGCCGCCCACCCCGGCCCGGAGTTCCAAAATCACGTTTTTCCCGTCGTTGGGGTCCTTGGGCAGGAGCAGGAGCTTCAGCCGCTCCTCCAGCTTCGGGAGATTCCCCTTGGCCTCGTTCAGCTCCTCCTGACAGAGCTCCTTCATCTCCGGCTCCTGGGGCTCCGAGAGCATCTCCAGCAGGTCGTCCACGGTCTGCTTTTCCCGGATATAGGCCCGATAGGCCTCCACCACAGGCTCCAGCTCGCGCTGCTCCCGGAGCAGCCGGGCGGCCTGCTTCGGGTCGTCGTAGAAGTCCGGCCGGGTGGTCATATCGCTGATCTCCAGGTAGCGGTTCTCCACCGCCGCAAGTTTGTCGAGCATTTTCGTTCTGTTCCTTCCTCACTCCGATTGATGCTATTTTAAAGCGAATGCCGCAGACACACGCCCGGAGCGCATGCCTGCGGCAGATCTGTCAGCAGTAGAAGTCCTTGATCTTCTTGGCCCGGCTTGGATGGCGCAGCTTGCGGATGGCCTTGTTCTCGATCTGGCGGATCCGTTCCCGGGTGACGCCGAAGATCTGACCCACCTCCTCCAGGGTGTGGGTCCGGCCGTCGTACATGCCGAACCGCATCCGCAGCACGTCCGCCTCCCGCTCGGTCAGGGTCCCCAGGATCTCATCCAGGGCCTCGGCCAGCAGGGTGTTGGAGGTGGCGTCGGCAGGGCCGGGAGTGTTGTCGTCCTCCACGAAGGAGCCGATGGTGGTGTCCTCCTCGTCGCCAACGGGGGTGTCCAGGGACAGGGTATCGGCGGAGGTCCGGGTGGCCTCGATGACCTTGTCCAGGGGCAGTCCCAGGTCCTCGGCGATCTCCTCCATGGTGGGCTCCCGGCCCAGCTCCTGGACCAGCTTCCGGTTGCAGCGGGTGACCTTGTTGATGACCTCCACCATATGTACCGGGACGCGGATGGTCCTGGCCTGGTCGGCGATGGCTCTGGTAATGGCCTGCCGGATCCACCAGGTGGCGTAGGTGGAGAATTTGTTGCCCTTGGTGTAGTCGAACTTATCCACGGCGCGGATCAGGCCGGTGTTGCCCTCCTGGATCAGGTCCAGGATGTGGAGGCCCCGGCCGGAATACTTCTTGGCGATGGAGACCACCAGCCGGAGGTTGGCCTCGGTGAGCTTGTCCTTGGCGATTTTGCTGCCCTGGGCCACCTGGGCCGCCAGCTCCTGCTCCTCCTCCGCCGTGAGCAGCTTGATCTGGCCGATCTCCTTCAGGTACATCCGGACGGGGTCGTCCAGATTGTACTCCGCGGCCAGCTCCACCGGGTCCACAAGCTCCTCTTCCTCCTCTGCGGGCGGAACGTCCTCCGTATCCAGCTCCAGCTCCGCGCCGACGATCTGGATGCCCATGGCCTCAATGGAATCGTATATATGCTCGATCTGCTCCGCGTCGATATCCAGCTTCTCCAGGACGCTGAGGATCTCCGACGCCTGGAGGGCGCCGGCCTTCTGCCCCTTTGCAAGGAGCGACAGGACTGGGGCCTTGGCCTCGTCGGTGAGCTTTTCTGCGGCATTGTTCGCGGTTGCCATATTGCACTTCCTTTTGTAGAAGTCCCTCTGATCAGCCCGCAAAATAAAGAATCGGCGCCGAAGCAGGCGCAGTACTCGGGTGATAAGACAGGCAACTGATAGCATACCATATTTCGAAAAGTTGTGCAAGCCTTTTTTGAGGGAATTGTGACGAATTGTTCCCCGGATTCCCCTCCGAAATTGTGTTTTCCCATTGCAACCGCGAATGGAATATGATATAATAACGTGTAAAACTGTCTAGGTGCGCCCATTTGCGGGCGCGGGCCGAAAACAGGGATCAATCAACGGAAACAAGGACCTGATCAGAACGGTCCCGCCCCACATAAACAGGGTTGAGTTGTCCTGCGGGCAGCCGGGACGGCGGAAGCCGCCCACCGCCGCGGGAAGAAAGGATGGAAAGATGAAGAAGAAGTGGACGCAGGTGCTGGCACTGCTGCTGGCAGCGGTCATGATCATGGGAGCCGTCCCCGCGGATACCTTCGCGGCGGAGACGGTGCTTCCTCCGGAAACGGAGCCCGCGGCAGAGGTCGCGGCTGACCCGGCCCTCGATGAGGACGCGGGTCCGATGGAGCCTTCCCAGGACATTGTGCCCCCTGAAACAGACGGGGATTCTGCGTCTTCCGATTCAATCCAGATACAGGATAATGAGGAAGATCCTGGGAGCATAGAACCCCAGGAGGCCTCTGTCCCCGAGACCGTAAAGACCCTGGAGAAGCGGGTGGTTTCCACGGCTGACGGCACAGCATACACCGTGAAGATTCGGTATGACGGAGCGGCGAATATCCCCGAAAACGCGGTGCTCACCGTGAAGGAGCTGGTGGAGCAGCCGGACAAGGAGGAACTGGATCAGCCCGAAAACAAGGACCGGCCCTATGACACGGAGACCTTTGTATCGGCGGAGGACCTGTCCTGGCAGCGGGTGCTGCTGGAGAAGGGCATGAAGCTCCGGGAGGGCGACGCTCTGTATTATCCCAGGTTCCTGGATATTGCTTTGACTGCCGGCGGCCAGGCCGTGACGCCTGCCGCTCCCGTGGAGCTCCTGATCGAGTCGGAATCCATGGACGTGACCCTGTCCGACGCCCGGGAGATCGCCATGGCGGACCCGGAGGCGCAAAAGGAGGAGGACGTCTACGTTCCCCTGGCGGTGGAGAACAAGACCGGATTGGACGACGAGGGAAAGCGGATCGAGAAGCCGGCGGCCACCCGCCTGAGCGTCACCGTGGACCGCCTGGACCGGATCGCCCTGGCCACCGTGACGAGAAAGCTCCTGACCTGGACGGTCTACGACCGGCAGGTCTCCGTCTACGGCCCCCGGGCTGTAACGGCCACGGCCAAATCCGTTTCCATGAACGCCCCGGAGACGGGCCTCTGGAAGCTGGCGGCCTTCACCGTGACGGCCGAGCCCAAGCGGGAATTCGGCACAACCCTTTGGATCGACAGCGTGGATACGGGCGTCGTGCCCGAGGACTACTACGGCTCCATTCTGGGCTGGAAGCTGCATAACGGAAGCTGTCAGGCGGAGCTTTTCGGCGCCGCCGGAACGAGTGCGCCCGCGTCCTTCCTGGCCGGGGACGCATTGGCCCTTGTCTGGGATTCCGGCTATCGGGACCGTGTTCTGACCCTTGCGGAGGTGACCCTGGCGGGCGTCCTGCCCCTGGAGGCGGAGGCCCAGGTGGCGGACGTGACCGGGGACTATTCCGAGATCCCCGAAGAGCTCCGGGCGGAGACCGACCAGGAGGTTCAGGTCCTGGCGGCCTACGACATCTCCATCGACAATCAGGGCGAGGACTATCAGCCCGACAGCCGCCTGCCCGTCATCGTCACCATCGAGAACGACGCCATTGATCCCGCCGGAAATCCCGAGGTCTGGCACGTAAAAGACGACGGGACCGTGGAGCAGGTGGAGAACGTCTATGCGGCGGACGGAAAAATTACCTTCCGGGCCACGGGCTTCTCGGTGTACCTGGTCACGGGCTACACCGTGGATTTCACCTACGACGGCTACACCTACAATCTCGTCGGCGGACAGGGCATGCTGCTCTCGGAGCTGCTGGAGGTCCTGGGGATCGACACCGACCTCACCGGCAGCAGCGCGTACTTCTCTGAGGATATGCCCGAGGGCCTGGTGACCCTCACCCCCATCCAGGACCGGGACAGCGTGCATGTGATCAACTGGAGCCTTACCAGCCTGGCCCCCTTCTCCACCGAGCACACCCTGACGGTGGAGCTGGCTGACGGCAGGACCTATGTGATCGGCGTGACGGATGATGTGACGCTTCCTGTCAGCGGTACCTGGGAAAACGGATCAGATGGCAGCGGCGAATGGACCATTGATGAAAACGGCGTTCTGACGATTTCCGGAATAGGAAGAATCAAGGATTACAGTGGTGTCACAGACGCAGATAACCCTTGGCATGATCATAACCTCAGAAAAACAATCAAAAAGGTAGTAATTGAAGACGGAATAACCCATCTGGGGAAAAATATGCTCACCCGGTCATATATGCTGGAGGAAATCGACGCGTCCGGTTGTACCACATTGGAGGATGCTGAAGCGGACCTTTTTAAAATGAATAACTTAAGCAGCGAAACCGGAACTAGCCACCTCAAGAAAATTGATTTCTCTGGAAACTCATTATTTACAGGCTTTGGAGTGAATGCTTTTGCTAGCGTGAATACCATTGAATATCTAGACATCTCAGAAACGAAGATGGACAGTATAACCATATTTAACAGCGCCGCAAAAATGACAACGCTGATTGCTGAAAACTGCAGTAGAATATTTTCTCTGGATCTGAGTACTTACTCAAAAATCCAGACCATTGACCTCTCCAATTGCACGAGCCTGACAGCTCTGACCGCTCCCACCAGCGTGACCAGCCTGAACCTCTCCGGCTGTACCAATATGACCTCCTTGGATGTGTCTGGCCGCACCAAGCTCACAACGCTTGAGTTGACGGGCTGCGACAATCTGGAAATCCTGAATCTGTCCAACACAAAGGTGGAGGAAATCTGGCTTCCGGCCACCATCACTGAACTGCAATATACACCCGGCACGCTGAAGACCATCCACTTCGACGGGACGCCCAGAGAGTGGGCGAACACGGGGATCAATAATGTGCCGTCGAATGTTGAGGTCATCTGTAACATTGAGGGCCTGTCCGAGAATCTGAACGAGTTTATCGAC
>CAJOHR010000044.1 GCA_905234425.1 uncultured Oscillospiraceae bacterium | reverse complement strand
GAGAATGGTTCAAAAAGGTGGAGAACGGCGAGATCCCCAACCCCTATGAATTCGAGCACAGCAACGAACCCGAATGGTATAAAGCGTAATGGAAAGGAGTAAGCCATCATGCCGAAAGTATATACTGGCGATCTGACAAAACTGTTTGACATCAGCGGCAAAAAGGCCGTGATTTTCGGTGGCGCGGGAGGCTTCGGCGAGGCAATCGCGGAGGGCTACGCCGCCAACGGCTGCAGCGTCTGCATCTCCTCCCGGAGCGAGGAGAAATTGAAGGAGGCCACGGCAAAGATTGAGGCCAAGGCCGCCCCCGGGGTCAAGGTTATGTATCTGGCCGGTGACGCCGGGGATGAGGAATTCGTCAAGAAGGCAGTGGAGATTGTCACCGGCCCGGAGGGGCTGGGCGGCTGCGACATTCTGGTGAACACCCAGGGCATCAATAAGAAGATGTTCTCCTGGGAGATCGACACGGAATACTTTGAGAAAATGCTGCACACAAACATCACCTCCCTGATGCTGACCTGCAAGTATTTCGGAAACTGGATGAAGGATCACAACCTGGAGCCCGGCGAGGCCTACGCCGAGCCGGAATCCGGAAAGCCCACCCCCAACCACGGCTATGGAAAAATCATCAACTTCGGCTCCGTCCGGGGCATCCGCATCGTGGGCAACGGCGGCATGGGCAACGTCGGCTACAACACCACGAAGGGCGCAGTCGAGATGCTGACCAAGGCCTACGCCGCGGATCTGCGGCCCAACATCCAGGTCAACGCCATCGGCCCCAATATCACCTATACCCCCATGATGGTGGGGCTGCTGCCGCCGGACGAGCAGACCCGGAACAACATCGCCGCCGCTCTGCCCGCCCAGCGCATCGGTTATGAGATCGACGTGGTGGGTCCGGCCATCTTCCTGGCCAGCGCGGCCTCAGACATGGTCACGGCAACGACGATCTATCCCGACGGCGGCCTTGTGGCTACCTCGTAACAGAAAACAAATAGGAATCCCCCGCCCTGCGGGCGGGGGATTCCAAGATTCAGGTATTTCCCCGATGGGCGGGGATTTGATGACAGAGGAGGGCAAGCTATGGCGCAGACGTTTACCGGCACCCGTCCCAACCACGACCGGCGGGACGACTGGGGCAAGGTGCGCAGCCGGGAGGAGATCGTGGCGCAATTCCGTGACGGGCAGACCATCGCCATCGGCGGTCAGGCCGGGGTCAACTATCCCTGGCGGCTCATCGACTGCATCTTAGAGAGCGGCGCGAAGCACCTGACGGTCTACTCCATCGACGCCGGGGACCCGGATTACGGCCCCGGGCGGCTGGTCCACGCCGGGCGGGTGGACCGCATGATCACCACCCACATCGGGACCAACCCGGAGGCCTCGGAGCGGATGCTGGACGGGCGCATGGCGGTAGAGCTGGCCCCTATGGGCTCCTTTATGGAGCGTATCCGCTGCGGCGGCGCGGGGCTGGGCGGCGTGCTGACCAAAACCGGCCTCGGCACCGTGGTGCAGGAGGGCAAGCAGGTCATCACCGTCAAGGGGGAGCGCTATCTTCTGGAGGAGGCGCTGTATGCCGACGTGGCAATTACCCGCGCCCGCAGGGCGGACGTGATCGGAAACCTGGCCTACCGGGGCACGGGCACCGCCTCCCATCCCATCATCGCCACGTCGGCGGCGTTGAGCATCGTGGAGTGCGACCTGCTCTGCGACGTATCGGAGATCGCCCCGGATGAGGTGCGGGTCCCAGGCATCTATATCGACATGATTCTGGCGTAAGGAGGAGGAACCCATGCTGGACAACAGACATTTTATCGCGCGGCGGGCCTCCCGGTATTTCAAGGTGGGGGACGTGGTGAACCTGGGTATCGGCATCCCCAGTCTCTGCTCCCAATATACGGAAAAGGGGATCATGTTCCAGACGGAGAACGGCCTGATCGGCGTGGGGGACGCCGCCACCGACGTGATGGTGACGGACCGGGCCTGCAACGCCAGCAGCCAGCCCTTTGTCCCCATGCCGGGGGCTTCGGTGTTCGACACTGCCTATTCCTTTGCCATCATCCGCTCCGGTCGCATGGCGGCGACGGTGCTGGGGGGCTTGCAGGTCAGCGCGAAGGGCGACCTGGCCAACTGGGCCACGCCAGGGCGGCGTTTCGGTATGGGCGGAGCCATGGATTTGTGCAACGGGGCGAAGAAGGTCATCGTAGCCATGGAGCTGCTGGCAAAGGACGGCAGTAAAAAGATCGTCAATGAATGCTCCCTGCCCCTGACGGCCCTGGGCTGCGTCAATCACATCGTGACGGAACAGTGCGTCATCGACGTGACGCCGGAGGGTCTGGTGCTGATGGAGCTCCGCCGGGGCAAAACGCCGGAGGAGATTCAGGCGCAGGTGGAGCCGAAGCTTCTGATCTCCGCGACACTGGCCGAGATGGAGGAATAGGAACGCTACCTTCCGCTGCGGTGGAAAGCAGTGAACTCCTGCACAAAGGTCTGCACCGCCAGCTTTTCGTTGTTCTTTTTCCAGATCAGGCGCAGGGATACCACGGCTCCCTCGTCGTTGATGGGCAGCACGGTCATATCTCTGGCCAGCTCCAGCAGATGCTGGGGCAGGATGAAAAAGCCAAGGCCCAGATCGGCGTAAAACAGGCCGGATTCCAGGTTGCTGACCTTTCGCACCACGTTCATCTCCGCGTCGAAGCGCTGGAACAGCTTTTCGTGGAAGATGGCGGTGTGGGGGTTGGTGTCGCGGTTGAAGGCGATGACAGGCTCGCCGGAGAGGTCCCGGATGGAGAGGCTCTCCCGCTCCGCCAGCGGGTGGTTGCGGGGGACGACCACATACAGGGGGTCCTCGTCGATCTTCCTGACCTCCATGCCGGAGATCCTTCCGGTCTCGATATGGGTGATAAAGGCCAGATCCAGTACGTTGGCCTCCACCAGGTGGATCAGGGTATCCAGCTCCGTGGCGGAGACATAGTCCATCTGCAGGTCGCTCCTGCTGCCCAGATGCTGGATGAACCGGGTGATGAAGGGCCGCACCGCCTGGCCCAGAAAGCCCACGGAAATGCGGCCGTTGAGGCTTTCCGTGGCCAGCTTGATGTTGCGCATGGCCATATGGTAGGACTCCATGGCCTTGGACAGCTCCGCTGCCGCCAGCTCCCCCACCGGGGTCAGGGTGACCTTGTGGGTGTTGCGGATGAACAGCTGCGCGCCCAGCGCATCCTCCAGCTCATGGATATGCCGGCTGAGCACGGGCTGCGTCACATAGAGCAGGGAGGCAGCCTTGCTGTAATTCAAGCAGTCGGCCAGTACGATAAATTCCTCAAAGCGGTTGATGTCCATACTTACACCTCCGGGCAAAGATTACCCAAATATATCATACATAGTGCACCGGCGCCACCGTCAGGGTTATGCGAATTTTACATAACCGGCAAAGAGCGCCGTCAGAAGGAGGACAGCCAATGTCAAGAGAAGCGGTCGTCGTCGCCTACGGGCGCAGCGCGGTTTGCCGCGCCTTCAAGGGTTCCTTCCGGGACACCCATCCCATCGAGTATTCCGCCCAGGTGTTGAAGGGCGTGCTGGACCGGCTCCCGGGGCTGGACCGGGGAGACATCGAGGATCTGATCGTGGGCTGCGCGGTGCAGCACAAGACCACCAGTATGAATATCGCCAAATCCATCGCGGCCCGGGCGGAGCTGCCGGAGCGCGTTTCCGGACACAGCATCAACCGCTTCTGCTCCTCCGGCCTGCAGGCCATCGCCACCGCCGCCAACGCCATCGCCGCAAACCAGGGGGACGTGATCGTGGCCGGCGGCGTGGAGGACATGAGCGACACCTTCGAGCCCTACCCCGTGGAATACCAGGACGCATGGCTCAACGAATTCGCCCCGGGGGCCTATATGCCTATGGGCATTACGGCGGAGAACATTGTGAAGCAGTACGGCCTGACCCGGGAGGAAATGGACCGGATGGCTGTGGAGTCCCACGCGAAGGCTGCGGCGGCCCAGGCCTCCGGCAAGCTCTCCGGGTCCATCATCCCCGTCGCCGTCGCTGCCCCTGACGGAGGTACAATCGTCGTGGACAGGGACGAGGGCATCCGTCCCGGCACCAGCCTGGAGAAGCTCTCCGCGTTAAAGCCCTGCTTCCTGCCGCCGGAGCGGGGCGGCACCGTTACCGCCGCCACCTCCTCCCAAACCAGCGACGCGGCGGCCTTTGTGGTGCTGGCAGAGCGGGAAAAGGCGTCGGAGATCGGCGCGAAGCCCCTGGCGCGGCTTCTCTCCTTTGCTGTGGCGGGCTGCGACGCCACGAAAATGGGCCTCGGCCCCATCTATGCGGTGCCAAAGGCTTTGAAGCGGGCGGAACTGACCGCGGCGGAGCTGGATGTGATCGAGCTGAACGAGGCCTTCGCTGCCCAGGCCATCCCCTGTATCCGGGAACTGGGATTGGACCCGAAGAAGGTGAATCCCTACGGCGGGGCCATGGCCCTGGGGCATCCCATGGGGGCCACGGGAGCGTTTCTGACCATCAAGGCCCTGGATTATCTCCGGGACACCGGCGGCCGCTATGGCATGGTAACCATGTGCATCGGCGGCGGCATGGGCGCTGCCGGGATCTATGAGCTTTTATAAGGGGCTGCGGGGAAATCCGCATCCCCTCAGACGACACCGCGATATATGGCCCGCTCCCTCCGGGGCGGGCCATATATCGCAGTTTTTTCTCTGTGGCTGTAAAGATTTTACAGCCCTGAC
The DNA here is from genome assembly GCA_905234425.1 of uncultured Oscillospiraceae bacterium. Classification (GTDB taxonomy): domain Bacteria; phylum Bacillota; class Clostridia; order Oscillospirales; family Oscillospiraceae; genus HGM13006. The sequence continues at coordinate 8,397 of CAJOHR010000044.1, read as the reverse complement.
AGGCAAAGAGTCAATAGCCTACGACCGAGGAGCCGCCATCGATTACAATGGTCTGGCCCGTGAGGGTTGCGGCCTTGTCGCTGGCGAGGAAGGCCACGCAGTTGGCGATATCCTCCGGCTGGCTCAGCTTTTTCATGGGCACAGGGGCCACCACCTCCGGCGGATAGCCCATCTCCCGCATGGCCGGGGTCTCCACGCCGCCGGGGGCCACACAGTTCACCCGGATTCCCAGGGAGGCCCACTCCACCGCCGCCTGCATGGTCAGGGCCACCACCGCCCCCTTGGAGGCGGAATAGAAGGCGCTGCACATGGGCGGGGTCATGCCGCGGATGCCCGCCATGGAGGCAAAGTTGACGATGCTGCCGCCGTGCTCCGCCATGGACTGCCGCACCACCTCCTGCATCATAAAGAACAGTCCGCGGGCGTTCACGTCCTGCACCCGGTCCCAATCCTTTTGCGTGATCTCCAGGCCCGGCTTGCCGCCCATCAGCCCGGCGCACTGCACCAGCACGTCGATTTTTCCGCACTGCTCCACGATCCGCGCCACTGCCGGGGCAATGGAATCCACCTCCGCCAGATTCACGACAGCCGTCGTCACGCTGCCGCAGGGCTTCAGCTGCTCCTTCGCCCGGTCCAGTGCCTCCTGGTTCACGTCCAGCAGCACCACCGCCGCCCCGGATTCCAGAAAGGTTCTGGCGCAGACCAGGCCGATGCCTCCCGCTCCCCCAGTGATTGCCGCCACCTGATTTTGAAATTCTACCAGCATCCGTTGATCTCCTTTCACAGCATTCACAAAAATACAATTCAAGGCCCGATTTCCATATAATTATACCGATACCGCCCCGCTTCGTCAATGTATCGCGCCCGTTCGGGATAATACGATAATTACATAACCGCCAGCCCAAACGGAATAAGCACACCGGTGAAAAGCTGTTATAATCTTAACAACAAACCCGGAAGAAAGGCGGCGTCCGCATGAATACTGTACAAACTGTCACCGGTCCCGTTCCCGCCGGGGAACTGGGACGGACACTGATGCACGAGCATTTCCTATACGGCTACTGCGGCTATCAGGGGGACGCCACCCTGGGGCCCTTTGACGAGGCGGAGGCGCTGAAAACCTGTATCGCCGCGGCGAATACCGCAAAAGGCTATGGGATCCGGACCATCGTGGACGCCACCACCAACGAGTGCGGGCGAAACGTCCGCTTTCTTCGGAAGGTCTCGGAGGCGACCGGCGTCAATATCATTTGTTCCACCGGCTTTTACTTCGAGCAGGAGAGCTCCTACGCCTACTGGAAGTTCCGCAGCGCCTTCGCCGACATCACCGCGGAGATTGCCGAGATGATGATCACAGAGCTGACGGAGGGCATCGAGGGCACCGGCATCCGGGCCGGGGTCATCAAGCTGGGCAGCAGCTGGAACACGATTACGCCCATGGAGCAATGCTTCTTCGAGGCGGCGGCCAGGGCCCAGCGGGAGACGGGCTGCGTCATCATCACCCACACCCAGCGGGGCACCATGGGTCCGGAGCAGGCGGAGCTGCTGATCAAAAACGGCGCGAACCCGGCGAAGATCGCCATCGGCCACATGTGCGGCAACACGGACATCGCCTACCACAAACGGGTGCTTGCCCTGGGGGTTTTTGTCAATCTGGACCGCTTCGGCTTACAGGGAGAGCTGTTCCATACGCCGACGGACGCGCAGCGGGTGGATCTGATCGAGGATATCATTGCGGCGGGCTATGAGGACAAGATTTTGCTGGGACACGACAGCGTCAACGTCCAGCTTGGCCGGCCCAAGATTATGACTCCCATGCTGCAGGAAGCCCTGCGGGACGCCAATATCGGCACGATCGGAAGCAAGATCCTCCCGGAACTGCGGAGACGGGGCTTCACGGAGGAACAGCTTGACCGGCTTCTGGTGGTCAACCCGGAAGTATTATTCGCCTGAACGGCAGATTACACACAGGAAAGAAGGGATAGATCATGCAGGCATCGGACATTCAGAGGGTCGCCTGTCTGGGGGGCGGGGTTATCGGCGCAAGCTGGGCGCTGGCTTTTGCCATGCACGGCCTGGACACGGTCCTCTATGACATCAATGACGAACAGTTGGAAAAGAGCCGCGCCCAGCTGGAAAAAAGCCTGGACGCCCTGGAAGCCTACGGGGCCGTCACCCCGGAGCAGCGGGCGGAGATCGCGTCGCGGGTGCGCTTCACCGCGGACATGGCGGAGGCAGTGACAGGCGCCCGGTTTATACAGGAAAGCGGCCCTGAGCGGCTGAACATCAAGCGGAGCATTCTGGCCCAGGCGGAGCGGTACGCCTCGCCGGACGCCATCTATGCCAGCAGCACCTCCGGCCTGCTGATCTCGGATATTGCGGCGGAGGCAGCCCACCCGGAGCGCTGTGTGGGGGCGCATCCCTACAACCCGCCCCATCTGATCCCGCTGGTAGAGCTGACCAAAGGCGAGACCACGGCGGACTGGGCGCTGGACTGCGCGAAGGCTTTTTACCACACCATCGGGAAGGAGCCCGTCGTGCTGCGGCGGGAGTGTCCCGGCTTCATCGCGAACCGGCTGCAGCTCGCCCTGTTCCGGGAGGTGCAGGACCTGGTGGTCCGGGGGGTCTGCTCCCCGGAGGACGCGGACAAGGCGCTGGTCTACGGTCCGGGACTGCGCTGGGCCATTTTCGGCCATCACATGATTATGCAGCTGGGCAATCCCGGGGGCTTTACCGGAATGCAGCAGATGCTGGGCTCCTCCGGGGACGTGTGGCTGGCGGACATGGCAAGCTGGACCCACCAGCCGGAGCATTACGCCGAGCTGGTCCAGCCGGGCATCGATGCGGAAATGGCCAACTTCCCGGAGCACATCGGCCACACCAATGCGGAATGCATCGCCTACCGGGACAAAATGCTGATCGAACTTCTAAAGCTGCACCGCAAGCTGTGACAGAGGGAGGAAGCCGGAACATGACCAACGCCTACCCGAATCTGCTGCGTCCGCTTCGTATCGGCAGATTTCTGCTAAAGAACCGGATGCAGTCCTCCAACTCCTTCCCCCACTTCTCCCAGGGGCCGGAGCCCTATCCGGCGGACAGCACCCTGCGGCACTTCATCGGCCGGGCCCGGGCGGGGGCGGCCTTCGTCACCTTCGCCGGGATGGACGACAACTTCGACAACCCGCCGCTCCCCGACTGGCTGGATATCTCACACTTCCCGGACTTCGACATCCGGGACCCCAAATGCCAGAACTATTTCTTTGAGATGAGCGAGGCCATGCACAGCCTGGGTACGCTGCTCAGCGGCAGTCTCTTCACCTCCAACAAAAAATACCGCTATGAGGCCCCGGACGGCACGGTGGAGATTCTGGACGCCCGGCCCCCGGAGGCAAAGGTCCCCGGCGCTTCGGCCATGATGTTCCCCTGGTCCGGCATGGAGATCGACGCCGGGACGCTCCGCAAGATCGCCGTCAGCTACGGACAGCGGGCGCTGGCCTACCGGAAGCTGGGCTTCGACGCGGTGACCCTTCATATGAGCTACCGCGCCCAGCTCCCCGCCCAACTGCTCTCCCCCCTGGGGAACCGCAGAACGGACGAATACGGCGGCGGCTTCGAGGGCCGCAGCCGCTTCGCTCTGGAGCTGCTGAAGGAGCTGCGCCGGGCAGTGGGAGACAGTATGCTCATCGAAATCCAGTTCTCCCCGGAGGAGCCGGAGGGAGGCTACGATTTTGACGAGGGAATGCGTTTCCTGGAGCTTGCGCAGCCCTATGTGGACATTGTACAGGTCCGCGCGCCGGAGGTGGACCCCAACCACCCGGTCCCCTTTGAGCTGAACCCCACCCCCTATCTGGAGCTGGCGGGACGGGTGAAGGCCGCTGGACTGGATTTCGCGGTGAGCTGCGTGGGAGGCTTCTTCGACCCGGAGGCTGCGGACCGGGCCATCGGAGAGGGGAAGCTGGACCTGGTGGCCATGGCCCGGGCCTGGATCTCCAACCCGGACTACGGCACGCTGCTGTATGAAAACCGGGCGGAGGACCTGGTGCCCTGCCTGCGATGCAACAAATGTCACGGCCGGGGCAGACACGACATGCTGACCACGGTCTGCTCCGTCAATCCCCGCTTCGGCATGGAGGCGGTGGACAAATACATGATCTCCCCCGTGACAAGACCGAAAACGGTGGCGGTCATCGGCGGCGGTCCCGGCGGGATGCGCACCGCTCTCTACCTTTCGGAGCGGGGCCACAGCGTCACGATCTATGAAGCGGAGGCGGAGCTGGGCGGCGCGATCCGCCACGCGGACCACGTTCCCTTCAAGTGGACGCTGAAGCAATACAAGGACTACCTGATCCGGCAGGTGTACAAGCGCGGTATCACGGTACTGCTGAACACCCGGGCGGACCCGGAAGCGGTGGCGGACCGCTATGACGCGGTGGTGACCGCCCTTGGGGCCAGCCCCATCCGTCCCCCGATCCCCGGCGCGGAGGGGGAGAATGTGGTCTTCGCCATGGAGGCGCTGACCCATCCGGAACGCCTTGGGGCGCGGGTGGCGGTCATCGGCGGCGGCGAGGTGGGCGTGGAGACCGGGATGCTGCTGGCCGGGACCGGACACAGCGCCACGGTGCTGGAAATGCGCTCCGAGCTGGCTCCCGACGCCACCTTCATGCACTACAAGTCCATGTTCCGCCAGGCCTGGGAGGCGCTGCCCGACTTCCACAGCGTGGTCAACGCCACGGTGAAGGAGATCACCGCCGAGGGCGTGCTGTACTCCGACGCCGATGGGACGCTGACGCTTCTGCCGGCGGACAGCGTGGTACTCAGCGTGGGGATGCGCCCCCGGCGGGACGAGGCCCTGGCCTTTTACGGAGCAGCCCCCGGCTTCTGGATGGTGGGCGACTGCGTAAAGCCGGGGACAATTCAGACCGTGAACCGCAGCGCCTTCGGCGCGGCCATGCAGATTTAGACGGCATCCGTCGGAACCAACTGAAAGGAGTGAGGAACATGAGCCAGTCCAACCATCCGGTGGTAGAAAAGCTTGACAAGACCGCGTGCCGTATCCTGAAATACATCGCGTATATCTCCGCGTTCTGCCTCTTTGCCATCATGCTGGTCGCCTTCTTCAACGTGGTGGGCGAAAAGCTGCGGAGCGCCGGGCTCCCCATCACCGGTATCCCCGCTTCCACGGAAATCATCCAGTACCTGCACATCCCTGTGGTGTATCTCGCGGCGGCCTATGTGACGCTGGACCGGGGCCACACCCGCATCGACCTGCTGAGCGTCAAGCTCCCCAAGTCCGTACAGAAGTTTTTCATCGTTCTGGGAGACGTGCTGGGTATCGGCGTCTGCGGCGTGATCATCTGGCGCGGCTTTGTCCAGATGGCACGTTTCATCTCCCGCCACCGCATGAGCAGCGTGTCCGGTGTGGGCTTTCCCCTGTGGCCTTTCGCCCTGATCCTGGGCATCGGATACATTCTGCTGTTGCTGAGCCTGATCCTGCACATCGTCCGGGAGGTCAGCGGCTACCAGCCGCCGCCCCCCGCCGGAGGCCCGCCCGACGCGCCGCCCCCCATGGAGGATGAGAACGGCCCCATCGCGCCCCCGCCGGTGACCCCGGAGGAGCGCGGCGCGATCCAGCACATCATTGATGAGGAACGGAAGAAGGAGGGGAAGAAATAATGGCATCCTGGCTGATCGGTTTGCTGGTATTCCTGCTGATGATGGTTCTGGTCTTTGCAGGCATCCCCATTTTTATTTCCATGCTCTCCTGCGCATTTATCGGCTTCGTGGCCCTCTACGGCGGTGATTTCAAGATGGCGCTGAACATCTTCACCACCTATCCCTTTGAGCTGGGCGCCAACTACGATTACGCGGTTTTGCCCATGTTCATGCTGGTGGGCGCGTTGGCCGGTGAAACCGGCATTGCCGAGGGCGCGTTCCGCTCCGTCCACGCCTTCCTGGGGCGCATCAAGGGCGGCCAGCTCTTCACCGTGGTCGGCGCCAACGCCCTGTTCGGGGCCTGCTCAGGCTCCTCCGTGGCAGGCAATATCGTCTTCGGCCGTCTGGCCATGCCGGAATTGGAGAAGAGCGGCTATGACCGCAAGTATTCCCTGGGCTGCATTGCCGCCTCCGGCGCGCTGTCCACCCTGATTCCCCCCAGCATGGGCATCATCATGTTCTGCCTGGTGTCCCCGGTCACCATGAGCGTGGGTACCGCGCTGATGGGCGGCATCATTCCCGGCATCATCACCGCCCTGGCCCTCTGCGGTACGGTGCGTCTGATCGGCGTGCTGCACAAGGGGTCCATTCCCCCCGGCGGCGGGCCGAAGATCCCCGTCAGCGAAAAGCTGAAATCCCTACGCTTTTTAATTCCGATCCTGCTGCTCTTCGGGCTGATCATCGGCGGCACCTTCGCCGGATGGTTCACGGCCACCGTGGGCGGCGCGGTGGGCGCGGTGGCGGTCCTGATCTACGCCCTGTGCCGCAAAATGCCCGTGAAACAGATCGCCGCCACCATGGTGGACGCGGCGGTCATGGAAGCCGGTATCTTCCCCATCATCGTCGCCGGACAGATCTTCAGCAAGTTTATCGCCGACACCCATCTGGCGGACTTTCTCTCCGCGGCCATCGCCTCCATCAGCGCGCCGCGCTTTGTGATCTTCCTGCTGGTGGTGCTGCTGTATGTGTTCTGCGGCTGCGTCATGGATATCATGTCCATCATCATTATCACCGTGCCGGTGGTATTCCCGATTCTGACAGGTATGGGCTACTCCCCCTACGCGCTGGTCATCGCCCTGTGCTTTGTGGCGGAAATCGCCGGTCTGACCCCGCCCATCGGGATGAACGTCTTCGCCACCGCAAACGCCCTGCGCATCAACCCCTCGGAGATCTTCAAGGGCGTGGTCCCCTATTTCATATGCGAGATCGCGCTGGTGCTGCTGATCGGCCTGTTCCCGATCATCGTGGACTTCCTGCCCTCGCTGATCAACGGTTAGCATCCCTTCTGAATGAAACAAAAGTAAACCAAACATAAAGAAATCGAAGGAGGAACATCATGAAAAAAGCTCTCACCATCCTGCTGGCCCTGGCGCTGCTGTGCTCCATGGCCGCCTGCGGAGGATCATCCGCCGCTTCTACCCCCGCCGCCTCTTCCGGAGGAAGCGCGTCCGCGCCCGCTTCCGGCAGCGGAAGCAGCTCCGACACCGGTTCCGGCACCGCCGCCACCGCCGACGTGGAGCCCCTGACCATCAAGTTCAGCTCCACCTTCCAGGAAACCGAGACCGGCGGCATCATCCAGAAGTACTTCATCGACAAGGTCGGAGAGCTCTCCGGCGGCGCTGTCACCGTGGACATGGCCTGGGGTGGCACCCTCTTCGACTCCATGGGCGAGCTGGACGCGGTCATCGACGGCGTGGTGGACATGATCGCCCTGGGCCACATGCCCGGCTTCGCCCCCGGCAGCACCCAGAAGGCCCTGGACTATTTCGACGAGATCATGTTCAAGAATCCCGAGACCAGCGCGCTGATCCAGGGGGAGGCCGAATCCCTGGGCATCAAGTATCTGAACGTCCTGGCCGGCGGCGCCAACGCCTTCTGCACCAAGTACGCCTTCACCGATCTGGATTCCATGGTGGCAGGCTCCACCTCCTTCGGCAACTTCGACGCGGCGATTTTTGAATACCTGGGCTTCCAGGTGACCTCCATCGCGCCCCCGGACGTGTACCAGGGCCTGGACCGCGGCATGATCAACTCCACACAGATGGCTCTGGCCCCCATGGTGGCCATGGCCTGGTATGAGGTTGCTCCCTACTGGGCGCTGGACGGCACCTACACCGGCGGCAACTTCTTCACCGTGAATCTGGATTGGTGGAACGGCCTCAGCGATGCCCAGCGCAGCGTGATCGAGCAGGCTGCCGCAGCCACCGAGGACTATTCCGCCACGATCTATGACGACTCCATCGCCGCCGACATCGAGGCCACCGGCAACAAGCTGGTGCAGCTCAGCGACGACGACATCGCCCGCATCTGGGAGGCCACCTTCATCGCCAAGGCCAACGACGCCATGGCCCGTGCCGAGAAGCACGGCAAGACCGACGGTATGCGCACGATCCTGGAGCTGGCGGCCCAGCTCACAGATTACGACTGGCAGGGCTGAGTTCTGCCTATTCCTGATAGCTCTCAATACGGAGGAACCGGTTCTGAAACCGGTTCCTCCCTGCGTTTTTTGAAGCTGTGACTGATCCGCGGCGTGATATCCAGCTTGCCGTATTTGATCGTGTTCAAAGGCCCCTGTATGTCCTCGTCACTAATCCAGACACCGGCTTTGAGGTAGGGAAGCACATACTGCATCCGAAGGATTGTAACTCATTTCAACATCGTCCCTCACTTTTTCCTGATAATTGC
>CAJOHR010000043.1:32822-55613 GCA_905234425.1 uncultured Oscillospiraceae bacterium | reverse complement strand
AGGCGGAATGACTTCCGCCTTTTGGTAGCGGCAACTGGATTTGAACCAGTGACACTCCGGGTATGAACCGAATGCTCTAGCCAGCTGAGCTATGCCGCCGTATGGTCCCCAAAAAGGGCAAGGCTCATTATATCCGGTTTTTGCCCGTTTGTCAACAGGGAATTTACAGAAACCCAAAACATTCCGCGGATATGCGTCGCCGGCCGCGGGATACTACCCATCGGTGATGATATGAAAGCCTGGAAACAAGCCGTGCTGCTCTATCTGGGCGGCATGGGCTATACGGCGCTGGAGCTTTTATGGCGGGGCTGGACCCACGGAAGCATGTTTCTGGCCGGCGGGATCTGCTTTCTGCTCCTGGGGATCGCCGCGCCCTATTTGAAGGAAATGCCCTGGATCGTCCGGGCCGTGGCGGGAGCCTGCCTCATTACGGGGGTGGAGCTGCTCTTCGGGCTGGTGGTGAACCGGATGCTGGGGCTCCGGGTGTGGGACTACAGCGGCCTGCCCGGGAGCCTGATGGGACAGATCTGCCTGCCCTATTTCTTTCTCTGGATCTGGGTGGCCTGGCTTGCCATGGGCCTCCATGGGCTGCTTTGGAGGCGGCTGTTCCCGGAGGCAGACGATTTGAGCCGGTAGGGCAGTCCTACCGGCTCAAAATACATCAGTTATTCGTTCCGTGGTGGACTGTGGGGGAGGAGCTGGTCAGGGGCAGGAACTGATAGCCGTTCTCCAGCCCCCAGACGATGATATCCTCCACCGCCGCCACGGAGAAGCCCTTGATGTCGTGCTGGAGCACGATGTTGGGCTCATAGTCCCCGTTGTAGGCGATCTCGCTGGTCACATTGTAGTAGATCTGGGCCGTATCCTCGGTCTCGCCCGCGTCGCCGGAGGTCACGTTCCAGTCGAAATACTGGTAGCCCATAGCGTCCAGATCCTCCACCAGCGTGGACATGATGCCGTAGCAGTAGTTGGCGGAAATGGTGTTGGAGCTGCCGCCGGGGAACCGGACCAGGGTAGTGGAATGGCCCGTTTTCTCCTCGATAATGTCCTGCATGGCGTACAGGTCCTCGAAGTAGGTGTCCTCGCTGGAATAGATGGCGTAGTCGTGGGAGTAGCTGTGGATGGCCACGGTATGGCCTCGGGCGTCCTCCTCGGTGATCAGATCCAGATAGTCGTCGTCCTGGGCCGTTACAAAGAATGTGACCTTCACGCCGTACTGATCCAGCAGGTCAAGCAGCTCCTCGGTGTAGGGTCCCGGGCCGTCGTCGAAGGTCAGGTAGATGGCCTTGAACTCCGGGTCCACGGTTTCGGGCTGGGGCGCTGCGTCCCGCCAGACCGTCCGGGTGACGGTGTTCTCGTTGCCCAGAGAGTCGGAGACGGTGTAGGTCAGGGTGTAAGAGCCCAGCCGGTACTTCTCCACCTCGCCGCTGACCCGGACGTTTGCCGTCACGTCGCCGTCGGAGTTGTCTATGGCGGTGTAGCCAGGCTCCTCAAAGTCCGTTCCCGCAGGCACATGGTACTCATTGCCCCCCACCAGGGTGATTTCCGGCGGGGTGGTGTCCACATAGGTGATGTCCCGGCTGGTGGTGGTCTCGTTGCCCAGGGGGTCCGTCACGGTGTAGAGCAGCACGTCCCCGAAGATCTCGGCGGTGACCCGGTCGGACAGGTCCCGGCCGTATGCGTCCGTGGCGGTGTAGCCTGGCTCGGTGTAGCCGCCGCCCACCTCCACGTCGATGGGGCCATCCCCGTTCAGAGTCAGAACGGGCGCGTTCTGGTCGTCGGTGTAGTCTCCCCGGAGCCAGGAGCCGCCCTCGGCAGAGCCGGAGAGCGCAGCCCCGGTGAGCAGCTGCCTGGCAGTGATCTCCGTCTTATCCGCCTTGACCAGACGGGCCAGACTCACAATCCCAAAGACCAGCAGCAGCAGGAAAAAGGCCAGAAGCTTTACAGCCCGAAGCAGGCCAACACGGATGTTCAGTTGCTCCTTCACGGTCCTTCCTCCTTATCAGAATGTCAGAAACAGGGCCGACTCGCCGCGGATCACCCGGATCAGGGCCAGAGCCAGCAGGATCAGGGGCCAGGCGGCCTCCCAGACAGAGGCCACGGTCAGCATGGTCAGGTTTTTCTTAAAGGTTTGCCGCCACAGGTTGTGGACCAGGGTACCGATGGGGGCGGCAAAGAGAACGCACACCAGAATCAGAGGCAGGACCTTGGACAGCCCGGCGAAAAACTCCGCAGAATAGAAGCCGTTTCCGTTCAGGCCCACCAGGCCCATCAGGCACCGGCCCAGACGGCCGACGGTGGTGAAGCTGAGGAATACGAAGGACAGGAACATGCCCGCCAGCCCCAGGATCCCGGAGATCACGGTGCCCAATCTGGAGATATACCGGGATTCCAGCACCAGCGCCACGGCCACCCATATACCCCAGAGAGCGAAGGTCCAGCTCCCGCCGAACCACAGACCCATAAGGGCCAGGCAGACGATGGAGCCGATGGCCTCGGACCGGAACCGGTCGGCCACGGCGCTCCCCACATACTTTTTGAAGAAGGCGCCGGGGGAGATGAACCACTTGGACAGAAACGTCGTTACTGAAGTGCTGCACAGGGGATAGTCGAAGTTCTCCTCGATTTTCAGCCCGGCGGTGAGGCCCAGGCCCACGGCCACATCGGCGTAGGCGGAGAACATCAGATACCACCGGAGGGCCGACAGGATCACGCCCAGCCACAGCCCGGTGACGGGCACCTGATTGAGTCCCTGTCCGGACCGGACCAGATACCGGTCCACCAGCACCCCCAGGGAGTCCGCCAGCAGATACTTCTTGCCAATGCCCAGGCAGATCCGGGAAATACCTTTGGAGACATACCGGAGATCGGTTTTCCGCTTCCGGAGCCGGCGCGTCACGTCCTCGGCCTTCATAAGCGGGCCGGCGGAGCTGCCGTATACCAGGGTGGAATAGGTCAGAAGATCCAGGAAGCCCAGAGGCTTTGTCACGTCGCCCCGGCACACGTCCACCAGATAGGAGATCAGCCGCAGGGTGTAGACGCCGATGCCAAAGGGCGCCAGGATCTCCGGCAGAATGGCCGGGATGCCGAAGACGCTCCGGACGGAGCCCAGCAGGAAATCCGTATACTTGAAAATCACCAGCACCGCCACGGTGACGGCCACGCCCACGATCAGCATGATCCGCCGGGGCCTGGGGTCCTGCCGGGGCATGGCGCTGCCCAGAAACCAGGTCATGGCGGTCAGGAGCAGGGGAATCAGGATGTAGATGGGTCCCGCCCAGAGATACACCAGCAGAGAGGATCCCAGAAGGGCCAGATTCTTCCCCTTTGCGGAGGGAATCAGGGTCTGGGACAGAATATGCAGGATCAGAAACAGCAGCAGGAACAGGAGATTGGCATACATCATTGTGGACCTCAGCCTCCCGTAAGCCGGCGGAGCGCCGGCGGATTCGACAGAATGCGGCACATTTGTGCGCGTAAATTCAGTATACTGCATTTTTTCACAAAAATAAATAAGGAAATTCTGCTTTTTTGCAAAAGGAAGGAAAAAAACGGCTCCCGCTTCGGCGGGAGCCGCGAAATGCGATATGGGATCAATAGATCTCCAGCTTCTTCATCTGGAACTTCAACTCGTCCCGGAAGTCCGGATGGGCGATGCGGATCAGCTCCTGGGCCCGCTTATGGAAGGGCTGGTGCCGCAGATGGGCGATGCCGTACTCGGTGATGACGTAGTCCACGATGTTCCGCTGGATGGAGACCACCGCGCCCTGGGTCAGCATGGGCACGATCCGGGAGACCTTGCCGTGCTTGGTCTGGGCTGTGGAGGTCAGGGCGATGATGCCCTTGCCGCCCTTACTGTGGAACGCGCCGTAGGCGTAGTCTGTGGCGCCGCCGGTGCCGGAGAACTGGACGTGGCCGATGGACTCAGAGCAGATCTGGGCCGTCAGATCGATCTCCAGGGCGGAGTTGATGGAAACCATGTTGTCGTGAGCGGCGATGATGCTGGGGTTGTTGGTATAGCTGGTGGGCCGCATTTCGATCATGGGGTTGTGGTCGATATAATGATTGAGCTCCTTGCTGCCCCAGCAGAAGGCGCAGACGGACTTGCCCCGGTTCACGGTCTTCAGGTTGTTGGTGACCACGCCGGCGTCCATGAGGTGATACAGGGAGTTGGAGAACATCTCCGTGTGGACGCCCAGCTCATGCTTGTCCATGAGCTTCTCAGCCACCGCGTGGGGCAGACCGCCGAAGCCCAGCTGGATGGTGTCGCCGTCATCTATGAGAGAGGCCACGTGCTCGGCCAGGGTCCAGAGCTCGGGAGACACATGGGGCTCCGGGGGCTCGGAGATGGGGTTGGGAGCGTCGATGAAATAGTCCACCTTGGAAAGAGGAATCCGGGTGGTGCCGTATACGTGGGGCAGATTCTCGTTGACCTCAAAGATCTTCAGATCGCAGATGTCGAAGATCTCCGCCTCGGTCTGCTGGGAGCCGGACATATACACATAGCCGTACTCGTCGGGAGGCGTCACCGAGGCAAAGAAGATGTTGGGCGTGGCGCCGCACTCCTTGATGGCGGGAATGGCTGCGTGGATGTGGTGGGGCACATAGTGGATCCGGCCCGTATGGTGCTTTTTCCGCAGGGTGGGACCGTAGAACACGGTGTAGATTTCGATGGTGCTGCCCAGGTCGTCGTTCATGATGAAGGGGTATTCCTCGTCTGGGTTGGTGCACCAGATGTCCACGTGATTTACGTGGTCGGCCACCTCATGAAACCGCCGGAGGATGTGCCGGGGCTCGTTGCCGTAGAAGCCGTGATAGACGATGTCCCCGTCGTGGACCATGTTCAGGGCGTCGTCCACGGTGATGAATTTGGACCGGTACAGCGCTTCCAATTCTTTTTTCATATTTCGATTCGCTCCTAATTGTTAATACAAGGTCATTCAATTGGTTATTATATCGCATATTTATTCAATACGCAAGCCCTGATTTCCGCCATCGTTGTCATTCTGAGCGCAGCGAAGAATCTTTCCAATCGGCTGATGGTTAAGCATCTTCGTCCCTGTGCGCCTCAGAATGACAGGCTGGACTGTCTTTCTCAATCCGGCAGATACATAGAGGCCGGCTCGTCGAAGCTGGCGTTGTACCGGGAAAGATCGTAGAGGCCGCCCTGGATGCTGGCGGGCTCGGAGACGGTGGTCAGGGTCATGCGGAAGTTGGCCCGGACGAAGGACGCCGCCCAGGATTCCATGGTGCCGTGGGGATAGGCCAGCACCAGCACGCTCTTCCCAAGCCGGGACTCCAGAAGCTCCTTGCTCTTCAGAATGTCCGTGAACACCCGTTCCTCATACTCCTCCACGGACTCCCCGGTCATACGGCTGACGCCGGTGTCGTGGAGGTCATAGGTATGAGAGCCGAACTCGATAAGCCCGGAATTGGCCATCTCCCGGCACATATCCCAGGTCAGGAAGGTATCCGCCTGATCCTCCACCCGTTCCACAATGGGAGAGATGACCGCCTTGGCCCCGTATTCCTTCAAAATGGGATAGGCGTTGGTGTAATTGTCGGCATAGCCGTCGTCGAAGGTGATCATCACCGCCTTCTCCGGCAGGAGCTCGCCCCGAGCCAGCTCGCTGGGCAGAACCGCGGTGTAGCCGTGGTCCGCCAGCCACTGGAGATCCTTTCGGAGCTGACTCACGTTGGTGGTCCAGGGGCCGCACCGGGTTCCGTTGTCCACTACGCTGTGATACATTAATATATAGAGCTGCGTGGTGGAGGAACGGACCTCCGCCGTCCTTGCCAGGGGCTGGAGCTCCAGATTCGTCAGCAGGGCGATCATCTTGGCGGCCTGGGCTCTGGTGACCGTTTCCTCTCCGTGGAAGAGGCCGTCGTCATAGCCCCCCATGAGACCCTGGCTGTAACAGGCGCCAATGGGGCCGGCGTAGAGGTTTACGTCGTAGCTGGCTGGCAGCAGCTCCCCGAAGGAGGATGTCTCCGGAGCTTTCTCCTGGAGCTTGGTCATGACGTTGTAGAGGAACATGGCCATGTCGCACCGGCGCACAGCCTTGGAGGGCCTGGTTTCTCCTACATGCTCCAGCAGACCCAGCCTTCTGGCGGCCCGGACGTAGGGACTGTACCATGTATCCCATATTTTGGTATCAGATAATGCCTCCTCTCCGTAGAGGGCCCGCCCCACAAAGGTCACGAGCTGGCCCACGGTCAGAGAATCGTCGGGGGCGTATTCCGTGCCCTGGAGACTGCTCACATATCCCGCCCGGGCGCAGGCACGAATATAGACGAAGGCCCAATGGCTGGGGGGCACATCCGTGAAGTCCACGGTATCCACCGCTGAAACCGGGGGAAGCATGGCCGTCAGCAGGCCCAGGACCAGCAGAAATATGAGGATTTTTCGCCGGATCAGCTTTTCCATCTGAGGTTCCTCCTTGGGTACGCTGTCATATTGGGTTACCAAAGTAAAAGCTTGTTGGCCTCCTCCCGGAGCTGACTCCGGAAGTCGGGATGGGCCACGGCGATCAGGTTTTCCACCCGCTGGCGGACGCTCCGGCCCCGGATGGGGGCCACGCCGTACTCCGTCACCACATAGTCCACCTCGTTCCGGCTGAGCGTCACCACGCTGCCGGGCGCGAGCTGGGCGGAGATGGTGGAGACGGTGCCGTGGGCCTTGGTGGAGGCCACGGCGATGATGTTCCGGCCGTTGACAGCGTGGGCCGCGCCCACAGCCATGTCCGCCTGCCCGCCGGAGCCGGAATACTGCCGGGAGCCGATGGACTCGGAGCAGATCTGCCCCGTCAGGTCCATGCTCAGACAGGAGTTTACGGACACAAAGTTGTCGTTCTTCGCCACGACCCAGGGATCGTTCACCGTTTCGCCCCGAAGCAGGAGCACACTGGGGTTGTTGTCCAGCATGTCGTAGAGACGCTGCTCTCCGTAGGCGAAGGTACCCACCATCTTTCCTGTCAGATAGTTCTTTTTCCGGCCGGTGATGACTCCGGCCTCCACCAGATCCACCATGGAGTTGGTGAGCATTTCCGAGTGAACGCCCAGGTCATGCTTATCCATGAGAGCTATGGCGGCGGCATCGGGAATGCCGCCGATGCCCAGCTGGATGCAGTCTCCGTCCTCCACCAGACCGGCCACATAGGCGCCGATGGTCTTCTCCACCTGACCGGGCTCGCTTCTGGGCAGAATGGGCAGGGGCGTTTCGGCCTCCACTACCATGTCCACGTCCCGAATGTGGACCTCCGTGTCCCCGAAGACGTTGGGCAGATTGGGGTTGATCTGGAGGATCACCCGATCCGCCGCCTCCAGGAAGGTCCGTTCGTGGATCAGGCACAGGGAGATGCGCATATAGCCGTGGCTGTCCATGGGCGTGGCGGCGCCGATGAATACATTGCAGCCGTTGCTCCGGATCCACCGGCCCGCCCCGTTGTGCAGGTCCCCGGGGTAGTAGCTGAACAGGCCGCCCTCTCTTCCCTTCCGGGTGGGCCCCATGAGGAAGGTGATGTCCATATCAAAGGTGTCCTGATAGACGGGATTTATCATAAATTCATGGGGCCTAAAGCACATGGGCGCAAAGATCCGATAGCGCTTTCCCTTGCCCCGCAGGGTGTGCATGGCGTCAAAGAATGCCGTGGGCTCTCCGGCGCACTGGCTTGTGCCGATCACGTCTCCGTCCCGGAGAGAATCCAGAGCCTCCTCCAGGGTGACGCGCTTGTCGTTGTACTCCTGCTGATAGCGATTCATAAGCCGTACCTCTCTTTCGTGGGATACTATTATAATACGGATTTCCCTGGGGCGCAAGGGGAAAGGCGCCCGCCGCGTTGTTTCACGTGAAACATTGCCTTTGCGCTTTGCCCGTTGTTTCACATGAAACATCATAGTTCTTGCAATTCCCGGCCGGTGGCGGTATAATAGCCGTACAAAACATGGAGAGGAGGGAGCCGCTTGATCCTGTCACTGGTGAATCAGAAGGGCGGCGTGGGAAAGACCACCACGGCGGTGAGCCTGACGGCGGCCCTGACCCAATTGGGAAAGCGGGTTCTCCTCTGCGATTTTGATCCCCAGGCTAATGCCACCTCCGGTCTCGGCGTAGACAAGGGCGGGGAAAAGCCCACGGTCTACAATGTGATCATCGGGGGCCTGAAGGCCAGAGAGGCCGTTGTCTCCACGCCCTACGGGGATCTGATCCCCAGCGGCCCGGAGCTGGCCGGCGCGGGCATCGAGCTGGTGAGCCTGGACCGGCGGGAATTCCGGCTGAAGGAGGCCCTGGAGCCCCTGAAGAAGGACTACGACTACATTCTGATCGACTGCCCGCCCTCTCTCGAACTGCTGACCCTGAACGCCCTCTGTGCCGCGGAGCAGGTATTGATCCCGGTCCAGTGCGAATACTACGCCCTGGAGGGGCTCTCCGACCTGCTGACCACCCTGCGGGCGGTGAAGCGGACCTATCAGCCGAGCATCGCCATCTTCGGCCTGGTGCTGACCATGTACGACGGCAGAACGAACCTGTCTATGCAGGTGGCCCAGGAGGTAAGGCGGCATTTCCCCGGAAAGGTGTTCTCCACCGTGATCCCTCGGAATGTACGCCTCAGCGAAGCCCCCAGCCACGGGCTCCCTATCACGGTTTACGATAAGCTGAGCCGGGGCGCTGAGAGCTATTTGATGCTGGCGGAAGAGATCATAAAGAAATCATAATTACATCCCCTGATTGGAGATAAAACTATGGCGAAAACACAAAAGGGCCTTGGCAAGGGCCTGGGAGCGCTCTTTGTGGAGGCGCCCGCGGAAACCCTGCCGGAAAATCCCTCCACCCTGCCCCTTCGGAAGCTGGAGCCCAATCCGGACCAGCCCAGGCGGGATTTTGATGAAGCCTCTCTGGCGGAGCTGGCGGATTCCATCTCGAAGCACGGCCTCCTCCAGCCCATCGCCGTCCGGCCCACATCCACGGGCTACTACCAGATCATCGCCGGAGAACGGCGGTGGCGGGCGGCCCGGCAGGCGGGTCTGGACGAGGTGCCGGTGGTCATCCGGAATGCGGATGACAGCACCGCCGCCCAGCTGGCCCTGATCGAAAACCTCCAGCGGGAGGACCTGAACCCCCTGGAAGAGGCCAGAGGCTATCAGACGCTCATGGAGGCGCACGGCATGACTCAGGAGCAGGCGGCGGACAGCGTGGGGAAATCCCGGCCCGCCGTGGCAAACGCCCTGCGGCTGCTGAAGCTCCCGGAAACAGTTCAAGCTCTGGTGGCAGGCGGCAGCCTGTCAGCAGGCCACGCCCGGGCCCTGATCCCTTTGGGGAATGAAAAGCGCCAGAAAGAGGCGGCGGAGACCGTGATCGCAGGCGGATTGTCCGTCCGGCAGACGGAGCAGCTGGTGAAGCGGCTCATGAAGCCGGAGAAGCAGCCTGTTTTCCGGGATCCTCTGGCGGTGGACTATATCAAGGAATGCGAAACGGATCTGGCCCGCCGGCTTGGCCGCCGGGTGATCATCCAGAACGGAAAAAAGAAGGGCAGCCTCACCCTGGAGTTCCATGGGGACGAGGACCTGCAGGTGCTGCTGGACCTGCTGGAAAAACTCTAAAAATACCCTGCTGCGCGCAATCGAGAGAAAGGAAGCTATATCATGCTGGATATCAAGTTTATCCGGGACAACCCGGAGATCGTAAAGGAGAACATCCGGAAGAAATTCCAGGAGGAAAAGCTGCCCCTGGTGGATCAGGTCATTGCTCTGGACGCGGAAAACCGGGCGGCTATCTCCGAGGCCCAGGCCCTGCGGACGGAGCGGAAGTCCCTGTCCAAGGAGGTGGGCAAGCTCATGGGTCAGGCCAAAAAGGACCCCTCCAAGCTGGAGGAGGCTGAGGCCCTCAAGACCCGGGTCACCGCTCAGGCGGACAGGCTCTCTGAGCTGGAGAAGAAGGAGACGGAGCTGGCCGAGGAGATCCGGAAGATTTTGCTGGTGATCCCCAACATCATCGACCCCAGCGTGCCCATCGGCCCCGACGACTCCTGCAACGTGGAGGTTCAGCGCTTCGGCGAGGCCACGGTGCCGGAATTCGAGATCCCCTATCACACGGAGATCATGGAGTCCTTCGGCGGTATTGACCTGGAGGCGGCGGGCCGCGTGTCCGGCAGCGGCTTCTACTATCTCCTGGGGGACATTGCCCGGCTCCATGAGGCCGTGCTGGCCTACGGCCGCGACTTCATGATCGGCAAGGGCTTCACCTATGCCATTCCCCCGTTTATGATCCACGGCAACGTGGTGGAGGGCGTCATGAGCCAGACAGACATGGACGCCATGATGTACAAGATCGAAGGGGAGGACCTGTACCTGATCGGCACTTCCGAGCACTCCATGATCGGCCGGTTCATCGACCAGATCCTGCCCGGAGACAGTCTGCCCCAGACCCTCACCAGCTATTCCCCCTGCTTCCGGAAGGAAAAGGGGTCCCACGGCATCGAGGAGCGGGGCGTCTACCGGATCCATCAGTTTGAGAAGCAGGAGATGATCGTGGTCTGCCGGCCCGAGGACTCCAAGGACTGGTATGAAAAGCTCTGGCAGTACTCCGTGGAGTTGTTCCGGTCCATGAACATTCCCGTCCGGCAGCTGGAATGCTGCTCCGGCGATCTTGCGGATCTGAAGGTCAAGTCCTGCGACATCGAGGCCTGGAGCCCCCGGCAGCAGAAATATTTCGAGGTCTGCTCCTGCTCCAACCTGGGCGATGCCCAGGCGCGGCGGCTGAAGATCCGCTATCGGGACGCCGACGGAAAGATCCAGCTCTGCCACACCCTGAACAACACCTGCGTGGCCCCGCCCAGAATGCTCATCGCCTTCCTGGAGAACAACCTCCAGCCTGACGGCTCTGTGGTGATCCCCGAGGTCCTGCGGCCTTATATGGGCGGCAAGGAGCGGCTGGAAAAGGTATAATCTGGAAATCCATCCGGTTTATCATTTTGTCCTGTTTTGGGAAACCAATTTCATTTATAGGAGGTAGTAAAAAATGGAAGAAAAGAAAAAGGGCTTCTTCGGTGAGTTCAAGGAATTCATCATGCGGGGCAACGTGCTGGACATGGCCATCGGCGTGATTATCGCCACAGCCTTCGGCGCCATCACGAACAGCCTGATCAACAACATCCTCATGCCCATCATCGGTCTGCTCTTCGGCGGCATCGACCTGAGCAAGTGGGATATCGTTCTGAAGGCTGCGGAGACCGACGCCGCCGGTGAAGTGGTCAAGGAGGCCGTGGTCCTGGGCATCGGCACCTTCCTGACGGCCATTATCAACTTTATCCTCATCGCCTTCGTCGTCTTCCTCATTGTCAAGGCCATGAACAAGGTCAACGACATGCGGAAGAAGGAGGAGGAAGAGGAGGAGGAAGCGCCCCCCGAGCCCTCCGCCGAGGAGAAGCTGCTCACCGAGATCCGGGATCTGCTCAAGGACAAGAAGTAATTTATTTAGGGAAACGCTGATTAAATCCCGGCGCACGTCTTGGCGGCATATTTAAAATCTTGAAATACATAAAGTATTCCTGCGATTTTTCGACTTTATCAGGAGAAAAATATGCTCGCCAATCCGCACACCGTTCTTTATTCATCGTTTCCTTAGAGCGGAGAGTGAAGAGTGGAGAGTGAAGATGTTGTGTTTTCCTTCGGAAAACGATTCAGACCCAATATCTAAACTCTCCACTCTGTTGCAAAACTGGGAGGTGAAACCATGGACGTAAAATTCCCGGAGCAGCGGGACGAATTTCCCGCCACCCTGGCAAAATTTTTAGCCGGCTGCCTTGTGGCGCTGGCGGTGGGGTTGTTTCTGGGCAACGCCCTGGGGACCCTCCTGGGGACGGATGAATCCGTCCTCGTGACCTCCACCTATGCCGACCGCATGTCCGCCATCCGCACCGTGTTCACGGACGGGGACCAATTGGATTCCTACGCCAGGACCGCCGTGGAAATGGCGGATATGGAGGGGCTGAAGCTCTATTCCAGCAGGAATCATGACAAGGTCCTGGCGTCCTGGAACGGGGAACTGGTGGACGGCGATTCCCTCTTCGACGAGGAGATCCGCCGGTCCCTTGTGGAGATGATGAACACGGAGGACGTGCTCTACGGGGTGGAGACTGCCGGCGGCAGCCCCATCACCGACGTGTATCTCCGGAATGTGGCCGTGACCGACGGCGTGGTCTGCTACTATCTCTACTATGACGAGGCGGGCTTTGCCGGGCTGGCCTACGACCCCGGCGGGACCCATCTGGAGGGCTCGAAAAACGCCCTGGTGCTGACAAAGACCTCTGCAGGCGTGCCGGAATGGTATATCCTCTACGACATGGGAGACACCTGAATGAAGAACCTGATTTTAATTGGAATGCCCGGGGCGGGCAAGAGCACGGTGGGCGTGATTCTTGCCAAGACCCTGGGCATGGATTTTCTGGACTCGGATCTGGCCATATGCCGCCGGGCCGGGACAACACTCCAGGATATTCTGGATCGGGAGGGGCTGGACGCCTTTCTGGACCTGGAGGAATCGGTGATCCTGGACCTGGAGACGCAGAATACGGTGATTGCCACGGGCGGCTCCGCGCCTATGCGGGAGCGGGCCATGACCCATCTGAAGGCCCTTGGCGCCGTGATCTATCTCCAGGCGCCCTATGAGGAGCTGCACCGGCGGATCTCCAATATCAAAACCCGGGGCATCGCCTTCGGACCCGGGGAAACCCTCCTGGACCTGTATCAGAAGCGGACCCCGGTCTATGAACGCTGGGCCGATGTGACCGTGCCCTGGGACGGGGAGAGAAACGATCTGGAGGCCGCGGTGGAGGGGATCATCGCCGCCCTGGAGGAGAGAAAATTATGCTGACCCTCATCGCCGTCGGCAAGCTGAAGGAGTCCTTTTACCGGGAGGCCTGCGCCGAATACGAAAAGCGCCTCCGTGCCTTCGGTGGGGTGAAGCTTCTGGAGCTGCCGGAGAAAAAGCTCCCCGAGGACCCCTCCCCTGCCCAGATCCGGGAGGCCCTTCGGAAGGAGGGCGAGGCGGTCCTGGAAAAGCTGCCGAAAAACGCCTGGCTATGCGCTATGGCCGTGGAGGGCAAGACGCTTTCCTCGGAGGCTCTGGCGGAGAAATTCCGAACCCTCCGCACCGGAGGAAAATCGGAGCTGGTCTTTTTGATCGGGTCCTCCTACGGACTGAGCCAGGAGATCAAATCCCGGGCGGATTTTCTGCTCAGCATGTCCCCCATGACCTTCCCGCATCACCTGGCGCGGGTCATGGTCCTGGAGCAGCTCTACCGCGCCGAGAGCATGTTGGCAGGCAGCCGATACCATAAATAGCATCAAAGATCCAAAAACGCCGGTCCGCGACGCGGACCGGCGCTCACTTTATAAAGATAAGAAATTACTTCATGGCCATGACCGTGTCGAATTCCTTCTCCATATCCCGCTGGGTGGCGCCCGTCCGGGACTTGGAGGTGGCCAGGCTCACGGCTACGTTCACCACAATGGCGATGAGGAAGGCGGGCAGGAGCTCGTAGATGTCCAGAAGGCCGCCCATGGGACGGACGCCGTACTTCCAGATGAACACCATGGCTCCCCCGGCGATCATGCCGCAGATGGCGCCGTACTTGTTGCTCCGCTTCCAGAACAGGGCCAGGAGCATGACCGGGCCGAAGGCCGCGCCGAAGCCGGCCCAGGCGAAGGACACGATGGTGAACACGCTGCCCTCATTCCGGGCCCAGATCATGCCGATGATGGCGATGACAATGACGGTGCCCCGGGCCAGAATCATGGCGGATTTGTCAGAGAGCTTCAGGCCCAGGGTATCCCGGGCGAAGTCCTGGGAGACGCTGGAGGCGGCAGCCAGGAGCTGGGAATCGGCGGTGGACATGGTGGCGGCCAGAATGCCCGCCAGGATCACACCGGCGATCAGAGCCGGGAAGATGCCGTTGGAGGCGATCAGATTGGCGATGCGGATGATGATCCGCTGGGAGTCGGCGGCAGCCAGCTCCTCGATGGCCCCGCTGTGGATCATGGCGTTGCCCACGATACCGATGAGGATGGCCACGCCCATGGAAATGACCACCCAGATGCTGGCCACCCGGCGGGAGGTCTTGAGCTTGTGGGCGTCCTCAATGGCCATGAACCGGAGCAGAATGTGGGGCATGCCGAAGTAGCCCAGACCCCAGGCCAGGGTGGAGGCGATGGTGAGTCCGCCGTAGGTGGCGGCTGCGCCTGTGGCCGCGTCGTAGCCCTGGGTCAGGTTCAGATAGCCGGGCAGGGACCGGGCGTTGGCGGCCACCGCGTCCCAGCCGCCGGCGGCATGGATGCCGAAGAACACAACCACCACCAGGGCGATGGTCATGACGACGGATTGGATCAGGTCCGTGGTGGAGGCCGCCAGGAAGCCGCCCAGGGTGGTATAGACCACAATGACGACAGCGGAGATGATCATGGCGGTGAAATAGTCCACGCCGAAGAGGCTGGCGAACAGGGTGCCGCAGGCGTTGAAGCCTGAGGCGGTGTAGGGGATGAAGAACACCACGATCACCACGGCGGAGATCAGGGACAGGATGTTCCGGTCGTCATGATACCGCTTGGAGAAAAACTGGGGGATGGTTGTGGCGCCGATGTGCTGGGAGTAGTTGCGGACCCGTTTGGCCACCACCAGCCAGTTGATGTAGGTGCCCACGGCCAGACCCACGGCGGTCCAGACCGCCTCCGGCACGCCGGAGAGCAGGGCTACGCCGGGCAGACCCAGCAGAAGCCAGGAGCTCATGTCCGAGGCCTCGGCGCTCATGGCCGTGACCAGGGGGCCCAGTTTCCGGCCGCCCAGATAAAAGTCGTCGGTGGATTTGTTGCGCCTGGAATAATAGATTCCGATGGCAACCACCAGGATCAGGTAAGCCACAATGGCTACGATGATCGCAACAGTGTTTGCGTTCATAGAGAGTTACACCTTCCTTTTCTGCCGGCCCCTTTCTTCTGTGGACCAGTTTGTGCATTATACTATAACAAAATGTAGACTGCAACACAGAATATAGTCCAGACGAAATGTCATAATAAAAGCGCCTTGTATTTCAAAAAGCATTGAAATACAAGGCGAATATAATAGACTGTATTATAGAATCAAATCAAAACAATTATTATTTTTTCAAATATTGCAGGAATTCCGGGAGCATTTGGGCGGAATACTGGCTCAGGGAGTAGGTGCCGCCGCAGATGCACCAGTCGTACATGAGCGCCCGCTCCTGGAGGGCGTAGGCCCGGACCATCTCGTTCACGGAGACGTCTGCCCGGAACTCCCCTGTTTTCTGGCCCTCCATGCAGATCCGGCGCAGGAGCTTGAAATAGTACCGGCTCTGGTCCATGAGGTGCTTTTCGCTGGAGGTGATCAGCTGGGTGGACAGGAGGCGGGCCAGCAGTTCCAAAGAGATGGAATTCTCGATTATGAAAAACAGGGCCTGGTTCAGGTAGATCAGCTGCCCGAAGCAGTCCAGGTCCCGGGGCATGGTCTCCTCCAGGGTCCTGTATTTCTCGTCGAACAGGGTGGACAGGGAGGAAAGCAGGGCGTCCTTTCCGGCAAAGTAGTGGTAGAAGGACCCCTTGGAGGTGCCGGAGCGCTCCACAATGTCGTCCACGGTGGTCTCGTCGTAGCCGTTTTCATAGAAGAGCTCCCAGGCCGCCGTGACGATCTTTCCCCGGGTGTTTCTGGTGCTGCGCTTTGCCATGACGATCCCTCCTTTTCCCCCATTATACCGTTTCCCGGGCGGAAAAACAATACAGAAAAGCCTCCCCGGGGAAGGGAGGCTTTTCCGTCCGGACAGGGGAGTCATGTCTGTCCGAAAAAGAAAGAAAGAAGGTAAACCAGCGATGCTGGAGAAACGGGCAACGTTCCTGTGCTTCACCAAATCTTCACATTTCTATCACAGTATACCACGATTTCAGCCGGATGTCAACCGCTTCCGCGCCTTTCTTTCCGCATTTATCCCGCCAAGCGCAGGATTCAGCACTGTTCCAGGAGCCGGACGAAAAACTGGGCAGTATGCAGGGTGTTTTCCGTGCGGATCCGCTCGTTGACCCCGTGGACCGTGGCCTTTTCCTCCCCGGTAACGGCCTTGGCGGAGAACCGGTACACGTTGTCGCACACGTCCCGCCAGTGGCGGGAATCGGTGGTGGCCACCATGAGATAGGGCGTCACCACCGCCTGGGGCCAGGTGGCCCGGATAGCCCGGTTCAGCGCTTCCCAGCCCACGGTCATTTTGGAGTCCGGTCTGGGATCGGCGCAGACCTCCCTTACAATTTCAATGGAAGGGTCCCGCATCCGGCGGCGCAGCTCCCGTTCAACGGAATCCGTGGTGTCCCCCCACAGAAGCCGCAGGTTTGCGAACATCTCCGCCCGGGCGGGGATCACGTTCCCCTGGGCGCTGCCCGAGGCCTTGGTCAGGGCGAAGGTGGTCCGGGAGCCTGCCTCCAGCATACCGCCGCATTTCCGTAAATACCGGTGATACAGGGGCCGGAGCAGATCCCGATTCGCCAGGAGAAGCCGTGTTTTGAAGGATGTATACCGCCCCATGGTGTCCACCATGGCCTCCAGGGCCGGGGAAGGCCGCTGGGGGAATGGCCGGATCCGGCTCATGGCCCTGCACAGCCTGGGCAGCGGGTTGTCCGGGCTCGGGACCGAGGCATGGCCGCCGGCGCTCTTTGCCGCGAAGCGGAGGTTGGCAACCCCCTTCTCCCCCACGCCCACCATGGCGCAGGTGGCCGCTGCGCCGGGGAACACACCGTCCATGACGTCGCCGCCCTCATCCACGACAAAGGCCGGCCTGACGCCCCGGGCGGTCAGCAGATCCCGGATGGAGACGGCGGTGGGGCCCATGATCTCCTCTTCCCCGGACAGGGCGAAATACACGTCCCGGGCCGGGGTGAAGCCTGTGGAGATCAGATATTCCATGGCCTCCAGGACGCCGCAGAGCTGATTTTTCATGTCCAGGGCGCCCCGGCCCCAGAGAACCCCGTCCTCTATGACGCCCTCGAAGGGAGGTTTGTCCCAGACCGCCTCCTCCGCCGGGACCACGTCGTAGTGGGACAGAAGCACCGCCGGATTCTCCCGGGATTTTCCCGGCCAGCGGATCAGAAGCCCGGTGGTATCCACCCGCTCTGTCTCGCATTTGGAGAACACATTCGGATAGAACTCCGGCAGCAGGGCCCGGAACCGTTCAAATTCCTTTTCCTCCCGCAGGGCGGGAGCGGACACGGTGCGGCAGCGGATCATCTCCCGGAGATGCCGGACGGCCTGTTCCCCGTCGATGGGGATCTCCCGGATCTCCGGAGTTTCCGCCGCCTGCGGCCGGAACCGCAGCGCCCGGACCGTCAGGAGGATCATAACAAGAAGCAATATCAAAACGCACGCCCCAAAGACCCCCATAGCATCACAACCTTTCGGCCTCTATCATACTGCATTTTGACATGGTGGTCAAATCGTGATATGATGGAGCCACAGAAACGATCAGGAGGGAACGTCATTGGCGATTCTGAAGGATTTTATCGACAAGGTGACCTTTGAGGAGGTCTGGGAGCTGCTCTCCCCGGAGGGCGGCAAGCTCCGGGACTACGAGCAGGCCTACCGGGATATCTATACGGGCCTCCGGGAGGCGGCTCCCGCGGCCAACACCACAGGCATGGTCATCCGCATTCAGGAGGAGCCCGTCTCGGAGTGGAGCTTCTATCTGGGAGACGAGGAAGAAACGGACGGCGAGGAGCCCACGATCCAGGTTTCCGGTTTTGTGCCGGGGGATCCGGAGGGCTATGCCATCGGCTTAAAACCCCCGGAGGTTCTGGTGGGGCTGGAGGTGGACAGGGAGACCGAGGAGACCTATCCCGCCGCGGAGATCGTGGCCAGATGCCTCTCAGAGATGGTCTATTCCGCCACCATGGCCTCCAGCGCCTACGGCACCGATCTGGACCGGGCGGGTGGCGGCTTGCTGGCCAGCCAGGTCTGCATGGATGAAGACATTCAGAACGTGGATCTGGAAGCCTTGCGGGAGCAGCTCGGAGCCCTGCCCAAGCCCGAGGAGGACTATAAGAAAAAATACGGATTTTTGTTCTGATAGTTACCAGCATAATTCCGATTTTTTTACGCATGATAACGGCCGAAACGGGGTGTTATCATGCGTAAATTTTTGCTTGTGCTGGCAGCATATCTGGTTCTGTCCGGGACTGCCGGAGCCTCGGAGGCGGCGCCCGCGGGGTATGTGGCCCTGACCTTCGACGACGGGCCCTCGGGAGAGATCACGGAGGCTCTGCTGGACGGGCTGAACGCCAGGGACGCCAAAGCCACCTTTTTCCTCTGCGGCTATCGGATGGAGCAGTATCCCTCGGCCCTGCCAAGGTACATTGCCGAGGGCCATGAGGTGGGGGTCCACTCCACGGTCCACACGGACCTGACCAGGCTCTCTCCGGCGGAGGTCCACCGGGACATGAAGGAGACTGCCCAGCAGATCTTCCTGACCACCGGGGTCCGGCCCACCCTCATGCGGCCTCCCGGCGGCGCCTGGGACGGGACCGTGCAGGCCGAGGCGGCGGCGGAGGGCATGAGCCTGATCCTCTGGTCCGTGGATCCCAGGGACTGGGCCGTGACCGACGCGGACACGGTGCTCCAGGCCATGGCCGGATGCGCCGGAGACGGCGATGTGATCCTCATGCACGATCTGTCGGAGAGCTCCGTGGAGGCGGCCCTCCGGCTGGTGGACCGGATGCAGGCCGAGGGCTACCGCTTTGTCACTGTCAGCGAGCTGGCCGCCCGGGCCGAGACCGCGCTGGAGCCGGGACAGGTCTTCCGGCGGTTTCCGCCGCCGGCCTAGGGAGGATGCCCGAAAAAAAGGTTTTTATTTTCTTCGGGATATGCTATAATCTCCGTTGGAAAACAAAATATCCACAGGAGGATGAAGCATATGCTTACCGGAAAGAATATCGTCATGGGCGTCACCGGCGGAATTGCCGCCTGGAAAGCCTGTCTGATCCTCAACAAGCTGGTCATTGACCTCCACGCCAACGTGGACGTGATCATGACCAAAAATGCGGAGACCTTCATCACCGAGCAGACCATCCGCACCCTGTCCCGGAACATCGTTACCCGGGATATGTTCAAGGAGCCCGCCGTATGGAGCGTGGAGCACATCTCCCTGGCCCGGAAGGCCGACGCGTTCCTCATCGCCCCCTGCACGGCCAACGTCATCGGCAAGATTGCCAATGGAATCGCCGACGATATGCTCACCACCACGGTCATGGCAACCCGTGCTCCCGTGGTCATCGCTCCGGCCATGAACGACGCCATGTATACCAACCCCATCATGCAGATGAACATGCAGAAGCTCAAGGATCTGGGCCAGTACAGGTTCATCGAGCCCCATGAGGGCGTCCTGGCTTATGGCGGCAAGGGCACCGGCGAGCTGGCCTCAGACCAGGAGATCGCCGACTTCCTGGTGGAGCTCATCGGAAACAAATAATATATTTTCTATTTGGGAGGTACATCTAATGAAAATTTCCATCATCTATTTCTCGTCCAGCGGCCGCACGGCCAGAATGGCCCAGGAGATCCAGAAGGGCATCGCCGCCGCGGACGCCGCCATTGAGGTGGGCCTGTTCCCCATCGGCGAGCTGACCACCGCCCCCGACAACGAGGCGAACGTGGCCTTTGTGAACGACTCCGCCGCCGTGATCGTGGGCACCCCGGACTACTATGCCGCCGAGGCCAACCAGCTCAAGACCTGGCTGGATACGTGCCCCTGCAAGCTGGCGGACAAGCTCTGCGGCGCCTACGCCACCGCCAACTTCCTCCAGGGCGGCGCGGACATCGCCATTCAGTCAGTGCTGACCCAGCTCCTGGTCAAGGGCTGCGTGGCCTATTCCTCCGGCGTCAGCAAGGGTCTGCCCTTTATTCATCTCGGGCCCATCTGCCTCAAGGATGGGGAGGAGGCCGCTGCCGAGCTCTTCCAGACCTACGGCCAGCGCTTTGCCGCCAAGGCTCTGGAGCTGTTTGCCTGATCCATCGAAAATCCGCCGGGCGCTTCCGCTGCATTCTGCTGCGGGAGCGCCCGGTTTCTGTTGACATCCCCCTGTCCATAGGTTACAATACGGTTACAAAACCCGTTCCTATGGGAGGTACAGACCATGAAGCGACGGCTTTTGAGCCTTTTTCTCATATTTGCCCTGATATCCGCCTACGTATCCCCGGTCCTGGCCGAGACGATTCCTGCTGGAGGAAGTCTTTCCGACCACAGAGACAACGAGCTGATCGCCAATCTGGAGGGCACGGCTTGGCTGATGAACGGCCCCGAATTCTCCGCTGCAGCACCGCTGAAAGGGGAAACCTATATATCCTCCGCCGAGGCCGCGGAGCAGATCCGCCAGGCCATGCTGCGACGCCAGGAGACCATCTACCTCCACATTGCGGCGAGCGCCCGGGAGATGCCGGACGGTCTGCGGGCGTGGTTCAACAACGACGTTCTGGACAGGGCCTGGAGCATGGAGCTTGCCGACGGCCCCTACGACGGAGACTACCTGCGCTGGAGCTGGCGGCACTACGACTGGAATGTGGACTACTATGGAGACCGGTATGATTTTGTCCTGACCTTCATCTACCTGATCCCCGCAGAGCTGAACGACAAGGTGGACCCGGCGGTCCGGCAGCTTGCCGGAGACCTGGGCCTCAGCGGTCTTGGTCCCTACGACTACATAGTGGAGAACGTGCAGTACGGCGACGAAGCCCTCTACCGGGTGGAGCGGGGCGCCGCCTCCGCCGAGGACTACCAGATCTACAGCGCCTACGGGGCGTTGTTCAACGGCAAGGCGGTGTGCCAGGGCTATTCTATGCTCCTCTACGCCTTGTGCAGGATCCGGGGGATTCCCGTACGAATTATCACAGGCTCCAACCACGCCTGGAACATCGTCCGATTCGGGCCCTGGTGGTACAACCTGGACAGCACCTGGGACGCCAACCACCCAAAGGTCTGGCGCTGGTTCCTGACGGGCAGCGAACAGTTTGCCGACGCTTCCCACGTACGGGAGGCGCCCTTTGACGCCGCCTCCTTCCAGCAGGCCTATCCGGTGAGCCGCTATGATTACGATCCCCGAAATCCCTACGACGACGTGACTCCCAACAACTGGTTCTTTCTCCAGGTGGAGCAGGCCACGGCCCTGGGGCTCTTTGAGGGCACTGGCTATCGGACCTTCCAGCCCGGCATGGAGGTCAGCCGGGCCATGGTGGTGACGGTGCTCTGGCGCATGGAGGGGTCGCCCCTGGCCGAAGCATCCGGACAGTTCCCCGATGTGCCCCGGACGAGCTGGTACGGCGCGGCGGCGGACTGGGCCGCGGAAAACGGCATCGTGGAGGGCGTGGACGGCGGTCTGTTCGACCCCGACGCGGACGCGAACCGGGAGCAGTTGGTGACGATCCTGGCCCGATACGCCCGGTATGTCGGTCTGGACACGGCTACCGAGGGATGGAGCGCCACCTACCGGGACCTGGATCAGGTGTCGTCCTTTGCCCTGGAGTCTCTGGCCTGGGCCACGGACGCCGGGATCATAGACGGCTACACCGACCACACCCTGGCCCCCAAGGACTCGGCAACCCGGGCTCAGTACGCGGTGATCCTGATCCGTTTCCTGAATTACTGCGCACAACAGCTTAATTCTGTGTCTGCCAACACGGACCGCGAAATCGCGGTCCGTTCTTTTTGACCTGCCCGGCGGCGCCGGTCCGGGTCTTCCATAAATATTACAATTCTGTTAAGCTGTTCTTGTGGATTATCCCATGTTTACATCACATTTCGGAGGCGATATAATGGTTTTATGCAAAATATACACTGGAAAGGAGTTATGAAACATGAGAAAATCTCTGCTTGCCATGCTGCTGGTGCTGGGGATGCTCCTGAGCCTGATGGCCGGCTGCGGCGGCAGCGCCCAGTCTGCGGCCTCCGCTCCGGCCCCTGAGCCTGAGGCCCAGGAGGCGTCCCAGGAAGCCGAGGAAGCCAGCGAGCCTGCACCCGAGCCGGAGCCAGAGCCTGAGGAGCCCCAGGAGGCCGAAGCATCGGCGGAAGAGCCGGAAGAGGCCGCCGAGGAAGAAGCGCCCGAGGAAATCACCTATGACACCATGGCTGAGAAGTATTTCGCTCTGAGCCGGGAGACCGACGCCATGTACGAGGAGCTCCAGAACGGCGTGGGAGACCTGATCTCCTATCCCCTGGACGACGGCGGCGAGCTGTCCATGTGGCGGGTGTTCTCCGCCTTTATCTGGAACGGCCTCATGAATTCCTATGCCGATATGCCCACCCTGCCTTTGGTGGAGGAGGCCACCGGCGTGCACATGAACTTCATCGAGTGCTCTGATTCCGCGGCCTGGGAGCAGTTCAACCTGACCATCGCCTCGGGCGATTTCCCGGACCTCATGAGCATGGACTACTATTCCGGCGGCGTGGCCACAGCCTTTGACGACGATGTGATCATCGACCTGACCGATATGATCCCGGAGTACATGCCCAACTATCAGGCGGTGCTTGATACCATGGACGACTACACCATGAAGAGCGTCTACACCGACGAGACCATGATGCTCCGGATCTTCACCTTCGTCTCCGACTCCATCTCCGAGCAGGGCCTCTCCTATCGGGCGGACTGGGCAGAGGAGTTCGGCATGGATTCCATCGTCACTGTGGACGACATGTTCGATTACCTGTCGGCGGTGAAGGAGAAGTACGACTGCCGCTATCCCATCTTCATCGACAACTCCGG